>CAZPND010000083.1:0-9660 GCA_964587975.1 uncultured Candidatus Bathyarchaeia archaeon
TGTGCTCAGCGACATCAGAATCGCGCCCACCGCGGGGTCTATGATTACTCCGAAATTGGCGAGGATGCCTGCTGCTAAGGGAATGGCGAATATGTTGTAGCCTGCAGCCCACCAGAGATTCTGCATCATCTTGGAATACGTTTTCTTTGAAAGGTCAGCCACTTTCGGCACGTCTCGGGGGTCATTTTTCACGAGAATTATGTCTGCGCTTTCGATTGCCACGTCTGTGCCTGCGCCGATGGCGATGCCTACGTCAGCGGTGACCAAGGCTGGAGCGTCGTTGATGCCGTCTCCGACCATGGCAACGCGGTAGCCCTTATCCTTTAACGATTTGATTTTCGCTGCTTTCTGGTCGGGTAAAACTTGGGCAAAATAATCATCAATGTTGAGTTCTTTCGAAACGCCCTTTGCAACCGCTTCGGCGTCGCCCGTAAGCATGTACACCTTTACGCCTGCCGCCTTCAAATTTCTAATCGCTTGGCGGGATTCTTCTCGTATTTTGTCGGCAAGAGCAAAAGCGCCTGCAAGTTTTCCGTCTACCACTGTGAAAACCACGGTTTTGCCTTGTTCTTGGAGGGCAGTTATTTTTTCGTCGTTGACTTCAACTTTCATTTCCTTCAGAAGATTGGGGCTTCCCACCGTGACTTCTTTCCCTTCGACGTTTGCCTGCGCGCCTTTGCCTGGGATCGCCTTGAAATCCTTAGTTTTAGGAACCTTGGTGCCCTTCTTGCTCGCGTAGTCCGCGATTGCTTTCGCGATTATGTGTTCGGAATTCTCCTCAACAGAAGCCGTCAGACGCAAAAGCTCGTCCTCTGAGATGTATGAGACTACATCGCTTACGCCGAATTGCCCCGTTGTCAGGGTTCCGGTCTTGTCGAAGACCACGGCGTTTACATCCTTCACCATCTCGAAGGCTTTTCGGTCTCTTATGAGAATCCCGCTCTTAGCCGTTATAGACGTGGACAGCGCAACAACAAGAGGAATCGCCAACCCAAGAGCGTGAGGGCAAGCTATCACGAGAACAGTTACGGTGCGCGTAAGAGCAAACTGAGCGTTTCCAACCACAGCCCACACCACATAGGTTATTACGCCCGCGGAAACGGCAACATAAAACAGAAGCGCGGCGGCTCGGTTAGCAAGGTCTTGGGTTCTGGACCTGCTTTGTTGAGCTTGCCTAACAAGCGTTATCACCTGCGCCAGATAGGTTTCCTCGCCCGTTCTCTCAATCTTGGTTCTAACCGCCCCATCTCCGTTTATGGCGCCTCCAATGACCTTGTCTCCTTTCGCCTTGTGAACAGGCTTCGATTCGCCAGTGAGAAGCGCCTCGTTAACGTAGGATTCACCCTCGATAACAACGCCGTCAGAAGGTACTTTCTCGCCTGGACGAACCAGAACCACGTCGCCAGCCTGCAGTTCGGAAACGGGTACGTCTTTGATATCGTCGTTCTTCACCAGATGCGCCATCGTGGGCATTATCTTGACGAGTTCTTCCAGCGCTCTTGAGGCGCCTAGAACGCTTCGTGCTTCTATCCAGTGCCCGAGAAGCATAACGTCTATAAGCGTGGCTAGTTCCCAGAAGAAGTCCTTTCCGACAGGAACGAAGACGGTGGCGGCTGAAAAGAAAAAGGCTACCGAGATGGCGGTGGCGATGAGCGTCATCATCCCAGGCTGTGCCCTTCTCAACTCCTGCGTTAACCCTTTGAGGAATGGCCAGCCGCCGTAGGCGTAGATTATGACGGCTAAAAGCAGAAGAATGTATGATTGATAGGGTACTGTAAGCGTATAGCTGAACCAGGTTTGTATGGCTTCTGAGAGAATCAGAACGGGGATGGTGAGGGCGAGGCAAACGAAGAATCTAGTCTTGAACATTCCGGTGTGCATCATATGCCCCGTGGCACCATGTTGCATCCCTTGCATGCCTTGTTGAGAACCTTCATGTTTCATCCCGCCGTGCATACTGTGATTTTCTTTCATTCTTCCTCAGCCATATCCTATATGTCCAAAGATTGAATCAATTTCTTCATTATAGCCGCTGACTTCTGGAACATCTTGATTTCAACATCTTCCAGTGGCAACTTGATGGTTACCTCGACGCCGTCTTTATTCACTATCGAAGGGACGCTTAGGCAGACGCCGCTGACCCCATGGTAGTCCTGTAGCAGACTGGAGACGGTGAGAATCGCGTTTTCGTCTCGGATTATGCTTTCCACTATGCGGGTTAAGCCTAAGCCAATGGCGTAGTATGTGGCTCCTTTGAGGTCAATTATTTTGTACGCCGCGTTTTTCACCTGCTCAAAAATCCCGTTTAAGTACTGCTCGTCATAATGCATGCCGCAGATGGGACAGTACTCTTTCAGGTTTACTCCTGCGATGCTTGCCGCGCTCCAAACGGGCACTTCGCTGTCGCCGTGTTCGCCGATAATGTAGGCGTGAACGTTCCTTGAATCTATGTGGAAGTGTTCACCCAGCAGAGAGCGCAGGCGTGAAGTATCCAGAATAGTGCCTGAACCGATTACTCTGTTGGGCGGGAACCCTGAGAGTTTCAAAGAAACGTAGGTCATTATGTCAACGGGATTCGTGGCAATCAGCAGGATGCAGCGGTCATTATGCTCTTTTACCTTTGGAATAACCTGTTTAAAGATTGCAGCGTTTCTTTCAACAAGGTTCAACCGTGATTCCCCAGGCTTCTGGGATGCTCCCGCCGCGACAACTACGATGTCAGCGTCCGCGCATTCGCCGTAGTCGCCAGCGTTTATTCTTGCGGGCTGCACGAAAGGCAAGCCGTGTTCAAGGTCCATGGCTTCACCCTTGGCTTTTTTGGCGTTGGCGTCAATTAGGCTGATCTCGGATACTAAGCCGTGAATCATTAAAGAATATGCGAAAGAAGCTCCGACGGATCCCACGCCAACCACAGCAACCTTCGCAGGATGAGAACAAAATCTGCTCTCCATAAACCGCGCCCCAAAACAACTTCCAATGTAATATTCACTGGAGGCCACTATTTATAGTTTATAAAAGGGGGGATAGATTCTGGTACCTCTTCGGTTGATTGACCCCTCTCGCTAAGCTGTTACCTTTCGGTTGATAGCCCTACTGAATACATTAAAGAGTACGTTTTATTGTTTATAGTAATTGAAGAAAGTTAATCCGAAAGTAAATCATAATCATTAATGCCCTGATGCAAGCAAGAACAAATAAAGCCGTAATTTTTTTCCAAAAGGCAACATTAACGTCATCATTCTTTAATTTTAGTGAGTGGTTCTTTTTGTAATCCGTGTATGAAATTAAAGCGACTATCGCTAAAGCGAGTGGAAACGCAATTGCTATATAGAATACCCATGACTGAATTAACATATCACGGTAATTTAAGGAACTGAGGTTTATTTTAATATTGGTGACTTGATATGCCAAAAAGTGAGAAGATAAGAGGCGTGGTTCTTGTTAAATACGAAAATGGCACAAAGAAAACTTTAACGAAAGCAGTTTATTTAAAAATGCAGAGGTCGGGTAGAAAAATAATATTGTTGAAAGAAGGATTACATTGGGAAGATTTACTATGAGGGGCTTTGTTATGGCGACCTTTTGGTTTTGGAGGCATTCTGAATTAGAGTTTTCCACTTGTTATTTCCTTCGATTGTTATTCCGCATGCTTCCGCTGGAGTTTGACCGTTTAGCCCTTGATGTTCTCGGATAAAATTGTGGAAAAGCTGATAGCCTTGAAGTATTGCTGTGTCTTTAGTTTTTAATCCGCGCATGGTTTTTTCTCTGTCGCGGATTTCTCCGTTCATACGTTCCATTTTATTGTTGTTATGTACTGTTCTGTCGAAGCCTATTTTGCGTATGTGATTAGCTTTTGGAAAAACTCGCTTTGCCGTTACCGAATATGTTGGCAAGTCATCTGTTATGAAGATTTTAGGTTGTTTTTTCATTAGCCGTCTAGCTTGAATGAAAAGTTTGCGTGCGTCATGTTGATGTTTTGTTTCGGCTACTTCTTGAGCAATCCAATACCGCGTTTCATCATCCATCATTGCAAACAAGTATTTCATGTCACCTTTTACTTTCATGCAGATTTCATCTGCTCTCCATGTATCGCTTACTTTTGGGGTTATTTTTTCAACGTATTCCTTCATTAGTTTAGTGTATTTCCTTATCCAATTCAGGATTGTGCGGTATGAGACTTCAACACTTATCAGTTTCAGAGAGCGCATGGTGTTTCTCAACGATTCTCCGCTGAAATAGAGTTGCATGGCGATTGTTACGGCTTGTGGGTTGTGTTTCATTTTTTCAAAGCCAAGATTGAAAGTGAAGTATTTTTGGCATTCTCGGCAATAGAATTTCTGGATTGTTCCCGACTTGTTTTTTCGCAATCCTTTTTTCACAAAGTTTGTTGAGCCACAATAGATGCACTCGGTAACGCTTTCAATCGGCTCTATACGTCTTATGGCTACTTCTGCTCTTACTGCTTGTGAGAATAAGACGGCGTGGATGTGCTTGCATGTTACGCCTCTGTATATGTGGTCTGGGCATTCGCACATCCAACCTAGGGAAGTGTTCATAACTTCGTAAACGCCATTTCCCGATTGGGATTTGACTTTATAGGTTTTTGCGTCTATGCGTTTGATTTGGCCTTCTAATTGCGCTATTGCTTTTCCGCGTTGTTGTCGGGTTGTTTTTAGCCGTGTTGCCATACTCATCTACCTACAAATAGTATATACATACACATATTTAAACTTATTGCCTACGCATCAATAAACTTAAATACAACCCATAGGTAGATATGTATTATACAAGGTGCAAACGTAATGAGTTTAAAGACTAAAGTAAGTGTAGCGAGACCAGGCTCAAGTTCACTTAGAGCAACAGTACCCGAAGGCATTGTGGCTTTTCTTGAGCTAACAGAAAAAGACAAACTAGAATGGAAAATGGAAATAGTTGACGGCGAAAGAGTGGCAGTTGTTCGCAAAGTCACGGTGACATAAATTGAAACAAAAAACTGATTCAACATCATGTCCCGATTCCCAAGTTGTAAATGAGTTTGTTGAACAGTTTTATAATGGCGAAATCAAATTGAGACTTGAAGCTCAAATAGTTATGTTTTCAAATAATAAAGTACATCGGTCTTTAGCAGACCTTTTGAGTGAAGCGGTAACAAACTACACTCTTTCAAAATCAAGTTTAAAGCAATTAGCTTTCTTTCAGAAAAAAGATAAAGTAGACCGTGCTCTTAACAACGTAATTCTTAAAGAGCTTGCTAATGAAAAGAAATGGCTCAGCTCATGTTTGTTGTATATTACGTATGCAAGGAACCATGATTTAATCGTTGAAACGGAAAGTATGGCTTCTAAACTTAGAAAAGTTAAAGGCGAAAATGAACGCCTTAAAAACGAGAATGATAATCTTCGCAAACTGAATATTGATTTGTCTAAAGAAAACGCAAGACTACATTCTTTGTTCCCTGATAATCAGAGAGGAAAATCAGAAGTTGGAGACCTCGAAAGGTAATGATAGTCAAATGTTCGCATTGTGGAGAGATACTTTCCTCTAAAAATTTTGGTGAACATGAATGCAATTTACGCTTTCGCAAATGTAAAAATATCGAAGTTGTTTATTTTCGGGATGATTCATATGGTGATAAACAACTAATGACAGGTTTGGGAACAGATGATGTACTATATACTTTTGAGGTTGTGCCGCGAAAACCGATTCCATTAATAGTGCCGATAGGTGACGATTTTTCACATGGAAAGAAGAAACGCTTGGGTGACGGAGACTTCACAGAACCGGGGTATAGACTGTTCCGAGCGCAACAGTTCTTTGATCCCGCAAAAGTTTCTCTGGAAAGCGCTTGCAGTTAGGAGTTCTCGCTGACTACCTGTTCAGACGAGTTCCACACTTCCTCGATTAAGTCCTGCAGACCCTGCAGCACCAAGGCTAATCTTTCGCCTTTCTCGGTTAAGCCATACGACTTCGGAGTTTTCCTCGTGAACACAAGTTTTTTCCCTTTCAGCCCTCTGAGGTACTTGTAGATTCTCCGCATCGAAAGCCCTGTTTTCTCAGCCAGTTTCTTGGCGGAAATCCCGTCTTCAGGCAAACTGTCGTAAACAACTCTTTCAGTTACGAAAAAAGTCTCCTTTTCCGGGTCACGTTTCGACCTAAAGAAGAACACGTAGTCTCTTTCCCCAGGAGTTTCTATAAGCTCTCCAGTTTTCAGCCGTTTCAGAACACGCGAAGCAACCTTCGGCGAGATAAACTCTTCCACCTCTTGAAACGTCTTAGGCCCAGCCAGCAACGCGCTCAGCAACGTCTCTTCGTAACATTCAGAATGCGCTGGCAAAACCTCAACGAATTCGGGAAAGCCCTCAAGAACCTCGCTGAGTCTGCCCCCGAACATCGTCGCGTAATACTCGTCTCGGGTTTCAGCGGCAAGCCCAACATCCATCAATGGACGCACGTACTCTTCAGCGATTGTCTCTTGACTGTGGCAGTAACCTGCCTTTTTCAGTTCCTGCTGAAGTTGGCTCACAGAATAACGTCCTTTAACGATCGCGTTTAAAATATGCAGCCGCGTTTCATTCTTCAAAACGTTAAACAAGTCTTTCATGAAATTCGGGTTATCCATGGTTTCGCGCAGTCTTCTCAACTCGTTTTTTAGCTTCCAGACTTTACAGCGCGTCACACACTCAAGAGGATTCAACGGCGCACAATTCCTGCATTCCGCATCCAACGTCCTGAGAACCTCTGACAAATCTTGCTTCTTTTCCTCGTTTTGCTCCGCGAGAGCCACTTTCATTTATTGTCTTCCTCGTTGAGGAGTGTCTTGACGGGGGAAAGGAGTGAGAGATTGGGCGATAAAAGCTTGTTTAGGCGACATCCCCGTCATGACACCCGTCATAAAAAATATGACACGCGACATATTTATATACGTTTCTAACGAAATTAGAGTAATTGGTGAATATTTTGCTATTACCCTGCGAAGTAAGCGTCAAAACAGTGTTACCTGCAATAAAGGCCCTCATGGCAAGAGACATCGTAGAAAACTACGGAATGAAAGAAAAACAAGTCGCCGAAATCCTAGGCCTATCACAATCCGCCATAAGCAGGTACACCACAAAAAACAGAGGAAACATCCTAATACTTGAAAACGAGCCGGAAGTGCAAAAAATAGTCAGCCAGATGACCACTTTCCTTATTTACGAACCCCACAAAAAGAAGGAAATTTTTGCACTTTTCTGCACCGCCTGCATAACAATACGAAAAAAAGGGTTAATGTGCGAACTCTGCAAGGAAAGAATGCATAAGAAATGGGCGGAATCCTGCACCTTCTGCAACTCAACATAGCTCGAGCAACATCAAAAATTTATTAAAAACGCCGCCAAGATGAATTCAGAGGCGAAAACAGAGATTGTCATTGTACGATGAGCAGAAAGTTCTCGACATAATCGAACAGGTAACCAAAAGCGTAGTCAACATAAGCACAGTAAAACTCGTCCACAACATATTCTACCAAGCCGTGCCAGTCGCAGGCATGGGATCAGGCACCATAATCGACGCCGACAAAGGCCTAGTCCTCACCAACAACCACGTCGTAGGCGGAGCAGAAAAAATCAACGTTACCTTCTGGAACAACGAAGTACTAGAAGGCAAAATAGTAGGCTCATGCACCGTACACGACATAGCAGTCGTAAAAGTCCAAGCCAAGAACCTTCAAGCAGCAGAACTCGGAGACTCAGACAAGCTCAGAGTAGGACAAAGCGTCTACGCCATCGGAAACCCCTTCGGCTTAACAGGAGGACCTTCCGTCACTTCAGGAGTCATCAGCGCTATAAACAGGACCATAGAGTCACAAAGAGGCCTTTTAGAAAACTTGGTGCAAACCGATGCCGCCATTAACCCGGGAAACAGTGGTGGTCCACTGGTTGATCTTGAAGGCAGAGTCGTCGCCATAAGCACCGCAATTATACCTTTTGCGCAAGGCATAGGCTTCGCCATACCCATCAACTCGGCGAAAACATGCTCCAACGGAATAGTGAACGAAGGCATAGCTAGAAGACCGTGGCTTGGTATAATGGGCTTAACCTTAACCGAAGAGATAGCGCGCTACTACAGTTTGCCGGTGAATCACGGCGTTTTCGTGACGAAAGTTGCTGAAGGAAGCCCTGCGGAAGACGCTGAAATGGCTGTCGGCGATATTATTTTAGAAATAGATAACTTGGAAACCAGGAGAATTGAAGATTTGGTTACGGAAATTCATAAGAGAAAAGTCGGAGATAAAGTCAAAATCTTTGCTTTGCGCAACGGCAGAGAACACTTCTTTGAGCTAAAACTGAGCACCACACACTAATTTGATGCTTCCCGTTTTTTGGAGCAGAGACACATGAGCCAGAACGAGATAAAAGAAATCCTGACGAAATACAAAACCGTTGCAGTAGTAGGTTTATCCAGAGAGCCTGGCAAAGACAGCCACAGAGTAAGCGCATACCTGAAAAATCATGGTTTCCACATAATACCCGTGAACCCCTTCGCAGATGAAATTCTCGGCGAAAAAAGCTACAAGAGCCTGCTTGATATTCCGCCTGAAATTCAGAAAACAATAGAAATCGTAGACATTTTTAGGCCGCCAAAAGATGTGCCGCCCATAGTGGAGCAAGCCGTTAAGCTAAAAGCGACTTATGGAAAGCCAGATGTGGTGTGGATGCAGCTGGATATAGTCAATGAAGCAGCAGCGAAAACGGCGAAGAAAGCTGGATTAACAGTGGTGATGAATAAGTGTATGATGGTGGAACACCGTCACCTGAACTAATTTCATTTCTTACGCGATTCCGCCTATAATCAACGAGGCAACAGTTGCTATGATTACGATAGCTATGGTTTCGTAAAGCGTTATCTTCCAGTTCACCCGAGTTTTCTTGGAGCGATAACGAACCAAGAACACGCCAACGATAACGGCGACTACGCTTAAGGACAGGATAAAGTTGAGCGGCGGCACCAAGACGATGTACGTTATGATGGGTATGCTGCCTGCGAGAAAGGTTGTGGTGCCGCATATAACCGCTGCATAAAGGTTCGATCTGTGTATCTCTTTATCCAACAGGGTGAATAGTTTGTTAACGAGGAGAAGTGATTTGTCTCGCTCCTTTTTGTCTGGGATGTCGCTCAGGCTGTAGCTCATTAAGTTCTGCAAAGTCAAAATGTCTGCTAAATCTTCAGTGATGCCGCCTAAGAGAAAACTGGAAAAATTGGTTATGGCAACAGCACTCAGGGTTAAGAAAGCAGCGAAAATTGCTGCCTTAACGGTTAACGCGGCTATATACGCTGAGATAATAACAACTATCCCAGTGATTGAGCCGTCAACTAGTCCTGCTACAACCTCAAGGATTGGCTCCTTTTTCAGCAGAAGGCTTTCCCATTCTTTGCTCAGTTTGACCCCTTGCTTGGTTAATTGCACTGTATCGTCATGCCGCGTAATCAGCCCCTCAGAACTCATTTCCTGAAGCGTTTCTTCAAGGTCAGCCATTTCGACGCAGGCATGACCGACACAGACTCTGTCGATTCGGCGTTTGAGATTAGCTTTTCGTACTGGATTGCCTTTACTGAGGTTTAACAAAACAATTACTCTTATAACATCAGGCAATTCTTGGATTTCAAAGGACACGCAACAAG
>CAZPND010000084.1:0-9640 GCA_964587975.1 uncultured Candidatus Bathyarchaeia archaeon
CTTGCGCTTCATGTCCTCATCCACCTTCAGCTCTTCAGAGGCCTCAACATCAAGCCACATGGTCTTGCCGTCAACATGCTGCACGACTTCGCCGTCTTTAACCACCACTATGCCATCCTTTATGGTGTACGCAGCATTGCCGAAAGCTCTTCGCGCGGTCTTATACTTCTGGGCAATATCGAGCTTCTCAGGGTTGATGTTGTAAATGGCTACGTCTGCGTCGGCACCTACGCCCAAGTGACCCTTGTCTTTAAGCCCTAGCGCTTTGGCTTGGCCTGCCCGAGTGACAATGGCAAGTTCATAAAGGCTTAATTCACGATTTATCGAGGGAAGCAAGCTTTTCCTCTGGGCTTTCTTGTGGCATTTCTTCAAGGTTGCCATGCGGGCTTTCCTGCTGGTGAGCCACGCGATAATTTTTGGATATTTGAAAAATGGTCCAGCGTTAGGGTGGTCAGTAGTCATGAACATTTTCCACGGGTCCTTAACCAGCAAAGCCAATTCCAAGCCGATTGACCATTGGGTGGCGTTAACTGCACTCTTGCGTTTGTAACGCATCGGTATGATGCCGCCGCTGGTTTCCGTTTCCACATCGCTGTTGACCCATTTGTGTCCGCTTAACTGGTAAAGCGTGTATTCGAATGGACCGTCAGCCGTCATTGTTGTGGTGTCTGTGAATATTATTTGTCCCATGTCGAAGGTCATGTGATTGTGGGCGTTTATGTACTTGGAAATTTCTTCAGCCGCAGACCTCATATTGCCCCAGTTGTCACCTGCAAAGCTGCTGAACTGCAAATGCGTTATGTGACAGACCGGCTTGCCTTCGGTAGCTACACTTTCCAGAGCCTTCATGGTTTCCAAGGTGGTGACGTAGTTGCCTGGAATTCCAAGGTTGTTAGTGTGAAGATGAATCGAGTGGGGCAGATTCAGCATCTTGTTTACTTTGGCAAGACCACATATAATCTCGCGCGGTGTAATGCCGAAGTTAGGAACCGGGTCGTCTATGCTGTGAACGTTCCTGCCGAACCCCCAAGATTCCAGCCCACCCGGGTTTACGATTTTTATGGCGTAGCCTTTGGTGGTTTCCATCATCCAAGCGACGTGCCTCGCGCAACCATCCAAATCGCCTTTTTGCAGGTATTCGAGAACAAACCACCAGTCACCCAGCAACGGGTAAGACGCCTTATCCAAAAGAGGTATGTCATTCAGTTCCTCATGAGTGTGCTTCGCGCCTAACGGAGCCATGGAAGGATTCATGACCGTGGTGTAACCCATCTTCGAGTAGCGGTAGCCAGTGACAAAAGTTGAAGGAATCGAATAGCCAGTGCCCGAACGCGTTAAAGCGGTTTTCCTCACAACGTCCTTTATGTGGTCTTCAGGTCTAATCATGCGGCCAGTGTTAACTTCTCCGCCTGCAATGTGAGTGTGTATGTCCACGGCGCCAGGCATCACGGTCAAGCCGGTGGCATCTATAATCTTCGCGCTACGGTCGTTGACGCTTTCAATGATTTTGCCGTCTTTTATGGCTATGTCCATTTTTTCCCCGTTAATCCCGTTTAAGGGGTCGAAGACGAAACTGTTCTTTATCAGCATCTCAGTCATCTAAGCAGCCTCCGTTTTCTGGTTAGTTTTTTGCGATTTGATAAGTCGAACTTCTTTGAGAATTCTCTTCAGAATCGCCTCGTCGGAGAGAACACCTTTCGGAGGCTCAACCACTTTCTTCAGCGGCAAGGGCACGTTGTCCATGCGGTAGGCGGTGCCTTCCTCTTCGATTCCGACAAACGCCGAGGGAAAAACAACGTCGCCCAGCATTGCCGTGGCGTTCATGTGCGGGTCAATAACAATCAAAGGATGTTTCACCAGACTTTGGATGGCTCTTTTCGGGAAAGTGGCTCCCGGGTCAGAGGCTATAACCAGTGCCGCGTCTGACTCGCCGCGTAACAGAATATCCATAGAGGTTGTTTCTCCGGGGTTGTAACGCGGATAACCCAGCGAGAAGTCCACCCCGAAGGGGTAGCCGCTTTGCCAAGCGAAAACGATGTTGGCTCCGCTGACGTTGAAGTGTCCGCGCATGGGCATGATGAGGAATTTTGTTCGCATGTTCAGGTCACGCGTCAAGGTGATGGCGACCTCAATGTTCCGGAATTTACCTGCAGAATGGGTTAATCCCATGCCGAAGAAGATTACGCCGAAGTTGCAGTTTACAAGTACGTCAACAACCTCGCGCAGATACTTCACCGGGACGCCTGCAACTTGGTCAACGTCAAGCTCTTCATCTCGCACCAACGCGCGCATAGCCTGCATCAGCTCGTAATCTTTGTTTGGTTGAACTTGAATGAAATAGTCAGCCATCTCGGCGGACATGCTTTTTCTGACGTCGACAACTATGAGTTTGCGTCCTTCCTTCTGCAAAGTTTCCGGAGGCTTGTTAAAAACCACTGATTCCGCAGCTGTGGCATGCTGCTTTTTAGGTTCTTTCCTTCTTTGAGCGCTTAACAGTTTCTTTCTGCCTGCTGAAGCTTTGACCTTATTTAAGTATGCTTTCCATTCGCTGTCCTCAAATCTGCCTTCCGTAAAACTGGTGTACCTTTCCAGATGCCTAGGATGTGCGCTCCACGGGTCACAGCCCCAGTAAATAATTACGTCTGCGCGGTGCCTAATCTGCCCCAGCGTAGAAGTTGGAATGCCCACCTCTTGAGTGCCCAACAGAGACGGGCCATGACAGACCACCGCCGTGTTGTCAAGGACGCCGCCAACTTCTTCAGCTAATTCTACGCCCACGCGTTGAGCCTCACAGTTCGTGGAGCTCCAACCATACAGTATGGGGTAATTAGCATCGGCAAGGATTTCCCCAGCTTTGTGAATCGCCTCGTCCATAGAAACGGGAACAAGTTTGCCGTCCTTGCGAATTAGAGGCTGCTTGATTCGGTGCGCGCTTTTGTATCCCAGATATTTGGCTTCGCAAACGGCGCATCCGTTCTTTATTTTAACAACCTCGTTGTTTACAACGGTCACTTCGATGTCGTCGCACAAACAGCCGCATATCGGGCATGTTACCGCGTTAATCACTGACACTTTTTTACCTCCCAAACTCTTTCTTAAGAAGCGCTTGCATGCTTAAAACTGGCTTGTCAGGGGCTGGCTCAACCTCAGCAGGGGTTCCCTTGAACGAGGGTGTACCTATGCTGGTGGTTGCGTCGCTTACTATAGCGTTTGCCCATGGACCATAAGGAATGTAAATCAACCCGGGAATGGCGCTGCGCGGATACTTCACGGCTCTAAGAACCACCGAACCGTTCGGCGTAGTCACCAAAACATGGGTGCCGTTTTTCACGCCCATTTTCTTCATGTCATCCGCGTCCATATAAACCATAGAACATGCTTCGTAATATTCAGGTGAGGATTTCCCATATTCTTTACCTACACCCTGCTCAATCGTTCGACCTGTAAGCAAAGTTACATGCAACTTCTGCTGCATCATGATGCCTGACCTTATCAATAGAAAGTTAAGGGAGTTATATTTAAGAATAAGTTTCAAAAAAATGTAAAACTCAACATCAATCGGCATCTACAGCCGTAGGAAGATGACTCCAAAGGAGTTACAATCAGCCATGTGGTTAGCAAATAAAATTTTAGTGAATTCAAAATACATCAGAGGACTATTCGTTCGGGGCAAGTGTAAATGTTAATGCGCTTTCCCCGTACGAAGCCGGCTAAAGTTAAATCTGCAGCTTCAGCCGTGGCTATGCCCGAAGAAAGAGCCGCTGCCAAAGAAGCAATAATAGGCAAGCCAACCTTTGCCGCTTTGAAAGCTACGTCACCTGACATGCGCCCACTCAAAGCCAAAAAACACACACCAAAATCAACATGGTTCAAGGCAGCCATACCGATTACTTTGTCCACAGCGTTGTGCCTACCAACATCCTCGGCTAAAGCAACCAATTTACCATCAGCTTGGTAGATTGCTGCGACATGAAGACCACCAGTTCGCCTGAAGCCTTCAGCTTTGAAGTTAAGCTGGTTAACGCTGTCAAATATCACTTGAGCTTTAACTTTTAAATTCGATTTAACCTCAGGAATTTTGCCGGTGTATTGGTAAGGGGAGCCGCTTCCGCAAGCCGATGGAATAACGCGCGCATGAAGTCTTGAAAGCTTGACTCTGTCTTCAACGTTAATGCCAGATTTCAGTTTAATGTGGCAGGTGCCTTCACGTTCTTTAAGAACAACTTCCTCAATTTCATCGGCAGATTTGAGTATTCCTTCAGAGAGAAAATGTCCCACTGCCAACTCCTTGAGATTCGTGGGTGAGCATAGAATAGTTGCCCAAAAAGTTTCGTTGACAAATAGGTAGAAAGGCTTTTCTTCAGCAACATAGTCCGCCATCTCCTGAGACTTACCCGTGGAAAGGTCAAGCTTAATTATGTTCACTTGACGCACCATATTCAACACCTACCTTGTTCTTTACTTCGTACATTAATTAATATTATACATCTGATAAGGCATCGACGATTTTGCTTCAAATAAAAAGAGACGATTGGAAGGTAAATCAAATAAACGGGACAAGAACCCATTAGTAACCTTGAGAGAAAAAAACTTATTGTGATAAAGGTAAATGGGCATGGCGAAACGGGCTGCAATCATACTTTCGGGAGGGAAATCTGGAAGATTTCAAAATTCACAAGAAACGTGGCAAGATAAGGCCCTTGTTGAACTTCGTGGGAAGCCCCTTCTAATACACGCTGTTGAAAACGTTCGTGAAGTAGTGGAAGAAGTTTTCATTTGCGTAAACAACGAACAACGAAAAACAAAATACGCTGAAATGTTAAAAAAGCACCGCATAAGAAACGTTAGGCTACTTGTTGATGAACAGACCGACTGCCTAGGCGGACCTATCGTAGGCATTTTAACAGGACTAATGGGTACAAAATCAGATTTCTGCTTGACTTTACCCTCTGACATGCCGTTAATGCAGCCAAAAGTCATCGAGCACATGTTTAACTCAGCAAAAGATTCACTCGTCGTCGTGCCGATGTGGCCCAACGGGAGACTAGAAACGCTGACCCTGGTTCTTAAAAGAACTGAGGTGCTGGAAATTGCAAAAACACTTTGTCAGCTGAGACGACCGCGTTCCGACGACATCGTAAGAGGCGCCTTGAAAGCCCTGCTTGTCTCCATCATCAGCGAACTAAATGCTTTCGACCCCGAACTGAAAAGCTTCATCAACATTAACTCTCAAGCAGATCGGGTTAGATTGCAACCCCGCCAAGCCCAAGGACCAGTTACTGAAAGCTTGCGGTTAAATTTGGGCGACCTGCCAATACCCGAACTGCGGCGCATTCAAAACGCTGCAGCACTTTTCAATGAAGAGAAATTTTTGCAAGCTTCAAAGGCTTTTTCTTCCTGCGCGACTCGGCTAGAAGCAGAAGACTCGTTTTTTTGGGCAGCCATAAGCCGAGAAAACGAAGGCAAAAGCCTTCTAAGCTGGTCGAAACAACAAAGCAACCAAGAATTTGCTACGGAGCAAGCATTCAGAGGCAAAGAAGCGCTTTTAAAAGCGGCCAGCTATTATGGATTGGAAGCTAAAATACACGAAAATGCCATGAGCATCTTCTTAGCGGAACGAGCAAAGTCGAACAAGGAATGGTGCGAATCCTTAGTGAATGACAAACTGGGTCAAAGCAGTTTTTTGCCTTCAAAATAGACGGGTGTTCAACACGCACGCTAAATAGTACGCGTTGTTTATTAGAACCGAATTCAATATTTTTCCGAGACGAAGGGTGACCTGCATGGTTTTACTTATTGCTGCTGTTGGAAAAAGTGGCTCAGGAAAAACTACAACACTTGAGTATTTGGTCTCAAATCTTGCCAGCGAAGGTTACAGAATCGGGGCGATAAAGCACATTTACCATAAAGGCTTCAAGATAGACAAAGAGGGCACTAATACTTGGAGATACGCCAAGGCAGGTTCAAAGGTAACTGCAGCGGTTTCAACTGAGGAGATCGTGGTAATAAAAAAAGCGGAAACAGACCTGACTGACCTAGAGCAAGTTATAGGGTTGCTGGGAAATGAAAAGTTGGACATCATAGTCATAGAGGGATTCCGTAGCCTCGTAGAGAAAAGAACCGATGTCCTAAAAATAGTCACAGCGAAAGATGCAGACAGCCTCAAAAAAACATTGGATGGAACTGTCCAGCCGATACTAGCAATTACGGGCGTGATTGGGCAGCAAAAACCCGAAGTCGCGTTTGAGATACCCATAATTAATCTTCCTGCAGAAGGGAACCAGCTGCTCAAATTGGTAAAAGCACACCTGAAAGCAAAAGGAACCTAAACAAGGTTTAAGGTCGGTACCCGCTGAGCGTGCACAAAGCCAACGCTGCCACCGTCAAGTCAGCCGTCGTTCCTGGGTTAAGGCGATTCCCAGAAGCCCGAAGTCGCCTATCCAACTCAAGAATGCTCTTTTTTCCTTCTGAAGCTTCCAAACCGCCCAATTCAAGCACACGCTTCGCATCGGAAGAGATTTCACGCGCCTTCTCCAAGCCAGCCTTCCGAGCTATGAAAGTGTCGGGATGCTCAGACAAGATTTTCAAAAAAGTATGCACGACAGCCGTGTTCAAGTCTCCGCGTTCAAGCTGCGCCTTCAGGTAAGGATAAGCCAAATCAAACGTTATCGGGTAGTTACGAACCCATTCCGAGCAGATATCATCGTAGCTTGCGGCTATCTTAAACACTTCAAAGAGCGAAACGTTCTCCTTAAGCAGACGCTCCTTAGACGCAGGGTCATTGACATCAAGGTCCGAAGCTTCATTTAGCCCGCTTGGTTTCGCTATGTCAATTGCCTCGTAAAGGTGAACAGCATCCTCAGCCGTGGTAGACTCAACCGCCAGCCGCAGGTTTTCCCGTAACCGAGCTAAATCAAAACCGAAATTTCCCCCAGTCGGCGTCATGCCCGCCGCAACCGCGACAGGCACAAGCAGCATCACGGTACCAAGCAGCGTGTTCCCGCCCTTCTGCCAAGCGTTAATGTCCGCGGCGCACTCCTCTATGATGCGTCCCATTCCAACATCGCCGACGCTGAACTTTTTATCGTGCACTGCGATGCCGCGGGTTGCAGCCTCTTCAAACCAGGGCGCGGCAGCCACGGCGGAAGCCAAGAAATGCTCAACCCGTGTGCCTTCGAAGCTTGTGGCGAAAGTCACGTTCCCAGGCTTAGCAGCGCTGACCTCAAGCAGCATCGCCAGTTCTAAACATCGGGAAACGTGTTTTGCTTTTTCACGGTTGGACATTGTACACCTGATTTAAGGTAGGTTTTAAAAAAGGTTTATTAGCGTTTTGCAGAAAGGCTACAGCGCAAAGGAGAGTTCACGATGCAAGCTCGGGAAGGCGACCTGATTAAAACAGAGAATAATGTGATTTTCGACGTCAAAGGCTTAGTTCACCCCCCCGACAAGGTCATAGCGTTTCCACGGTACATTCCGTCGCCAACGGGCACCCGTGGAAGCGGAGCGGACATGTACGGCAAAGTCTACAACCTCGCCGAACGCTTCCAGTACCTCCAGCAGAACGCGCCAGACCTGATAGTGCACGACGAGGTGTTTGACGCGGACCTCTGCGAAGTGCCGCATGAAGCAATTAAGCGGCGCTACGACCCGATTGAGAAGCTTGCGTTACTACGTACATCCAAGAAGCTGGAGCCGCTGGAGAAAAAAGCGGTCACGCTGGCGGAAGACCTGAAGGAAGCCGCGGGCATACCTTGGAGCGCCATCGGAATCTCAGGTTCCGTGCTCGTCGGGCTCTACACGGCGAAGTCTGACCTTGACCCAATTGTCTACGGCGCTGACGCAGGCAGAAAAGCGTACGCCGCGCTGGAAAACCAGCTTCAAAATGGTGATTCACGTTTCAAGCCCTACAACCGCGACGGGTTGCAGGCGCTGTTCGATTTCCGTTCGAAAGACACCTTCATGGGCTTCGAAGACTTCGCCCGCGTCGAATCAAGAAAAGCGTTTCAGGGCATGTTTGAAAGTGTGGACTATTTCGTGCGGTTCGTGAAAGACTGGAGCGAGGTCAGCGAACGATACGGCGACGTGCACTACAGGAACAGCGGGTACGCCAAGATAACCGCCACCGTGGCTGACGATGCGGAGGCGCTTTTCACGCCGTGCACCTACAAACTGGAAAACGTCACAGTTGTCGAGGGCGACAAGCTGGAGTCAATAAGCGAGATTGCGTCGTTCCGCGGAAGGTTCTGTGAACAAGCCAAACGGGGCGAAGCGGTGACGGCGCAGGGCAAAGTTGAACGCGTCACCAACATGAAAACGGGACAAGAGCACTACAGGATAATACTGGGCAACAAGCCCGCGGACTACATGGTGCTGTCACGCGGTTGACGCGACTTTCAAGACCTGCTCGTAGTAGCGCGGGCAATAAGTCAACGTGACCTGATGAAAACTGCCTTTCGGCGAAACCACTTCCTCCAAGTTACCTTCAACGATGACCGTCTCGTTGTTTTGTGCTTGCTGGCGGAACTCTTCCATGTAAGAGAAGACGCGCACCGCTTCAAGAGCGTCCCGCGACCCGCTTAGCACTTCGAGGGGCTGGATGCCGTAGACGGACGGGATGAAAGGCGCTTCATCATCCGCGGTTACGCGTGCTTTTATTTTTACCCAGCCTTTCTGGGTTATGCGCGTTTCAGGGTCGTATTCCGAAGAGATTTCACTCCAGGCTTTCACGGGTTCAAACTCGGCTTTGATTACTCTTGCTCTGTCATCGTATAAGCCGTAAATCATTTTGCGGCGTTGGTGCCAAACGAAGTCTTTCACCTCAAAATTCTTGAAAAGCCAACGCTTGCCTTTCATGGCTTCGTCGGATTCAAACTCGTTGCTTAAACCCGAATCACTACGGGCATAAAGTTCTTCCAGCGTCTGGCGCATTTTGGCGTTTTCTGCCTTGCCGTAGATGACGAAGTCAATGTCTGAGTATTTCGGGTGATGGAACCCGTGAAGCATGGAGCCGAAGACGCCGAAGTTCTGCGTTTTCAAGCCTGATTTTTCCAGCGCTATGTTTAGGATTTGTTGCGTTGCACGTAGTAACTCGTCTGTGGGTCCAGCCTCCAGCAAAGCTGCCAAGCGGTTTTCGGGTTTTCTTGCTTCGGCGATTGCGTTTTCTTTGACGCCGACAAGGTTCAGCCCCAGCATCTTGTGAAAAACCAGGTACTGAGGATACTTTTTGGCGACAAGTTTCATGCCCTCGTCGTTGTAGAACTTGTAGAAAAGCTGGTCTTTGCCTTGGCGTGGCGCTCGGGGGTCGGTTGAAGTGAAAATCTCGGCGGAAGCGTATTCGGCGTCGCATATGTAAGCGCCTGCCGGGTGGCTGTAGCCGAAGACGCGGAAAATCAAGCCTTCGCGGGTGAGGATGCCGTCGCGGTCTCTGAGGCTTAAACGGTCCAAATGTACTCTTCCTCTGAGGTGGCGGTTCCAACCACGACTTGATAGTGAACAGCGCCCGTTTTGATGGTTTCGACGCGTTCCAGTTGCCCGGCGACTTTGATTTCGCTGCCTTGGCGCGCGACGTTTCGGTAGCAGCCGATGTTGGAGACGATGCGGTCGGGAATCTTGTCCAGCGGCAGCTCTGACTCGGCGTCTA
>CAZPND010000085.1:0-9523 GCA_964587975.1 uncultured Candidatus Bathyarchaeia archaeon
GCTTCATCCACAAGAATGGAGATTGCAGTGGTCATGTCTCTCAGGAGCTTAGCGTCAGATACTTTAAGCTTAAACATTCCCTTTTTCCTCTCTTTTAATGCTACACGGTAAAGTATTAAAGATTTTCACAGTAAAGCACGATGCTCACAGATAAAAATATTCTTGAAGAAACCTGCGCTTCGGAAAGCGTTCTATCAATCAGCGCGCCCCGCAAGCAATCAAAGCTTCTACCCAACGCAGTCTATTCTGAAGTTAAGATAATACGAACAGCATCTCAAGCTGAAACCTCATCTCTTTCCAGCTTTTAGACAGGTGCAGGCGTAATCTTCGAGAGCAGACAGGCAGCGCTCAGACCGCAAAAATGGACGGTAACGTTTATTACCTAAGTTTGTCATTGCTAAAAGACGCGAAGCGGAAATACAATGGGACACCGAAAACAACACGCGCCAAAACATGGTTCACTCGCCTATCTGCCTAGGAAACGCGCCAAAAAACCAGTCGCGCGAATCCGCTACTGGCCAAAACTAGACGCGGATACGCCTAGACTCTTAGGCTTCACAGGTTACAAGGCAGGGATGACCTACATCTTCACCATAGAAGACCGAAAACGCAGTCCCAACTTCGGTCAAGAGGTCGTGCGTCCCACCACGGTAATAGAAACTCCCCCAATCCTTATAATCGGCATACGTACTTACACAAAAACCCTATACGGGCTTAAGCATTTAACAGAAGCATGGATGAAAGACCCTCCATCAGACCTTGAACGCGCTCTTGTCTTACCCGAAAACTTTGATACAGATAGCATGCTTCAAAAGCTTCAAGACAACCTCGACAAAACAACCAACATACGCGTTATCACGGCAACACAGCCTAAACAAACCAGCATAGCCAAAAAGAAACCTGACATAACCGAAATCGAAATCGGCGGCGCAACTATCTCGCAGCAACTTGAATACGCAAAAACGCTTTTGGGAAAGCCAGTAACCGCTGAAGAAGTTTTCAAAGAAGGACAATATGCAGATACAGCTGCCATAACAACAGGCAAAGGCTTCCAAGGGCCTGTTAAACGTTGGGGCGTCGCCATACTCCAGCATAAAGGCAGAAAAACCAAACGCGGCGTCGCCACGCTAGGTCCCTGGAACCCTCATCACGTTATGTACTCGGTTCCACGCGCAGGTCAAATGGGGTATCACCAGCGAACAGAGTACAATAAGCGCATCCTCAAAATCGGGAAAGACGGCAAAGAAATCACCGTTAAAGGCGGCTACATCCGCTACGGCCAACTAAAAGGACCATACCTCCTCATAGAAGGCAGCATACCAGGCCCAGAAAAACGCCTCATACGCATACGCCAACCCGCCCGACCCCCAAAAGAAACGCCTGAAACCCCGCCGCAAATCACTTACACGTCAATAGAATCAACCCAAGGAAAATAACGGAGACTAACCAATGCCCGCCAAAAAAACCGCGCAAATCTTCAACCTCCAAGGAAAATCCACCGGCACAACTGCGCTCCCAGCAGTTTTTGCGACTCCATTAAGACCAGACGTCATAAAACGTGCAGTTCTCGCCATCCAATCCAGCAGAATCCAACCGCAAGGACGAGATCCAATGGCGGGAAAAAGAACCAGTGCAGAATCCCGCGGAACAGGCATGGGCATATCGCGCATTCCACGCGTGAAAGGCGGAGCAGGACGAGCAGCGTTAGCTCCCAGCACGGTTGGCGGAAGACAGCCTCATCCCCCAAGGTCTGAAAAGAAGATAGTGAAGCGCATTCCCAAAAAAGAAGCCCAACTTGCTTTACGTTCAGCCATTGCCGCTACGGCATCCAAAGAGGCTATTGCTTCAAGAGGACATCGAATCGAGGATGTTCCGGAATTTCCCTTGATAGTTACGGACGCGATTGAGAAGCTGACGAAAACCAGTGAGTTGGAAGCCGCGCTTACAAATTTGGGTGTTTTATCGGACCTCTACCGTGTGAAGGACAGCCGAAAAATTCGTGCGGGAAAAGGCACGCGCAGGGGCAGAAAAATGAAGCACGCTGTAGGTCCACTCATCGTGGTTGCTGAAAACAAAGGCGTTTTTAACGCGGCAAGCAACCTTTTAGGTGTAGCTGTTGCCAAGGTGAATGATCTTAACGCAGAAATGTTGGCTCCAGGTACTCATCCGGGCAGGTTGACGTTATGGACGAACGGGGCAATTGAACAGTTGAATAAGCTTTATGGTGGAGACGAAGCATAATGGATCCTAATGACGTTATATCTTATCCGTTGATGACGGAATCCGCGAGCCTCATGGTTGAGCGGGATAACAAGCTCATGTTCATAGTTAATCTCAAGGCTGGCAAGAGTGACGTGAAAAAGGCTGTTGAGCAGCTTTATGAGGTGAAGGTGGACAAGGTCAATGTGCTTATATCACCTCACGGAGAAAAGAAAGCTTTCGTTAAACTTAAGCCGGAGTTTAAAGCATCGGATGTTGCTATCAAACTCGGCATCTTGTAAAATTTGTATGGAGACATGATTAATGGGTAAACGAATTCGGGTTCAAAGACGTGGGCGCGGCGGCTCAACCTACCGAGCTTCCACTCATAAGCGGGTTGCTCCTGCCAGGTATCCAGTGGCAATTACTCTTCAAGAGTCTTTTGAGGCTTCCATTAACGGCGTTATTGAGGCGCTTGTTCATGACCCGGGACGCGGAGCGCCTTTGGCGTTTGTACGTTTCGAGAACGGTGAAACATGCTACACCATAACTTCTGAAGGCGTTCATGAGGGTCAGCAGATCAGCTTGGGCGGAAAGGCTCCAGCGGAAGTGGGCAACATTATTCCTTTAGGAAAAATTCCTGAAGGCACTTTGGTCTGCGACCTCGAGCTTCGACCGGGCGACGGCGGAAAAATGGCACGGTCTTCCGGCGCTTACGCAACGGTTGTAGGTCATACCCCGCAAGGCACTATGATTAGATTGCCTTCTGGCCGCACGCGGTACATTAACGACCGCTGTATGGCAACAGTAGGCGTGGTTGCTGGCGGAGGGAGAACTGAGAAGCCTTTCCTTAAAGCGGGAGAAAAATTCCATCTGATGAAAGCGAAAGGACATAAGTATCCGAGGACTCGTGGAAGAGCTATGGTTGCTGCTGTGCATCCGTATGGTAGCAGCAAGAGAAGCGCGCGTAAAGGAACCACGGTTTCTCATGGTGCACCACCAGGACAAAAGGTCGGGTTAATCGCGGCTAGGGGCGCCGGGCAGAAGAAGAAGCGAAGAACAAGATGACAGAACGTTTATAGAGTTTGAAGAATTTAACGTTAAGGTGAAGAAAAATGCCGAAAGAATTCATGTATCGCGGGCACAACCTGGAAAGTTTGTTAGGTCTGTCTATGGACGAGTTCATTAATTTGCTTCCTTCGAGGCAAAGGCGAAGCTTGCTGAGAGGGTTGACTCCTGAGCAGCGAATACTGCTGGAGAAGACGCGTGAAGCCAAAGAGGCGCAGAAAAGAGGCGAAGAGGTTTCGGTGAAAACTCATGTGCGTGACATGATTATTCTGCCGGAGATGGTTGGAATGTTGATTCAGGTGCACAACGGCAAAGAGTTTCTCCGTGTGGAGATAAAGCCTGAGATGATTGGGCATTACTTGGGCGAGTTCGCCGTTACAAACAAGCCGGTTAGGCATGGCACTCCCGGTATCGGTGCGTCACGGTCTTCGATGTACGTGCCATTGAAATAGGCTGCCCCGTCTTCTTTTCCTTCTTTTGGTTAGCTCCCATAATCATGCGTATAGTGATTGCTTGCTGTTTTCGATTTAGCCTTAAATGCTCGGCGGCTGCCCATCTCTCCTCTCAATAGCTTGAAACGTGTTGCGGATAGACCCCCTCTATAGTTTTCTGCATTGATTGGCTATTAGGATCCTAATAGGTGGGCTGTTCTAGAACCATGAGAGGGTGCCGTTCTTCTTCGCTGTCCGGAGGCACCACGAATAAACGAAGTAACCAAGAGGCAAAATAACCGCGCACATTAGAACCAGAATCAGCAGGTCAGGCAGAATAGTCTGTAAAGTTGCGCCTGTTAACACTTGTCGGATGGTTGTGAAAAAGTAGTATTGCGGAACAAAGTACGAAATCACCTGCAATGCCTGAGGCATAACTTGAGGGGGAAAGAGCACGTTTCCGAAAAGGTTCGTGGCGATGGTTATTACAGTCGTTACGGGGTCGCCTTGCTTGGTTAAAATCAAGATGCCTGCACCAATCATGCTGAACCCGATGAAAGTCGAGATCCCCAGAGCAACAACAAGCACTGTTCCAACTATGTTCACACTTAAGACCACTCCGAAGGCAAAGACGCCGACGGCGAGGTAAATGGCTATGACTAGGGTGCTCCAGATGAAACCCCACATGCTGCTGCCAACTATGAACGTGACCAGTCCAGTGGGGGAGACCAGCACTTCCTCCAGTGACCAAGGGTTAATTGTTTTCTGCACCAGCGTGAGGCTTTGGGATAGGTATGTGTTAAACGCGATTCCAATCAAAAGGTAAGTGGTGAAGCTTATGTGGTAGCTGTTGAGGACGCTCTGCATTTGTGCGTTTGAGCCTAGAAACGCGTAAGACAAGGCGCCGAAGAGGGCGCTCAGAACGCTGAGAAGAATGTTGGTCTTGTACGTTGAAAAGGACAGTATGTCCCGTTTCATAAAGAAGTAGATTTTATCCAGTTCCTGCAGCAACGTCACTCCGAAATCCCCCTCCCGGTCAACTCGATGAATGCGTCCTCCAATGTGGGCTCCTCCTGTTTGAAGTTGACAATCTTGATTTTTTCTTTGAAGAAGAAATCTAAAATTCCTGGCAAAGCGTCCACGTTCTCCAAGCGCAGCCGCAGATGAGTCTGACCGAGCACGGCATCCTGAACGTCAGCAGCTAAGCTAGCGACGCCGTCCACGCCTTTCAACGTGTTGACCTGCTCAGGTGACATGTTTTTTACGATTACATCCAAAACCTCGCTTTTCTTCACCATGTTCTTTAGCGCGTCTGGAGTGTTTAATGCGATAAGTCGTCCTTTTTGCAGGATAGCTATTTTGTCGCATATCTGCGCAGCTTCCTCAATGTAGTGCGTCGTGTAAAGCACTGTTTTGCCCGCTTTCTTGCTTAGGTCGTTTCGTATGAAGTCCCGTATGCTTCGGGAAGACACCACGTCCAAGCCTGTTGTGGGTTCATCTAACAGCAGAATCGGGGGATCGGGAAGCAAGGCTCGGGCCAAGGCGAGTTTCCGTTTCATGCCGCCTGAATATCTCTGGAAGACTTGAAAGGCGTTGTCTTTCATGCCGATGAGGTCCAGAACGTTCATTATTCTGTCTCTTCTGCCGCTTCTTGGAACGTTGTAGATGGAAGCGTAAAATTCCAAGTTCCCGTAGCCCGTGAGCCTCCAGAAGAAACCCCGTTCGCCCACGCTGAAAATGGTGCCTATTGACCGCTTCACCTGCATCTGCTGCTTCACCACATCGAAACCGTTAACAGAAGCTGTTCCCTCGTCGGGCGGCAGCAAAGTGCACAGAAGTTTTACCAAAGTGGTTTTGCCCGCGCCGTTGCGCCCTAGCAACCCAAACAGTTCGCCTTTTCGGATTTTCAAGTTTAAATGGTCAACGGCAGTCACAGTTCTCTTTCGCTGGAAGAAGGAGGTTCGCCTTTCAGGACTTCTGATTTTAGACGTGTATGTTTTAGTTACGTTGTGTGTAACTATGGCATAGTCGTCAGACGCCTTCAACCTTTAGTCCCACAGAAATATTTTCTCAGTATGATCCCTCACCGTCGGCATTTTCAGGCTTCAAAAACCAAACATTGAGGGTTTCTTTTCCTTAGTGTTTTCGTCGTGGCCGTCTTCTTCGGATATGTGGTGAGCTACGTGGATTCCTAAGCCCGTGGCGGCGCCAGCGGAAAGCCCGAGCAGAAGATTATTGAGCCAGACATACTGGGACGCGTTTAGCAACGCCAAAATTACGAGTACGTCGAAGCCTATTGAGATGGCGAGGTAGCCGTAGCACCATGTTTTCATGCTTGTGCCGCGAGGCTGGTTTATGCCGATGCCGACCAGCACGCCGAACATTATCAGAAAGCCCACCAAAGCGTAAACCCAATCGAACATAACTTTCACCTTTTCACGGTTGGGTACCTTCTTGTCCGCGCGGGTTTAATAGCTTATCTGCTTGCCGCCTGATTTTTCCTTCGTCTGAATTAATGCAGATTTTGCTTCTGAAACCGTTAACTATTTTACCGAACTGCACATGTAATAGGTTTCTAAGTTGGTGGTTGCGGTAACAAAATTTGATGAAGGGCAGTGTCATAAATGGGCTCTTCTGTTGCGCGAAAGACGGGAGAAACTGAATAGAATTCCGTCTGCAATAGACAAGGAAGATTTCAGCGCGGCAAAGCGCTTGTTCTCTGAAGTTTTCCGCGGAGTCTCAGGTGGGAAACACGCTGACCCTGGGATGGCGGGGTCACTCTTGTACCACATGGCGATGGTAACCAAAATGGAAACGGAAACGCGTTTTCTCCTCAAAGAATTAGGCGCGGACACGCCTGACATCGCGGAACATTTAGAGCGGTTCTACAGCGACTTCGTTTCCGACATAAGTGAGCTTACGGCTACAATTGTGCCGGTGAACGTGAACCCGCGGGAGGCGGACACCAAAGCAAGTTTGAGCACCGACGAAAAAATCGTCTTGTTCAATAAGTTAAATGAACGAACCAAGGCAGTAGAAGGCTTGCTTAGCGCAGAGAATCCGGAAGCAATGGAACAGTTAGAAGGTTTATTTGAGGATTGGGCGCAACACGTTGCGGAAATGCGTTTGCGGCAAGAGTACGAAACCATCAAAGGCTTTCTAGTAACCGCGGAGTTGGCCAAAACGGTGGGCATACCCGGTCTTCGGGATGCAATGAAAAAGGTGCAAGAAAAGTTCGGTGAAGAAACCGTGCGCATCGCCCTTAACGTGACTCTCAAAGTTGGAATGCGCAGGGAAAAGCTGCAGACCATAATGTTGAGCGACCATTTCATCCGTTACACGATGAGCGTTGAGAGCTTGGATGGGCGCATGCAGTTTTTTAACTGTCCAATTTTCGGCAGCCACAAGTACATTGCTGAAAAAACAGGCGTAAACGAGGCGGTGGCGTCTCTTTTTTGCCGTCATTTCTGTTACGCCCACGCGAAAGCTATGTTGAACACGGTTCTTCCTTTCACTTTTGCGCTTTGGCAGCCTCAACGGATGGCTACCGACGGAAAATGCGAGTTCTACCTCAAGCTCGCGTACTCACCTACCACACCAAAATCGGAAAAGTATGTGCCGCTTGTAGTTTCGTGGAACCTCACTCGAAAATGCAATTTGAAATGCCCGCATTGTTACATAAACGCCACCACACAGGAACTTAAAAATGAATTAACCACTGAAGAGTCAAAAACCCTCATAAACCAAATCTGCGAAGTCAGCAGACCGCTTCTTATCCTAAGCGGTGGCGAACCTCTTTTGCGTCCTGATGTCTACGAGCTTGTCCGCTACGGCGCCTCAAAAGGTTTGAAGATGGGGCTGGGAAGCAACGGCAGCCTTATTGATGCCACCGCCGCAAAAAGGCTCAAGAACGCGGGCATAGAAACCGTTTCCATCAGTTTGGATTCGCATATTCCGGAGCAGCATGACGAATTCAGGGGCGTGCGAGGTTCATGGGAAAAAGCTGTTGGCGCCATCAAAGCCTTGCAGGAGAACGGCGTGCTTGTCCAAGTAAACACGACATTGACTCAGCAAAACTACGACCAAATCGATGACATTATGTCGCTCGCTGAAAACCTTGGCGTAGAAAACTTCCACCTATTCTTTCTGGTGCCTACAGGGCGAGGCGTGAAAATGGCCGACATATCCCCTGCTAAATACGAAAACATGATTAAAACAACCTTCGCAAAGGTTGCTAAGCACAAGCTTAACGTGCGGCCTTCATGTGCGCCCCAATTCATGCGGATTGCGAAGGATATGGGTCTGGACATGAGTCGTTGGATTCGAGGCTGCCTCGCAGGATTATACTACTGCCGCGTGTACCCAAACGGCGACATCACTCCATGCCCGTATCTCCCAATCAAGCTGGGCAACATCCGCGAGGAATCCTTCAAAGAAATATGGTTCAATTCAGACATGTTCAAAACCCTGCGCAACTTCGACGCCTTGAAAGGCAAATGCGGCATATGCGAACACCGCGCTGTATGCGGGGGCTGCCGCGCACGGGCATATGGGCTTTCAAGCGATTTCATAGACTACTGCGGCGACCTCCATGAACCTGCAGAGTTAAAAGGGGACTATTTGACTGAAGACCCGTGGTGTGTTTATCAACCAAAGAAGCCACGCTGAGACGCAGCAGTTTTCCTGAGCAACACGGGCAATGCAACGCTACCGTTTTAATGCTTCACTCTTATGGCAGCTTTCACATGTTTTTCTTTCGGAAGCCTGGCAATCTTTATTTTAGCTTTGCTCAGTAGTTCTTTCACTGCTTTTTGTGCCTCGGCTTTGGTTTGGAATGCTTCTTCAAGCTCTATCCACGGCAAGCTTTCGTCAATTTTTATCCATGCCGAATACATTTGGGTTTGCACTCCGAACATGTCGCAAAATTACTTTTCAGGTGTTAGCGATTAAAACGCTTGTGAAGTTGTAGTGTGGATTCGAAATACCTGTTAGAAAGTTATTTAAGCGATATTCAGCTTCTCAATTAAAAGTCAGGAGTGCAAGTTGAAGTGGTATTTGGCAGCCCACATGCACACATGCGATTAGAGAGGTGCCTGTGGATGGCTGAAAACGAACAACAGCTGCGAGGGGAAAAATATGAAAGTAGCCTACACTTTCCATCGTCAATTCGACGCCCTTCCAGCGCCAAGCATCACATCACGATATTGCCCTAAACCCTTTAACTGCATGCCGAAACCCTTTTTCTCAATTTCCTTGACTTCCCGTTTGTTCCCTTCTGTGCCCTTTGATGTAACCATTTTCGGGAGGCGATAATTCTTGTCCCACGACGATATCTCAAAGAGTTTTGTTAGACTGCTTAAAGAAACGTCACTGGCGTACATTTTCGATATTGGCGGGTTACTCGCCGGGTTCATGGTTGCAACTCAGTTTGGGATCTTCGCAGAAGCAGGCTGGGTTATAGCGGTTTACCCCGCCATATTGAGCGCGAAAGGGGTTATAGGCGGCTTGCTCAGCGGTCGCTTAAGCACGGCTTTGCACCTCGGCACTATTCACCCCAGTTTTTTTGGGAACACAAAAAGTTTTTACAAGCTTTTTGAAGCTTTGGTTGTAATAACCTTGGCTACAAGCGTAGCAATGAGCAGCATCGCCATTGTTTTCGGAACCTTGTTTTGGGGAATAACGTTTGCCTATTTCCCCGCGATTTTATCCGTTGTGATGGCAACCATGGCTATTGGTCTACTTCTTTCTCTGATAACCATAAAAGTGTCTTTTGTTTCGTTCAAGCGAGGTTTAGACCCAGACATCGTGGTCTATCCAATCATGTC
>CAZPND010000086.1:0-9499 GCA_964587975.1 uncultured Candidatus Bathyarchaeia archaeon
TACGAACTTTTGAATATAGCGCCTGTTTCTTTGTATTTTATACCTTGAATATCTCTGATTGCCTCAGTTACTACATCATCACTTTTAAATAGCAAACCTCTCCGAGAATAAAGAATCAACCTGATATCAGTTAAAACAACTGTGTATGCTTTGTCTCCGTATATTACGTCAAAATCACTCTGATATCGAATATTCTCATTGGGCATGAGATAGTCTTCTAAGGGCAATAATTATCCCCAAAAATACAATCTTATCTCATAGCCTATAATAATTTGTGGTGCTCTAATTCAGAGCTTTCAATTTTAACGGAATTGGGTTACGTTTATTGCACGTGTTGCGTGTGTGTTTTTTTGTTGTGCAGGGGTGAGAGCGGGCGTGCAGGCGGGCGGGCGATAAAGCACACGGGGGCACACACACGCGCGTACGTACACGAACGTATACGTACATACACGTGCGCATGCGAACGGGTTTGGGTTTGGGGATTAAAATTTAATCCAAATCAAAAAGCCAACAAAAAAAAGAGGTTGCGCTGGAAGTGGCGCGCGCTTTGAGGGAAAAACTAATAGAAGACGCCAAGCACATCAGACAAGAACGCAGGAAGAAAGCAGCCGAAGGCGAGAAAGAGTGACTCTGGTACCTATTTTTTCCCTCCTTTTTTTACTTATACTAATCATTCTCATAACCGGCAGGTACCACCGAAGCGTAGCCGCCTTACTCGGAGCATTACTCACCATACTCTTCGGGCTCGAATACGGCCTTTTCACCGGCCAAAACATAATCAACGAACTGATCGGCTTTGTAAACATCAATACGGTGCTCTTGGTCATCGGAGTAATGATTTTAGCTGAAACGGTTTCACGAACGGGTTTCTTCGAGTTCTTAGGTCTGAGCATAGCGAGAGCCGTCGGCGGAGGCTTCCGCAGAGTATCCCTCGTCTTCATAGTCTTGACTATCCTTTTCAGCGCGGTAATATCAAACATCACCACAATGATCATCATAGGTGCGTTGACGATTTCTCTGGCGAAAAAGTTTGGAACCGACCCCACGCAAACGCTTCTTCATGAAACCCTCATGTCTAACGTGGGCGGCCTCACGCTTATGATAAGCTCTATTCCCAACTTAATAGTGGCGGCTCAGCTAAAGATAGGCTTCATCGAGTTTTTGACTATCACTGGACCTTTGACCTTGATACTTTCACTGGTTTCAATTTTGGTCATAAGCCGCAAACTGAAGAAGGAATATGGCGCAGAGCAGGAAGTGCAGATTGAAGTGAACCCGTGGTCAGTGGTTGAGAACAGAAGCCTCTTTTACAGGGCAGCTGCGGTTTTCATAATCGTGGTAGTTCTCTTCATATTCGAAGACTCAATCAATATGCCGATAGGTCTAATAGCCATCGCTGGCGCCATCGCAATGCTGGTTCTAGGCGGGCAGGAACCTGAATCTATATTCGCTGGCATAGACTGGGGTACCATCTTCTTCTTGACATCCTTCTACATCGTAGTAGGCGGACTGGAGAGAAGTGGAGTAATAGCCAGCGTAGCCAACGACATCGTGCAAATACTGTCCTTCAATCACTCCGTCACCTCAATTTTGATCGTGTGGGTAAGCGGTATACCCTCAGCTATCATAGATAACATTCCAATGACCCTTACGCTTATACCCATAATGGAGCATGTGTCCGTCGCCACTGGTTTCTCACTCAAAATTTTAGGCTGGGCCATAGTATTCGGCGCCAACTTGGGGGGATCCCTCACGCCGATAGGCTCCGCGTCCAACATAATCACGCTTGGAATAATGAAGAAGCAAGGTAAGGCCATACGCTGGGGCGAATGGTTCCGCCGGTTCGGTCCGCTGGTGATACTGCAACTCCTAATAGCTACGTTGTACATAACAATCTTATCGGTGATATTATGACCGAAAAAGATTCTGAAAAAATTGAGAAATTTGAGAAAGTCCAATCGAAAATAGAGAAGATAATAAATCCATACATAACTGTCAAGATTTCCATGCCAGAAGGGGTCGACAAGGAAGCTTTCTTGAAACTGGAAAACGATCCAGAATTCATCACGTCACTTACAAGCCAAGCAAAAGAATGGTTAACGAAAGGTGACCGACGCCAATCGAGCACAAGGACTTAAACCCTCACTGCACTGGTTCCATAAGGCGCGCGCTAGAATTAATTAGCTGGTTGAAGAGAAAGGGTTCAATGGAGACCAAGAACAGCAGCAAGATATTGAAGCTGACCAATCTGTCAGTTTCAACACGGATAAAAGCCATTGTTTGAGTGTACGAGTACCAGACGCTGATAAGTATGAGAAAACTGAAAGCGTAGAAAGCTATTGACAATACCAATGCCTGAAAATCGCTTGGAGGCTGCCCAATCAAAGTTAGGGCGCCTATGGAAAGGGCTAAGCCGAAAATCAAGTCAGAGAGGGATTCAATTCGCGTCTTCTGAGGTGTACCAACCTTTTCCTGAGCCAAATGACGCTTCTCCTATAGTTAGTCTAATGAGGTGTAATATAGAGTTAAGTGTTAATGCATTTGGAGTAGAAAAGACCTGAGTTTTGGTTTTTGTGTTTTCGTGTGTGTGAGGAGAGCGGAGAGAGCAGGGACATATAAGATAAGAGGAGAGTACACAACAGAACATTAGACAACAATAGAGAAAAAGATTAAAATTTAATCCAACCAACGTTTATCGAACCCAGCATTCTATGGTTAATTGAAGCTATTGCCGCGTCTGTGCTTGGCAAAATATTTTGTTAGTTTTTTCTTTTGGCTCAGCAGTGAGCAGAACGTGGCGGTTTGCAGCATTAGTCCGCCGCAGTATTGGCATAGAAACATCACGACTTCTGGTGATTACTTCTTTCTGAACCACGGGCGCGGGGCATTGGCGTTTGCGGCTCGGGCTTTTTCCATCTAATTGTTTCCTCTGGCTACTTAATCCAGAAACAAATTAAAATATCCTGCCGTAGCATATATCCTGCAGGTGAACAACAGTATGCCTCCGCACGTTCTCTTAACCAACGAAGACCGCGCCTTACTAAACAAAGTAAGCGACCTCTTAGAGGAAATAATCGAAACCATAAACGTACAGGAAGACGAAGAAGCCATGAAAGCCATAAAACAAGCCGAAAAAGACGTCAAAGCGGGGAAAACCAGAGACTACGACGAATTCAGGGCGGAGCTGAAGCAAGCTGGAGAAATATAAACTCAAAACCACCCACACCTTCGAGAAAGGCTTCCGCAAAATAGACCTGCAAACAAAAAGAAGATTAGACCAAGCCATAAGGAAACTCGAAAAAACTCCGCAACAGGGAAAACGCTCAGAGGCAACCTCCGCGGCAAATGGTCCCTAAGAGACGGCGATTACCGAGTCATCTACGTGATAAGCAAAAAGGAAAAAACCGTTCTGCTGTACGATGTGCGGCACAGAAAAAAAGTCTACAAATAGCCTTTAAGCCCATCCAACCAGTAGTCGGGTGAGACGTCGCCGTCCATCCGCAGTTTGAACCAGAGCGTCCACACTATGTTACATCTTCTAAAGGAACAAGCTTTTCATGATGCTTCCTCGCTCCGCTTCAGCAGCATCTTGTAAAATCTATAAGTCTTAGTTCGGTTTCGTGTTTGCAAGACTTCCACCAAAACTATTAGAGGGCGGTTAAGTCCGTGATTTCTAAGGCGGCTATCCTGCCCCTCTTGTCGTAGTGAACGATGACTTTGCCGTCGGCTGTGGCCCCGCCTTCCGTCCTGTCCGCGTGCCTAAACCTCACGAAGAGGTCGCCCACGTCCTCGCCGTAGTCTATGGTTATCACTTGCCTAGGCAGCTTCAACCCGTATTTGGCTTCGACTTTCTCCAGCACGCTTTTCACGTCGATGTCTATGCGAGTTTTAGCTTTCTGAACAGCCGATACCTCCTCGCTTTTCTTCTAGAACTTGTATAGTACGCGGTTCTTGTATAGCCTCGCGCTCAATATCCTGCATACACAACCGTAGGAGACTCAAAACTTAAGCCTTTTCGCCGAAAGCCAAATTAAAAAAAGGGTGAAGCTGAGCAAGCAGCGCGCTGGCGGTTTACGGATGCGGCGCACTCAGTATCTTGGCGCCCTCAGCCTCAGTCCACGCCTTCATCGTCACCGTGCGAATGTTACCCATGCTGCCAACGCACAGAAGAACAGCCATCAAATCCTCGTCCTTCGGAATCTCCACGAACATGACGAAATCCCATTTCCCAGCCGTATAATACAGCTGCATTTTCCCGCCAGCCTTCTCAATCATGCCCCGCGTCTCCTTGATCCGCTTCGGCGCGTCAGTGACTTTCCGTATGCCCTGCTCAGTCCAGTTTCCCAAAACAACAAAACTCGACAAAACTCTCACCAACATAATACTCTCTCACCCGAGATATAAGCGTTAAACCGCCGCAGAACACAAGCGGAAAGTTTTATCTTCCAACCAAGCGATATTGACACACATGCCTTACCCAAGAGGAAAAATCGCAGGCGCACTCTTTTTCATCGCAGCCACCCAATTCGCCCTATGCCTCATCATCGCAGAGGCACTGTACCCGGGCTACAGCGTGTCCGCCAACTACATAAGCGACCTCGGAGTAGGACCCTCAGCCATAGTCTTCAACGCATCCGTCTTCCTCCTAGGCCTGTTGCTGCTGGCGGGAACTTACCTTCAAAGACACAATCAAACCTTGAAAACCGTAAACACCCTGCTGCTGTTGATGGCGATAGGCGCCATGGGCGTCGGCATCTTCACCAAAAACTACACCCTCCCATACGGCGCCGTATCTTCGGCGGCCTTCTTCTTCGCCGGGCTATCCGCCATAACCTCATTCAAAATCTTGCCAAACCCCCTATCCCAGATAAACATCGTGCTCGGAGCCCTGACGCTTGCAGCGTTAGCTCTGTTCTCCGCAGGCATCATCACAAGCGGCTCGCTAACCAGCACCGAAGCGTTTGACAGCAGCTTCTACTTAGGCTTAGGCCCAGGCGGAATGGAACGCATGATCGTTTACCCCGCCGTCTTGTGGCTCGCGGGGTTCGGCGGGCACTTAATCACGAAGCAAGAAACATAAAGCTACCATCGGTCTGGGGTGCCATACCCTAAAAGGGGATTGTTTTTTTTCGCGTTCTCCGCTTCCGTCAACATCCGCAGGTACTCGTTCTTCTTCTCACTGATGAGTTTCCTCACCGTATCCAGCAGTTCCTGGGGGTCAAACGGTTTGGTTATGAACCCGTCCGCCTTCTCGTACAGCGCCTTCACCGCGTTCTCAATCGAAGGCTCCCCGGTCACGATGATTTTAACCATTTTTGGCTGCAGCCGCTTCAGCTTATGAAGCAGTTCGGTGCCTTTCACGTCTGGCAGGTTGATGTCCACGAGCGCCACGTCAAAAGGCAGCCGTTCGCAGGTTTTGAGCGCTTGGCGGCCGTTGTCAACCGCTTCCACGGAGTAGCCGTCATTCTCAAGAATCGAGGTGAGCATGCGCCTAACTTCCGCGTCGTCGTCCACAATCAAGGCACTCGCTATCACAATTGGTCACTTCACACCGTTTCTCCTGCAGAGTATGTGCGTTTGTTAATATGGGTTTTATGAATTCAAAATCCAAGTTAGACAGGTTACGTGACGTTTTGCTCCTTGAAGCGTTTCAGAACTTCCTTCGGCACTGGGTTATGGTAATCTAAGCCCGTACGCTTGCAAAGTCCCTCAAAATCAGTGTCTGTGGTAACGATTCCCACGGCTTTTTCCTGCAACGCCAACGAGAGATACATGCAGTCAAACACGTCATGCCGCAACTCGTCAGCCAACCTGAACCCCTCCAAGATAGCGTCCCGCTTTAGACTCGGGTAACGCGGCCTGTCATACGCCTTAACAAAATGTTCTATGGCATCGGCGCATTCTTTTTCTGGAAGTCCCCACCTCCGCGTCATGACCCAGTAAGCTCGAACTGGCAAAATGTCCATAACCAACGGCACGTAAGCGCCTCTCAGGCCTTCTTCCACAACTGGCAGAACGTACTCGTAGTCAGGATGTCCCTTTACGAGGAAAATCGCTAAAACGTTGACGTCAAAAACTCGCTTCTCCACGCCGCCCGCGTTACTCGCCAAACGTAGTCTCTCCCGAGTCCAGAAAAGCCTCCTTACCCCATTTACGCTTGGACTTGACCCGCACGGGTTCAGGGATAAGAGGCTTCAAAACCAAAGCGCCGTCCTCCTCAGCCAACTCAAACTCTGCTCCCGCCTTCAAGCCAAGCCGCTTACGCTCATTCAAGGGAATCAAGACCCTGCCTCGCTCATCCATACGCGTCTTACCCACAATACTTCACCCACAAATACACATTAAGTTTTACCCGCATAAACCTTTCCCAAAAATGGGTGCCACCGCCAAATACGGCAAACAACGGAAACCTTTTATGACCATGCCTCCTTTAAGGGTTAGACTTCAAAACATGTGCACGGGGTGAAAAACACAGTGAGTGAAACCAAAGAGAAAGTGCAAGCTGCCCTGGCGGAGATACGGCCGCAGATCCAAGCGGACGGCGGAGACATCGAACTCGTAGCCGTGGAAGGCGATGTGGTGAAGGTCAGGCTGCGAGGTTCATGCGTGGGCTGTCCCATGTCCGCCCTGACGCTGAAACAAGGCGTTGAACGCTTGATAAAGGCGAAGGTGCCGGAGATCCAGTCGGTTGAAGCGGTCCAGTAACCGCTATTCCCTACTTTTTACTTTTTAACCACCTGAATAGGTTTGCCTGTGTGTTTTTCCACGGCGTCCAGCCACGCCGCCAGCGAAATATCCCGTAGCTCGCCCTCGCCTAGGCTGTGCTTCTCAGATGCTTCACGCCTTGCCTCCCAAGCGAGTTGCTCGTGCAGCTGCGCAATCTGCAAGTGGTCTTGTCTGCCGCTGAATATACGGAAGTGCGCGTCGAAATTCTTGAAGAATGCTTGCTTATGCTTGGGGTGTACGTGGGGGAGGGGGCATTTGTAGTATTCGTTTTTGCCGAGTTTCTTAAAGTCTTCAACTGGGGTCATGGTTGTGTCACTCTTTCGGTTTCATGCGGGTTTGTGGGCTTAAAATGTTTTGGCTGTCGGGGCTGGTTTGCCGTAAGGATTATATTTGTTTAACTGCTAGGATTAACTTGGGGCGCTTGAGGGGGCACATGCAACATGGGGAAATTTAAGGAGATTGCGCTGTTCATCGTGGTTACAGTTGTTGTGGCGGTTTTCTTGTATTACTCTACTTTGACGGGGTTCAGCTACGGCGACGCGGAGAAGTGGGTTCTGGTGGCGGTGAACGTGGTTTTCCTCGCTTTGTTCATCCTGTTTATTCCGTTGAAGAAGAAGATGACGCGGGTGCCCAGCAGCGTTTACGTGGCTTTCGTGGTTGCCCTGTACGCGGAGATGTACGGGGTGCCTTTGACGATGTATGTTTTCGCTGGAACGTTCGGGTACGACAAGGTTTACTCGCTGGAGTTCCTGCTGACGGGCGTGTTCGGGGAAGAGACGTTTTACCGCTTCTTTAATTCGTACGTGTTTCCGGCGTCAAAAGTGATAATCGGCGTCGGCATACTGCTGATTGTGTTCGGGTGGCGGCAGATTTACAAGGCGCGGCGCGAAAGCCAGGGCAAGCTGGTGACTTCGGGGATGTACGGTTACGTGCGGCACCCGCAGTACGTTGGGTTTCTGCTGATAACGTTCGGGCTTAACGTGCAGTGGCTGACGATTTTCACGCTTATACTGTGGCCTGTGCTGGCGGTGCTGTACTGGCGGCTGGCGAAGGAGGAAGACAAAGAAAACGAGGAAAGGTTCGGCGAGGCGTTCCGCGAATACAAGCGGCGGGTTCCAGGGTTCATGCCGCGCCTGCGAAGAAAAAAGTGAGCCAACAGTCAGTGCGTTACGCTGGTGTTGTTGTTTTCCATGACGCCTTTCAGGCTTTTGCGGAGGTGGTTGAGGTTAACGGAGTTTTCTCGAATTTTTAGGAGTTTGAGCAAAACCAGGGTTCTTTCGTTTTGGGGGTTTAGGCGGATTGTGCGTTTGTGTCCAGCGTGTCGTTGAGTGACTATCCCTTCGCGTTCTAGGATGTGTAGGTTGCAGTCGACTTCGTTGTAGGTGCTGTTAACGGTTCGCACCAGCTTCATTATTGTTGTTTCTTTTTTCTGTGATAGGTGTTTCCAAGATTTTTCGGCAGCAGGCAACACGGTCTACGCCTTGAACGTCCCCTCAGCTGTGCACCCTTCACCTCCAGAACCGCAGCAAGACGCTTTGCTGATAACCCTTGTTGTAGCCGCTGCTGCCTCAGCCACCGTCGTCTGTTTAGGTCTGCTGGCGTACTTCAGGAAACGCAAACATCAAGAAAGCGCCCACTCTTGAACCAATGCGTGGCAGCTACCGAGTTTCCCGAGCAATAACGCTTCTTTCTTCCCGCTTCACCTTCGACGCAAACGCAGGCTTATGCAGCAGCCCCTCAATAGACCTGAGCAGCTGATAACCAAACAGTATGGCCGCGAAGTAGGTGGGCCACAAAATCACAGGCCAGTTGCCTGGAGTGTAGTTCCAAAGGTTCGTGGACACCGCGAAAAACTCCATAAGCGCCAACGCAAACATGCCCGCCAAAGCCAAAGAAAGCTGCTCCTTGATTTCCCGCCTTCCCTGACTCCGACGCCTGAAGAAAAGCAAAATCAGCCACGAACCCAGAAAGGCGAAGAACAGCACGTACCAGCTGGAATTAAAGTCAAACAGTACATTCATGCCGCAACTCAAACTCGCTTATAATATAAAAAGGATTCCTTCACTTCGACGCTTTACGGTTCTTGCCACCCTTCCGTTTCCTCCAGCACACCGGGCAAAACACAGGCCGATGCGGGTCAGGCTTAAACGGCACCTCACACGGGCTGCCACACTCACTGCACGACGCGCTGTACACTTCCTCCTGATGAAACGGCTTAAACATGCTGTACCGCTTCAGCCGCGGCCACCCCGTCTTCGCATAACGCAGCATATCCGGATGCGCCTTCAACCAACGCATCATGTGAAAGAAGCTCTTCGCACGCTTCTCATCCCGCTCAGCCAACGGCTCATAACCCAAATTCCTGATCTCATCCAGGTACGCGATCTCCACAAGCCTCTGCGCCTCCCCAACCACCCGCACCCGAGTAACACGCTCCTCGCCCAGCGCCTTCTGCAGGTCCGCCACCGCCACATCAAAAATGTTACCTTGACAAACGTGAATCTCCTCGTCAGGCTTCACCCGAAGAGCCTCAACAAGCCGCGCGGTAACGCGGGAAGCCTCCCGCAGGTACTCCTTCTCGCAGAAAATGTCCTGGTAAAACTTGACGTCGATGAGGTCGTACTTGAACTCTCCTGTTTCCTCGCGGTAGATGCCTATGACCACGCCGAATAGCAAGTCGCCGCTGCCCGCGTCATCAATGATAAGAGTCATATGTACTGTGCGTTCCTTTTTTCTCTATGAAAAGCCCACGCGCGTATAAAAACAGTATTCC
>CAZPND010000087.1:0-9493 GCA_964587975.1 uncultured Candidatus Bathyarchaeia archaeon
CCAGGAACTTCATCTGCATTAGTCCAGAAAGAAGTGCTCGCCAGATCAGGCGCCTGAACGAACTGGCTCGTCTCCCAATCACCAGCCCCCGACTCCATGTCATCAAAGAAAATCTGACCAGCCTCATCAACCAACAATACCTGGTCGATGTAAACAGCCCCATCGGAATTAAAATCGCCATCCTCGTCACTGTGAACGTCATCAGAATTAAAACGGAACCTAACCAAAACGCTCCTTCCCTTAAAGCTCGATAAATCCACCGAATCCTGAGTCCAATCAACGCCAAGAGGATTAGTATTAGTATATCTCTTCAACTGCGTCCACGAAGCCCCACTATTATCCGAAACCTCAACAAAAAAGTAATCATGATTCTTCTCAATATCAAACTTGTAGTAATAAGATAACGTCACGGTTTCGGTAGCCTCTGTCAGATCAAAAGAATGCTGCAGATACTGCTTCCACCCGTTGCCGTACCCGGGTGGCGCAGAAGCAGAACCATAAAGTTCAGTCCAGCTGTACGGCGCGGCGCTTACTCCGCACCACCAAGAAGAACCAGACCCTCCATAAGCGTTGTACGTGTCTAAATGCCAAAACCCTGGACCCGTATAATCTTCATACGCAACTCCCGAATCGACAACGGCAACAACCACGTTAGAATCCCCAGTGCCCACATCCCAAGCCGCCTCCATGTTGATCCCTCCATATACCGGATTATCAAGATGCCACTGCAAAGAGTATAACGGGTCGTTAGGAACCATACTGGAGTAGACGCAGAAATTCGGCTCGGCAAACTCCACCAAATGATGGCTATCAAAGAAATCAACCCACTCCGAAACCGTCCGCGAAGAAGGAACCCGCCACGTCCGCACACCCGTAAAACAATTAACACACATTTCCTCAGCATCCTGCGCATCTCTCAACTCAGCAATCTCCTCCTCAGAAACCCCACCTCCAAACCTAAGAACGACCTCATCGGGAACAAACCGCGGCCTAACCGCCTCATCCCCATTGCCTCCAGCAGTCTCGATCTGCTCAGAAGGAAATGAATTTGACAAAAACCTGAAAGCAGGCCTCGGCATACCATCCACGTTCATGGCAAGGTTATAACCCGTCCCTGGAGGTTCAGGATTAGCAGAGTTATAGTCAGCCCTCCACATCCACGCAATGCAGTCATTCAATCCCAGACTTCTGAATAGCGCAAGATAACGCAGATAGTCACTAGTCTGAACCGCGTCACTTGTTGCGTTGCTACCGAACTCGCTTAAAACCACCTGACAACCATGCTGATGGGCATCGGAGACTATGTGAGCCAAACTCTCACTCGAGCAGTAATACTCATACCAATTTAACGCCAAATAATCAAACGCCCCATATATCCGAGGATCACAGTTGAAATGATTCGGATCCTCAAACACCTGCGCCGCAAACCTGACCGAAACAGGCCTATCCGAGTAGGCTTTGAAAACCGCTCTCATCTCCGCCCACAACCCAAGAAAATCATCCACCGACACATCGCAAGCCCACGCTCGCCTCGCAGGCTCATTCATCATGTTCCAACTCCAGATGCTCTCCGAACCGTTCAGCCGCGTGGCGCAGTAATCAAGAAAGTCAAGCCAAGCTTGTCTATCCTCACCGTTTAAGAACACTGCTTCAAACTTACTCGGAACAAGCCACTCAGGCATCGTCCAGCTGTCAACGCTCATCATCGTGTAAAAGTCTATAACGACCTTCAAGCCGTAATTGGCAGCAAAATTACACACATGTATCAAATCATCAATAGCAGTTTCATTGTAAACGCCACGCTCCGGCTCAAGATACTTCCACACCGCACACAACGTAACATACTCTAAACCCTGCTTCTGGAAGAGCGCAAAATCCCTGTCCAACTCCTCATCAGAAAGATAGTGAGGCTCATAATGATTATGCGTTGAAAGATAATTCACGCCAAACCGCATCCCGCCCGCCTCAGCCTCTGCAACCACCCCAAGGTCCCTTGAATTCAAGAACATTGGCATTAAAAAAACCAAAAGCAAAAAAACCACAGCAAGCTTTTTCACTCACTCACGCTCCTGAAAGCAGAGGCAACCAAAAGTCTGAGCCAAAATCTCAAAGCTTCTCCCGAAAAGGGAAGCGGTTTCAACAAGATAAAGTTTACCGAAGTTAGTTATAGACGAAAAATCTATTCTTGCCGCTTGTCATTTTCGCTTCTCTGGGCGTTAATGAAAAATGAGATAATTTTAATCGGTTTTTGGTCTATGTGTTGAACAGTTTGTTTTTTTCTTATTTTCAACAGGTTTGTTATGTTACTTGGCGATTTTTGGTCGTTATTTCCGCTTTTTAGGGTGAATAAGATATGCCTACGGTATGTATGAACGTTTATATTGGCGTTTAGCGTGTATAAAGTCATAAGACATATGTCTGAAAAGGTACATATTGTACACTTGTCGTACACAAATACAGAAGGAAAAATAAATGGGCAGCCTACAAAAAGAAGTCCAAACCAAACTAACCAAAGGACTACTAGACATGATAGTCCTCCAACTCATAGACTCGAAACCCATGCACGGATATCAGATAATAACAAAAATACGAAGGTCTTTTGGCGTCTATTTCGGACCGAGTACAATCTATCCTCTCTTAATCGCTTTGGAGAAGAAAGGCTACCTTGTAAGTCGGTGGAACACAGAAAGTGAAAGACCGAGAAAAATCTACGAGCTTACAAACGAAGGAAAGAATCTGCTGAGCTTCACCGCGAAATCACTTAACGTAATTTGCAACAAGATTGCAAGGGACACAACAACAATTGAGATGTCAGAGACGAGGAAAATCGAAAGTGCAATTAGCTATCGAAAAAGAATGACCTCTACTCTATCCAATCCAATGAAATAGTTGCTTATTTTCAAAGGATCAAATCTTACCACGTTTGACCTAAGGAAGTCCAGTGCGATGGTTGATTTAACGCTCTCACCATTAGCGTGCGCTAGCAGAAATCATCATTTGAGCTTGCGATTGGTTTCATAGCTTTCATTCAGCATAATCTGGGTAAAAGCTGCGTTGCGCCTTCTTCTAAGGTTCTTCACGTCAAGTATTTTAGAAACCATGAGGTAGCTAACTTGGCAACTTCCTCCAGTTTCCCTGGCTCCTCAAAGAGATGTGTAGCGCCAGACACAATTTCAAGCCTCTTCTCAGCAGACACCTGCGACATCGCCTTCCTGTTCAAGTCAATTACAACCATGTCTCTCCCGCCAACGATGAAAAGAGTCGGCGCCTTAACATCTTTAAGATACTCCATTCCGAGATCCGGACGACCACCACGAGAGACAACAGCCGCAACATCCCTAGGAAGCTTGGCTGCCGCGATCAAGGCTGCTGCAGCACCTGTGCTGGCTCCAAAGAGCCCTAAACTAAGCTTTCGTGTCCTAGGCTTTTCCTTAAGCCATTCAACGGCGCTTATGAGCCGCTCGGTCAGCAGATCTATGTCAAAACGGTACTGCCGTGTACGCACATCAACAGCCTCTTCCTCCGACGTAAGAAGGTCTATCAGCAACGTGGCAATGCCTGCGTCGTTTAGCACGCTAGCAACATATTTGTTTCGCGGGCTGAATCTGCCACTTCCGCTTCCGTGAGCAAACAAAACCATGCCTTTTGCGTCCGCTGGCACCTGTAGGTTACCCTCTATAAAGTCACCATCCACAGGAATTTGCACAACATTTTCTCCTTTTTCGCTCATTCACTCACCTCTTTGTATCCTGATAAGCTTCAATAGTCTCGTTACCTCCTCATCTTGGGTCTGGGCAAAATCTTCGTAAAACTGACCGATGGCATAGAAGGCTTCCGGAGTATATAGGCAAACAACACGGTCCGCTGCTTCTTCTAACTCTCTAATGGTGGAGGGCGGACCCACCGGAATCGCTACCACAACAGTTTTGGCTCGTCTGTTGCGAACCGAAGCCAAGGCGGCCCTCATCGTAGAACCCGTGGCTATGCCATCATCCACCAGAATGACCTCACGATTCTCTAAGCTAGGATAAGGAACATCTCCTCTATACTGCTTCAGCCTACGTTTAATCTCCTGCTTCTGAGCTTTGCTCTCCTGGCGAATGTACATCTCAGAAACTCGCAGTTGCTCAACTAGCCTGTTATCAAGCAATACCGTTCCATCTTCGGTCATGGCTCCGATAGCCAATTCGGGGTTGCCAGGAGCGCCGATTTTTCTGGGAATTATTACGTCCAAAGGAAGATCAAGCGCCTTCGCTACTTCATATCCTACAACCACGCCTCCTCTGGGAATTGCCAAAACAATGGCATCTTTATCTGCGAGCCCTTTCAAAGCTGAGGCTAAGCGTCTTCCAGCATCAACTCTATCGACGAAAAGCTTCAATTTTAATCTCCGCTTTCAGAACAAACAATAAAAAATATGAATAAAACTGCGATATAAAAATGCCGCCCAAGCTCGTAAAAAGCTATCCATCTACCCTTGACCAGAAAAAATCAAAAAGGCAATCTACCGCTGTATTTAATTTTGTTCAACAAATACCCTATAATGCACTGAATCTGCACTGAAGAAGACATCGCCATTCTTGAATCCACTCAGAGAAAGGTAAACCTCGGTATCGCCAGCAACAAGCACTCGGAAATCAACAATGGCTTCCCGATTGGGCATTATGGCGTAAATGAATTTTTCGCCACCACTTACCGATAGATTGTTTTCATTTAAAGAATGTATAAGAAGCACGGCGTTCCTTAACACTCCGTCACTCTTATTCTTAATACTGGCTCTTAACTTTTGAAGACCAGAAGCAATCTTCATGGGTTGAAGAGTAAATTCTAAAAGCGAATACGGTCTCTCCTGCGCTTTCTTCACGAGAAGGACTCCGACAAATAAGAAGGCATTCAAAGTACATATTCTTATGTGACTGTGCTGTTGCAGCCACAAAGCATTTCCACACAGCGTACGATTGCATTATTTCATTAAAAAACCACTTATTTTACAAGCTATTTCTTCGGTAACAGTTCGCTTAAATCGTAGCTTGCCACACACAGGACGGTGTCGGCTGCGCCATAATACACCAAAACTTCATCGTCGAAAAGCACGTTTCCACAGCTAAACACGACATTAGGAACCTTTCCGAAGCGCTCATAATCTTTGGCGGGCACAAGAATAGGCGTTTCGGAACGATAAAGAACTCTTTCAGGATCGTCCTTATCAAGTAACGTCACGCCGAGACAATAGACCTTCTCAAAACTTACACCATGATAAATCATCAACCATCCCTCATTAACTTCAATGGGAGGGCCTGCTGCACCTATCTTCCAAGAGTCCCAACTCTTAATTCTCGGCCCCAAAATCGATCGCATATTGCACCATGTCTCCAAATCAGCGGAATAAGCCACACAAACGTCCGGGTCAAAACGATGAAGCATGACATATTTGCCGTTTACCATCCGCGGAAAAAGAACAGCGTCCTTGTTACGTATCCCCCTAAAAGGAAGCGCTCGAGCATTCCATTTCCATTCACGGTTCAATAAATCTTCCACCCCAATAGAGGTCAAAGCAATCTGGTAGAGTTGACCGTGATCTACCTCCGAAAGTGCAGTATAAGCCATTACAACCTTATTATCAAAAAGTGAGACTCTCGGATCTTCACATCCACTGTGTTCCGCCCGTTCCTTGGGCTCAAAAACGGGGGTTGAGGATCGATAATCAATTATGTAACCGTCTGAGGTAGCAGCATATCCAATCCTGGAGATAGCGTCGTTTCCCATGGCCCTGTAAAGTATATGAATCCGGTCTTTCAGGCGAATTGCTGCAGCGTTAAAAACAAGTCTTGATTCCCACGCGTTCTGAACTATCGGCTCAAGAATCGGGTTGCCTTTGAAACGTCTCATGATGCATTAGTTCCTAGCAGTATTTCAAAGACCTCAATCCGAAAAAGTCATCTAGGAGCTTTCTAACCGAAAACAAACCAACCAACTCTCCTTTGCCATTGACAACTGGCAAATGCCTCACACTATGGGTAGCAATCAATCGCCTCGCCTCTTCGATTGAAGCTTCCTCCCCGATTGTTACCACGTTGCTCGTCATAACGTTCTTGATAGGAGAATCCAAGTTTACATTCCGTGCTACTACTCTGATAAGGTCTCTTTCGGTGAATATTCCAACGCACCTATTGTCTTCGGTTACCACCAAGGAGCCGACGTGTTTCTTATATAGCATGTCAATAGCTTCTTTCAGAGAAGTATTAGGGTTTGCCGTCACCATATTTTCAATCATCACATGTTTTACCATCAACAAAACTGTTCCCTCTTAGTAACATGGCTATAGTTTGTGATACTCGATATTGAGTCAGTTCATCCTCTATTTACGTTTTATGAATCCTCAATGAGGTGGACCATAAAATTTTAAGACGCCTTTGATGGCATCTCGTCGATAAGATGCTTCTTCTGCGCTTCTAATTCCAATTTAGCGGATAAATAACAGACATTGGCTTCGGCGCCCATATTGAGATTCAACCCACGCGGGGTTATTCCGTCGTAGTAACCACACATGTCTGAGTTGTAGACTAGAACTTTTAACGTGTTTTGCCCAAAAAACCAGTTGAAAATTTCTTCCGCCTCTTTTCTATAGCTGCTCTGGCCCGTTGCCTGATACGCTGATAGCACTGCTTCAGTCATTGTCGCCGCCTCCACCGACTGTTGGTCATACATTGCTCTGTCTCCTCCTTTGTTGTACCAACCATAGTTTCCAATAGGCACGAATACCTCATTGATTGTTTGAACTTTTAAGAGAAAATTAATGGACTCCGCAGCAGTTTTAAGGTAACGTTTATGTTGCGTCACTTTGTAAGCCTCAAAAAGGGCTTGGGGCAGCCTTCCATTGCTATATGTGATGTAGGGTTCAAACCAGTGCCAATCGGAAGCATTGGTACTTTCATAGTGTTCTAACAACTGCTCAGCCAAAATCTCCAAGTTTTTTGCTGGATTTCGGTCCTCCGCAAAAGCCTTCTGGTATCTACTCAACCCCATCACCGCAAAAGCCTTAGCCCGAGGCGACCTGAAATTCAAAGCCCATGGCAACAGCCTATCAAAAATCTCCTTGGCAAGCAATCGCCTCTCAAGAGATAAATTGCTTTCCACCACGCATCCACAGGACCATAGGGTTCGCCCCATAGAGTCTTCAGAGCCTTTGTCGTCCATGAAATTTCGATTATAACTCAGAAGATTATGCATTGCTCCATCTTTTTTTTGCATGAAAAGAAGAAAGCCTAGATATATGTCCAGAAGCTTGTTGACATGTACAAATGAGTTATTGGTTCGAGTATATTTTGTTAAAGCGACCAGTGCGCGTGCATTGTCATCTGTTGTGTATCCTTCCTCACGTTTCGGTGTTCCGAATTTCGCATGTTGAAGCATTCCTGTGTCGTCTGTAAGAGATCTGACGAATTCAAGCGTTACGGGCGGATATCTCAATACATTCCACTTCTTCCTTGTCGTTTATTACCTGTTTGAACAATTCGGCATATTTTTTTGCAACTTCGAACCAGGTGAAGCTCCTGCTATACTCATAGGCTTTTCTTTCCATCTCAGATTTTAAACAATTATTGTCCAAGAGTTTGTTTACAGCGTTAGCTATTGAAGAAGGATCTTTGAATTCGCAGAACAATCCTCTGCCGTTAGCCAACACCTCTTGGGCGTGAAGGTATGGAGTTGACACCACTGCTCGCCCCGTTCCAAGCGCATAGATGAGCGTACCGCTGCTGATCTGATTTTTCCCCAAATAAGGCGTTATGTAAACATCCGTGGCTTGAAGAAACCTTATCAACTCGGGTTTGGGTATAAAGCGGTTGTGAAATTCGACGTGATTTTGCAGTTCAAGTCCCTCAACTAATTTGACTAAATATCTGCGGTAGTTTTCATCTTCCGAAATTTTAACTTCGGGATGCGTCTCGCCAATTACGAGATAAAGAACTTCAGGATGTTCTGCAATAATGGAGGGAAGCGCTTGAATAGCGTACTCAATGCCTTTTCCTCTGCTGATCAATCCGAAGGTGCAAAGCACACTTCTTCCAGTTAGGTTAAGGGACGGCTTAAAAAAACTGCTAGAAGTGAAAGGAACATCTGGGCAGCCATGTTGAATAACTTTGACTTTCTCTGTTGGAACTCCGTAACCTTCCAGTATGTCGGCTGCTGTGCGGCCGGTCACCACGACTGATTCGCTAAGAGATATTATTTCTTTCAAGACTCCTAGTGCTTCGGGGTCGAAGTCTGGTTGAACCGTGTGAAGAGAAGTCACCACCGGCTTCTCTATCTTAGTGAGGAAAGAAAGAAGATGGCTGCCGAATTTTCCGCCGAAAATCCCGAATTCATGTTGTATATTAACTAAGTCAAAATTAGATGAATTAATTTTGACGGCAGCATGGACATAGTCTTCTTCCTCTCCTTTCCTTATCCGCCAAAAAACTTCATGTCCATACTGATCTAAAGCAGATTCTTTGGTGACTGCTATGACTTTAGCTGGAGCAAGTTCACCTAAAAGGTCCAAGTGATCTACTAAGTCTCTTGTGAAAACTGCTATTCCACACTTTCGAGGAGCAAAAGTGCTTAACAAACACACTTTCTTCTTTTTATTATAATTTCCTAACATATCTTGTTTCTTCACTTCACGCAAGTAATTGTTGAAACCGCGCAGTTCATCTAATGCTTCAGTGTTCAATTCTATTTCTGAAACTTCGGAATATCGTTCTGATTTTTCAGGTGTTTTATGAAATACTGCTTATTGCAAAATCTCAAGCGCAAAAGTTAACGCTAACCCATATTAGAGGCGTGACGGGATATAAACATTTACTTAAGCCAATTTATGACAAAAACAAGGCTCTTTTCGTTGATGACAAAAAATTTTTTGCTAAAAAAGTGGATAGTCAACGCTGTAATTCTTCTGGCTCGTGCTACTCGCTTGATCCAGTTAATTTCGAAGCCGGTGAAAAATAGAAATCCAAGGTCACGGCTGGAAAGACTAATGGTTCCAAACTTCTGGAGAGTTTAATGATATGGAGAACTTAAGAATTATGTCTACGATAAGCATGTTCTAATCGTAGGTTTTTGTAGTTGGGCACCAAAAAAGTCTAAATATAGCTTTTTTAAAAAAAAAGTAGGCGATGAATTATTCTCACAATTCATACGTCGTATTGAATGTAGCTCCACCTCAGAGAAACCAGCTAAATTAAAAAGATTGGGTGCAATTAATATATCTCGGCGAAACTTTTTATGTTACTCTCGAATTTTGTTAATTGGAGATTTTGTATGGAAAGTGTACCAAGCGGAACGCGAATTGGCGCTGGCAAATCCAGCTTAACAGAGAAGAAGATTCAGAAAATTTTAAGGCGTGTACGTGAAGATCAGGCGTTTCATTTCTACAGAGGATTCGACCAGCCAATGAATGAGACGGCGGTAAGCCTGACTGATTTATTTAAAAAAATTGAAAGGGTTAACGTGA
>CAZPND010000088.1:0-249 GCA_964587975.1 uncultured Candidatus Bathyarchaeia archaeon
CGGAACGGTTACGGTGAAGTGGAGAAGTGACTGGACTGTTTCTGAAAGCAGCAGAATCGGAACAGTCAGGGCTAGGGAAATCCAGAATTTTTTTTAAACATCTGCATGTGGTGAGCATGATGACCCACAAAGAACACTTCCTAATTGAAAAAAGAAAGGGGATGGCTTATTTCTGTTTTGTCTCAGTTATAAGCAGTGAGAAATAATTGAAAAAAGTTGGCAGGTTAGCCGCCTGGGGCGCCGTGAAAC
>CAZPND010000088.1:259-9408 GCA_964587975.1 uncultured Candidatus Bathyarchaeia archaeon
TGGGGAAAGCCCCGGCTGCCCAGCATGAAATGGGCATGAACACTAACGAGAAGATTAGTTCTTAGCTGGAAAAGTGGTGTTTAGCGGTTTAGCCGCCTGGGGCGCCGTGAAACGGCACATCTTCCCACAGCATTTTCCACCAGTCCGCTTCCGTTATGGTTTCTCCGTGAACAATTATCTCCAAAACCTGTTTTAGCAACGCATGATGCCTTCGCTCATCAGCCAAAATTGACTCTAAAAGGAACTGCACCTTGCTGTTTTCGATTGCGGGCATGATTTTTTCCAGTTTTTTGATGAGTTCCGATTCCAACTTAATGTGCTTCTCAACCAAGGCTCTTTGCTCGTCAAGGTGTTCCTGCTTCAACGCTTGCGAAACATCCGTCAAAAGCGAAACGGCTGCCCCGTAAAGCTCCGCGTGCTTCACGGAGTCTAAGGATATTCCTTTCAAAACGCCTCGGACAGGCGGGTTTTTGATGTCAACTATGCCTTTGTTCAGCGACTCCACAATTTCTTTCTCAATAACTATCTGGCGCTTAATGAAATCAAGCAGTTCATTGTTTGAACTCAAGTTTCTCTTCTCCTCTCTCCTAAAACATGTTAAGCTTGGCGCATAAGGGTTTCGGAAACGCGCTTCCCTAAATCGCGGCACATACCAAGCAGCTTCGCGTCAGGCTCATACATCGCCAACAACGGCGGTTCGGTCACCTGCATTTCAAACTTGTTTTTCATGATTTCAAGAATAAACTTCGGTGCTTCCCCGCTCCAACCGTAAGAGCCGAAAGCTGCGCCCGCTTTCCCTTTCAGGTCTATGCCCTTCGCGGCTGCATCTTCAAAAAGCCTTTCCATATCCAACGGAATTTCATGATTGTACGTCGGCGAACCCACGAGGATAGCATCAAACCTGGATAGGTCTTCCGCGTCAACGTGATAGCTTAGCTCCACTTCCATGTTGCCAACGCTTTGGGCTCCTTCCACCACGGCTTTAGCCATCTTCTCTGTGTTTCCGCTTCGACTATAATAGAGAACAAGAATTTTCGGCATCAAATCACCTTGAACTATTATTTTGAAAATTAATCTTATGAACCTTTTGTAAACCGCAACAAGGGCAAATGCCATCACGTAGGTGCAGGTTTTTGGGTAACGTATGCTTAGTTATTCTATGTTCCTGTGTGCAATATTCTTAAATCCGAAACATAGGTTAAGTGTGCAAAAAACAATTTTGACCAAAGGAAAGGAGAAGTCCCTAATGGAAATATTGAAATCCAAGAAAACATGCGCGTTCATCTCCATTCTAGCATGTACATTAATGCTGCTGCAAGCAACCGCTCTCGTTTCGCCCAGCCAAGCCTGCGTCACAATTCCCTCAGATAAACTTGATGTCGAAGCGGATGTCGGAGCCATGCATTTTAACGGCGAAATCGCTGACTTTTACGTTGTAGTTTCGCTGTCTGGTGTTCCAACAGACGCAGTGCTCAACGCCAGTTTGTACTTCGACGGAGCATTGTACGCTAATCTAACCAGTTTAGTTCAGCAAGTTGACACTGGGCTCTACAGGATACCGTACACAATCCCATGCGAAGCTTCAGCTGGCACCTACGCTCTGGTTGTTAACGCATACAGCGAAACAGGTGTAGGAGTCGCACTGAAATCCTTCCTGCTAAGCCAGACCCTAACAGGGTGGAATGCTTGGATAACCGAGATTCGGAATAACGTGGCAAGCATCAAAACTGATGTTGGCACAATCCAGGTGTCTCTGGAAAACATAAACACAACCGTAACCAACATTGACGAAAACATAGTGACAATCGAAACTAACATCGGCGAAATACAAGTCAACCTAAACGAGATAAACAGCGTAATGGTTGAGCTAAACGGCACCGTAGTCACCATCCAAACAGACATAGGCATCGTCAAAACAAACGTGAACAACATCCAGCTTAACATCACAAACATACAGGGAAACACCACGGAAATAACCACCATGCTGGGTGACGTGGAAGGCTCAATACTCACAATTAACGAAGGCATGCTATCAATCAACACCTCAATCGGCGTAGTCCAAACAAGCATAAGCTCGCTAAACGCGGTTTTAACTGAAATTCAAGGCAACATCGCAACCATACAAACCAACGTCGGCCAAATACAAACAAGCGTGAACCAGATAAACGCTAAACTCGTTACGCTGGACGGAGACGTAGCAACCATACAAACCGACATCGGCACGATAAAAACAAGCATTAACAGCATTGAGGCGAAAGTAACCGCTCTGGAAGGAGACACCGCAACCATAAGCACAACACTGGGCGACTTGGAAGGAACAATCGTTGGAATTCAAGGCGACATTGCCACAATCAAAACAGACATAGGCACAATCAAAGTCACACTGGATGAAATGAACACCCCTGCCGAAGGAGCAGGACTTGACGCCACATCCGTCGGCATAATTCTCGCCGTAGTCATAATCATCGCAATCGTCACAGTTGGAGTGCTCGTCCTGAGAAAACGCGGCAAAAGCGCCACTTAACTCGAAAACTCAGCAAACGCGTGTTAATCCTCTTTTATTGTCCCACTCAATTTTTTCATTTACACAGGGACCAAATCGCAATAGTAAAAACGGTTATCCCTCAGCACTTTCGCGCCCTTTGTGAAAGACACCCGCCCACGAAATATCGGGCCGTAATAAACGAACGAGTGAAATTCACCGTTTTCGCCGCACGGGTCCACACCCTTGGGAAGGTCAGACAAAAACCCCAAGTCATACTCTCTTCCAACAAAATCTTCCACAAGAACCTCGGAGTCAACTGAAGTAACCACCGCCTTGAAGCCCAAACTAATGAACCTGCGCGCGAGCGTCTGTGTATCTTTTTTCCACAACGGAAAAACACCGTTCACGCCCACCTTAGCTAGCATCTGCTCGCGATATTTTCTAATATCCTCCAGGAAAATGTCGCCGAACACCTCAGAAGAAACGCCGGCATCTCGTTGCCTCCTAAGCGCTTTAACCACCTCGTTTTCGTATTCCTCGTCAGAAGCGCCTTTTGAGATGAACGTTTTTTCCAGAGGAAACCCCAAAGCTTTCGCCTGCTTCTCTAGCAAAACGCTCCGCACACCGTGAATGCTGATTCTATCATAGTCTCGGGTAACCGTCGTCAACAGTTCCCGAACTTCATATCTGCCGGATTCTAGCGTTTCGTGAAGCGCGAGAGCACTGTCTTTGCCCCGCTCCAAGCCGCTACCACTTTTTCGCTCATTAACCATCACCTTTTGCTAAATTACAGGGATTCAAACGCTACCCTCGGTTCATAAACTAGTTTAAATATTTCAGAAATGCCACTTATACCTAATGGTAAAAACGATGAAAGTGCTCCTCATCAACCCGCCGCAGCTGTTTTATCCCGGCTCAGACCCTCCCGCTGGGAATCTTCCTCTCGGCTTGATGTACATTGCCGCTGTGCTGGAGAGGGCAGGTTACACGGCGGGAATTTTGGATGCATTCATGACTGACGCTTCGTTCTTGAAGGTTGGAGACACGCTTGAGGTGGGCATGCCTTATGGTAAGATAAGGGAGGAAATACGGCGGAGAAAACCAGATGTTGTGGGCATAGCGGCACCCTTCACATGCCAGGCGGAGAACGCCATCAGGGTCGGCGCCATCACCAAGGAGGTGGACCCGAAAATTTTGACTGTTGTTGGCGGTCCGCACGTCACCGTTGTGCCCGTGGAGTTCTTGGAAGAGGCGAAGAACATTGATATCGCGGTGATTGGTGAAGGAGAATACACGATGCTGGATATCGCCAAGTGCGTTGAGGGAAAAAAGAAACTAAGTGATGTGCAGGGAATCGCCTACCGCCAAGATGACGGAGCGATAAAGCAGAACGCGTTGAGACCTTTCATTGAAGATTTGGATGAGCTTCCTTATCCGGCTTATCATTTAGTGGACATGGAGCAGTACCTTAACCCTGGAAAGATTGAGTACCGCAGCTTCAAGGACCGCGCGGTTTCCATGATAACCAGCAGGGGCTGCCCGTTTAACTGCAACTTCTGTTCGGTTCACCTGCACATGGGAAAAATGTTCCGAGCGCACTCTGTGGACTACGTGATAAGCCACATAGAGTACGTGTTAAACCAGTTCGGAGTCAAAACCATATTCTTTGAGGATGACAACCTCACATTCGACATGAAACGGTTCGAAGCCATATGCGACAAGATAATTGAAAAACGCCTCAAGTTTAACTGGGAAACCCCGAACGGCATAAGAGCCGACTACCTAACTCTGAACCTTCTGAAGAAAATGAAAAAATCAGGGTGCCAAAGCGTGTTCTTCGGCATAGAATCCGGAGACCAATGCGTAATAGACAACATCATAGGCAAGAGCCTTAACCTGAAGAAAGTGGTGAACGTCGCCAAAATGTGCAAGGACATCGGATTGAAAACCGCGGCATTCTACATCATCGGCTTTCCCGGCGAAAAGAAGGAAAACATGCTGAAAACCGTGGAGCTGGCGCTCAGGCTTAAGAGGGATTTTGACGTGGGCATGCTCCTGCATGTGGCGACGCCGTCGTTGGGAACCCGCCTGTACAAGGAATGCTTGGAGAAGGGTTATATTGAGGGGAGTTTGACGTCGCGGGCTTTCGCGGAGGTTAGGCAAACGCGCGGGATGCCCTTGATAAGAACCGATGACTTTACGCCGTCTGAAGTTAAGGAAATTGCTGCGATGGCTGTCCGAAGATATAAGAGGTTATCTTTAATCAATTACTTTAAGAATCCTGGCGTAACGTTGAAGATGGCAGTGAGTCAACCTAAGATAGTTTTGAAGTTTATTCAGAACCTGACAGGTGGATAGTTGGGCTTTCACTGAAGCCGTGGCGGTGTTTTGCAATTCAGCCCGAAAACCTTAAATGTTACTGTAATATTACAGTATTTTTGATAATATAACAGTGAATATTGAAGAGGGAAATGATTAATGTGCGGCGAAAGATGCGGAGGCTACAACACAAAAGAACCCAGCAAATTCCACACATACTTCAGAGCCTTACACTGCCCCACAAGATGGACAATCATCCGCCTAATCGGCGACGGAACCAAAAGCACCAACGAAATCTTCGAAGGACTGAAAAAAGCCGGAGAAAACCTCTCCAAATCAGGACTTTACTATCACCTCTCCGAAATGGAGCAGGCAGGCATCATCGAATTGGCTGAGTACCGTGAAGTCGGAGGCGGCGCCCCAGAAAAAGCGTGGAAATTAAAAACGAAGGAAATCAAAATCAACCTTCTCACCGACCTGCCCGAGGTGCCAAACCATGAGCAGTGAAAACGCCGTTGAAGTCACGAGCTTAACAAAGAGTTTTGGCGAGTTGCTGGCGGTCGACGGCATCAGCTTTGAAGTGAAGAAGGGCGAGCTTTTCGGTTTTCTAGGCCCTAACGGCGCCGGCAAAACCACCACCATCAGAATGCTTACCGGCGTGATAAAGCCAGACAAAGGCACAGCGTCCGTATTCGGCTACGACATTTTGAAGCAAGGCTTGAAAACAAGGCAGCTGATGGGTATTGTTCCTGAAATGGCAAACGCGTACGTGGACCTTTCAGCCTGGAACAACCTGATGCTGATTGGAGCGTTATACGGAGTTCCCAAGAAGCAGAGAACTGAAAGAGCAGAAAGCCTTCTGAAAAAATTCGAGCTGTACGAGCGTAGAAATCATGTTGTCAAGGGTTTTTCGAAGGGGATGAAACAAAAACTGCTCCTGTGCATGGCGCTGATCAGTGAGCCGCAGATTCTTTTCTTGGATGAACCGACTTCGGGATTGGATGTTGAAAGCCAACGGCTGATAAAAGACATCATCAAAGAGTACAACGCAGATGGCACAACGGTGTTTTTGACAACACACAACATGGAAGAGGCGAACCAGCTTTGCGACAGAATAGCCATCATCAACCACGGCAAAATCGCCGCCATCGACAGCCCAGAAAGACTCAGGCTTCGAAGCAGCGGACTGCAATCTATCGAAATCAGCTTCGACAAGACGGTGAACACGGAAGACATGTTAAGCATCAAAGGCGTCGAGAAAGCCGCCAAGATGGGCGACAAGCTGAAACTATACGTTGAAGAAACAAGTCCGGTAATAGACGCTCTCGTTGACTACGCACGTTTAAAAGAACTCAACATAGTTACCATTAACACGCTTGCGCCAAGCATGGAAGACGTGTTCCTAAAACTCGTGAAAGAAAGCTGAGGAGGAAACTTTTTATGGAAATCAATGTTTGGGGAAAATTCAAGCAGTCTCTTGCCATCGTCGAAAAGAACATTCGCATATACTACTCCAAGGGTCCCGTAATCATCTTCGGGCTGCTCATGCCTTTCTTCCTTTTCCTCTCATTCTACATCGGAAGAAACATGCCTATCGAAGCGCTGATACCTGGACTGCTTGGGATGACCGCTTTTTTCACGGCAACATCAGTTGGACCAGCCATCGTTCCGTGGGAGGCAAGAGCCAAAACTCTTGAGCGCCTCATATCCTCGCCCGTTTCTCTTAGCACAATATTCTTCGGGGACGTGCTATCCTCATTCGTTTTCGGCATTCTCGTCTCCGCGGTCGTTACCACTGCAAGCCTACTAATCGGCGTTGGAATAGTCAGCCCGTTCCTTCTGTGTTTCGGGCTTATTCTTTCCACTTTCTGCTTCGCGTCCTTCAGCATACTGCTCTCCGCTTATCCGCCCACCGATAACCCCGCCACCATAATGATGCTGTCTTCCATGATCAAGTTCCCAATGGTCTTCATAAGCGGTGTCTTCATCCCAATCGAACAGCTGCCAGTTTGGGGTAGAGCCATTTCATCAATCTCGCCGCTGACGTATTTCACGGACTTAGCCAGATATTCCATACAGGGCACGAGTTACTATCCGATAGCAGTAGACATTCTCGCGCTAATCGCGTTCACGGTAGCATTTCTTTTCGTAGCCATAAAAATCCACGAACGTACGATTTTGAAGAGATTGTGAATGCTTAGACCTTTGTTCTTAGCACAGAAGGTACTTAATGTGAGAATTTTGCAATTGCCCTATGCTCGTTTGCCTTTGTCCCAGTAATAAAGAAACAAGTCTTTAGCCCACCTAAGGAATGATGAGTCTTTGCCATAAAAGCCAGAGTAGTCCATCCTACCTTCAACCAGACGGAAGCATACTGCCGCCTCTTTTTCAGTGACCGCGATGATTGCCGGCAAGTCTGCGAGACCTCTTATCTCGATGTTTTGTGTTGTTGACGGTTGGTTTGCCTTGCTGGGAAGGCGGTCTTCTGGAATGAGAAACCTGAATTTTAACCCTTTGCGGGCGTGTTCATCAATTATTGGACCCATGAGTTCAGGTACAACGCCTTCTGCTATTCCCCATCCGTACTGTTGAGCTTTCATGAACATCCGTTGACCCCTGTTTAAGCTCTCAACCGTATCCAATATCAGATTGGCTTGTGAAAGCTCGCCTATTCTGCCCACGAATTGGCTGGGAAGCTGCCAAACATCATGCGCCAAAAAGTATTCCTTATGCTTGAGCGCGAATTCTAAAGGAGAAGAAAGCTGCAACACGAGTTTGCCGTACTGCGTGACGGTGAAAGTGCTGTCTGGCTGCTTCTGAACCAGCAAAGCTTCGCTCAGCCGTTGCAGCTGCCTAAACGCTTCCGTTGCAGTCACGTCTAGTCGGCGGGCGATTTCCTGCATCTTGACGTTTTCTTTTTGCAGTTCACGCAGTATGCAGAGTCTGCTTTCGCTTGCAAGCTCAAAAAACAGTTTTTCCATTCCTTCATTATTTTCCAATTTCCATCACCCAAGCTAAACTCTTCATATCAATGCTTCCTTCTAAGCATCCTCGTCAAATAAAACTAATCACGATTGCAACCCCCATAAGAGAATGAGGCAGATAAAATGAAAAGCAAGACAAGCGGTAAAGAACGAGTCTTCTCTGTGGAACTCAAGTCAAAGAGAAACCTCAAAAACGTCACCTTAACCAACGGCTCCAGCGACAGTGTTCTCATAGAAGGCACCATAGGCAAGTTTGTGCAAGCCACGTTCACGGAAGGCATAATCTTGGAAGTCGTTGGCAGGAAGGGTGTTCTTCGTGTTGATCTCGGGGAAGAGGAGATTACGAAACCGAGGTGAAAAATCGATGGAAGCAACGAACTATCAAACTGGGAACTTCAAATGGACGAGTTTGTGCCGAATCAGCGGAATAGCTGCTTTGGTTGCAGGGGTACTTTTCAGACGCAACATCGGAGCAGAGATTGTTCTTTTCACTGGGCAAACACCGCCTAGCAAGGTAGGAGAATGGTTTACACTGCTTCAAAACAACAGTCTGCTAGGGGTTTCACTACTTAACATGTTTGATGTCGTGGACTACGCGCTTGTTGGCATAATGTTTCTCGGATTATACGTTGCTCTGAAACAAACTAACGAGAACTATATGACACTAGCCGCAATCACCGGTTTGGTTGGGGTAACAATTTACTTGGCGTCAAACACGGCGTTCTGTATGCTTTCTCTCAGTAACCAGTACGCAGCCGCCACAACAGAAGCACAGAAAGCTATACTCATAGCTACAGGACAAACCATGCTTGCCTTAGGTCACAGTACAGGTGCGTACGCAAGTTTACTACTTGTTGCAGTTGCTGGACTCATAATCTCTGTTGTCATGTTGCAGAGCAGAATATTCGGCAAAACAACTGCTTACGTGGGAATATTGGCAGGTGCACTCGATTTGACTTACTGCAGCACAACCTTTGCATCAATGCCCGAGTTAGACGCCTTCCTCTTGTCCTCTGCTGGACTTGGTTTGATGATTTGGCACATTCTTGCTGGTCGAAAACTTTACCAACTAGGACAAATAAACCAGAATAGGAGGTGCGATTAATGGTTAAAGCGTTGATTGTTTACGGCACGCGATATGGGGCAACGGAAATGACCTCAGAGGAGATTGCTGATGCATTCCGCCAAGAAGGATTAGACGTTAAAGTAGTCAACCTCAAAAAAGACAAATTGAAAGACATAGCCGAGTACGAGCTTGTCACGGTCGGCAGCGGAATTCAGATACACAAGTGGACTAAAGAACCCGAAAAGTTCCTGAAAAAGTTCCAGAAAGAACTGGCAGGAAAGAAAGTGGCACTGTT
>CAZPND010000089.1:0-9123 GCA_964587975.1 uncultured Candidatus Bathyarchaeia archaeon
AGCCAACACCCGGCAGACCCTGACAAGCGAAGGAGAGAATCGGTTGCGGTTGCGTATGGCAACTTATACCTTATTCCGGCCGACGTGACAACCATGGTTGACTCGGAATCAGGGGATGAATATTCCACAATTAATCAAGTGTGGGCTGTAGGTACTGCGTCATGGCCTATGTGGCGCCACGACCCTGCCCACTCCGCCATCGGCCAGTCTGGCCCAGCAGACTTGACTTTAAGGTGGAAATACACAACTAACGGAGCAGTTACTTCCTCGCCAAGCATAGTGGACGGCATGGTTTACGTGGGGTCACAGGACAAGAACATCTACTGTCTGGACGCTCGGCTCGGTAGCTTCATCTGGAATTTTAGCACTAACAGCCGCTTGGAATCTTCACCCGCAGTAGTTGATGGTAAAGTCTATGTGGGACCCGACGACGGGAACGTGTACTGTCTTGACGCTTACAACGGCAGTCTCATTTGGGAGCAGAATGCCGGCGGATATATAGAACCGGATTTCGCCTCCTCCGTGATACTGCGGTCCTCTCCCATCGTGGTCAACGGCAGGGTTTACGTGGGGTCGCTGGACACCAACGTGTACTGTTTTGACGCTAACACTGGTGACATCAACTGGACATACAAGACCGAAGGATACATCACGTCGTCTCCAGCCGTGGCTGACGGCGCAGTTTACATCATTTCACAAGAGCCGGACTCAGGTGCCCTTTACAAGCTGGACGCCAACGATGGAGGGCTCATTTGGAAAAAGGCTCTTCCGTATCAGTTGACATTCATGGGCGGCACAGACATGCACGCTTCTCCAACAGTTGGAGACGGTATGGTCTTTGCATCCTCTAACACACAGGAATATTACGGGATAAACGCGGCGACCGGTGACATCGAATGGACTTACAGAGACGAAACTGCCTTGGAGTTTATAGTCTGCTCCACCATCTACAAGGATGGCTTGCTTTTCCTAATTGACAAATTTTCTATAGTGTGCGTTGACGCTACCAACGGTCACGCTATCTGGTCCACTTACCTTGGGGAGGAGCTTTATGTTTCACCTTCTTACGCTGACAATAAGCTTTACGTTGTAACCGATCAGCGTTCTGTTTACGTTCTTAACGCCACCAATGGTGATAAACTCGGGTATTTCGGCACCAGTTCCAACAGTTGGTCCGCACCCAGCATCTACGAAGGGAAAGTGTACGTGGGAAGCGAAGACTGGAACCTCTACTGCCTCGCAGGGTACCCAGCAATAAAAACGAACATAGCTGTCGAGTTAACTATGCCTGAATTAGCCTTGGGCGAATCAACAACAGTTACGGGTAGACTTACTCCTGGAATCGCCAACGAATCAATAATGTTGACTTTCATCAAGCCCGACGGCTCAGAATACACCGCGCAAGTCACAACCTCCGAGAAGGGCAGTTTCGACTTTACCTACACGCCTGACGTTGCCGGCAAATGGAGCGTTTCCGCTCAATGGCAGACAGACAGAGGATACTACACCTCTACTCAAAGCGAGCAGGCTTTGATGGATGTAAATGCGCCCGCATCCGCCTCCCTGCCAGGGGAATACGTTTACGCTGTTGTGATAGCCTTTGTGATAATCGCTATTGTGTTACTTGGATACGTTTACGTTAAAAGAAGCAGAAGCAACAAGACTTCTTTTTCGGAAGACTCAAATGTCCGTGTGGCCGAGTTCTTCGCTCGGTAGCTTGAGGAATTCTGCTTTCCCGCCGTCTATGCATCTCTGTTTGGCGTTTCAGAGAAGGTTTATTTGGCAATTCGCGCAAGTTAATAATAACTGGTTGAGTTGCATGAAGTTAGCCTTCTCGCTGTTTCTCAGTGCCCTGTTGTTATCCACTGTCTTTTTAACGGTAGGTTTTTTTAATTATACAGGTAACAGTGAGGCTCCTCATGATGACTTCTATTTCGGGGTAACATATGGGGGAAACACCACCAGCGGAGCCAAGTTACTGATAGACAAAGTTAAGGGGTACACGAACGTTTTTGTGGTAGCTTCATATGACATCAGCACAAATGAAACCGCTCTTAACGAAATATGCGATTACGCTGCAGCAGCAAACCTGCACATCATAGTTTATTTCAATTTCATCTTTTACAACTACACATTTCAATTCGGCAACCTTTACAACTCCAGCACTTGGGAGCAATACGGTGTCTCTCCTTGGCACATGGACTGGCTTAACAGCGCCCGCGAACGATGGGGAGAAAAGTTTCTAGGAATTTACCTCTATGACGAGCCTGGCGGAAAGCAAATTGACGCGGGCTATTGGGGCGGAAACATGATGACGTTTTCGGGAAGAACCATAAACGCCTTTGCAAATGTCGCGAATTACCAGGATGCAGCAAGTCGATTTGTTAACGGCGTGATGCGCAGTGGAAGCATGCAGCACGCGATTAACAGCAGCATACCTGATTCAATCAACACTCCTATGCCGGTGTTTACGGCTGACAACGCGCTTTACTGGTTTGATTACATGGCTGGATACGACGCCGTTTTCGTGGAGTTAGGATGGAACAACAGTCGGGCTCAGCAAATAGCGCTATGTAGAGGTGCAGCCGCAGCTCAAAACAAGGACTGGGGCGCCATAATTACGTGGACTTACCGCGACCCACCTTATATTGCAAGTGGACCTGAAATTCTTGATGACATGATTACGGCTTATCGTTCAGGCGCAAAATACGTTTTGGTATTTAACTATCCTACGTATCCTGAGACGAATCCTTATGGTATCTTAAATGACCAGCACTTTACTGCTATGAAGACGTTCTGGGATTACATCCACAACATGCCAAGGGAAAACTACGGACAAGTTGATGCTGAAGCGGCTTTTGTGCTTCCTGAGGATTACGGTTGGGGCATGAGAAGCCCTCATGATAACATTTGGGGTGTTTGGCAGCCTGATGATTTGTCGCCTATGATCTGGGATAAAATGACTACTCTTAGCGCGAGATACGGTCTGAAGCTGGACATAGTATATGACGATCCACATTTCAATTTCACGGGCAGCTACTCAAAAATCTATTTTTGGAACAGCACCATCAACTGAGTTTTTCCCATATGCGTGACAGGAAGCAACTGTCCACTAAACAGTTTTTCTTATAGCCCTCATGTGGCTGCGTTCATCTACTTGCTCAATGGTTTCGACTGTGCCAAAAAGCTTGTTTTTCATCCGTTATAATCGCATATTAATGGAAAGCTACATATGCTTGATGATGAAAGCTATGATTTCAGAAGGGATTGGGGGGTAAAAGGGACTTCTTTATGGATCAAAATCTTCAGGAAAAGATTCACGAGGCAAACGTTGCTGTTCATCGCTTCGAGGCAAAATATTATGAGTTGCTTCATCCCGAAGTGTACAGCCAGCAGGAACAGAACAGAATACGCACCACGTTAAGTATAGTCGATAATCTCATAGCGGATAATGAACGGAAAGCCCTTGATTTCGGTTCAGGTACTGGAAATTTAACGGGTAAGCTTCTTCAAATGGGTTACAACGTAACCGCCATAGACATCTCTGCGGAGATGTGCGCGATTTTGAAAGCCAAGTATGCGGCTTGGATCAAAACCGGAAAATTAACGGTTATCAACTCGCCAGTAGAAGATGTGAATTTCGGTAAAGGCGAGTTTGACTTAATAACGTGTTATTCTGTGCTTCATCATTTACCAAATTACTTGGACGTAATCCAACGGCTTTCGGTTTTTTTGAAAAAAGGCGGCGTCATGTATGTTGACCATGAAGTGTCTCCGTTCTACTGGAAGGATGAGGCTAACTTCACGGCGAAATTGGTGAAAGACTTGTATTTGCATTCTAATCCGTTAATTAACGCGTTTTATTTCCAGATTGTGGGCGTAAAATTTCCCTCTCTTGATTATACCCTGTCCGATTATTGGCATAAAAAAGAGCATCCTTTAGATCATGGGAAAGTAGAAAGCGTATTCAAGGAAAATTTTTATTTTTTCGTGCGAAGAGACTATTATCTTAAAGGAACATGGGTTTTTAATCCTCTTTTTTATGTTTACAAGCGCATTTGTAAACCTGAAATGAGTTTTTGGATAGCTATAAAGTAATTGCGTCTTTTTCATGAGAGAACAATTCATGAGGCGGGTTGAAAACTGGTAGTGTGAACCATGGATTGGCGGTGTAGCGTATTCCTGTAACGCGCTGAATATCCGCAGCGTAGCATGATTTCGTAGTTTGGAAAAACTTATATTCATTTGGCAAGTACCCTTTCATTTGCGACAATAAAATATAGGGGAAAGAGAAATGCACTTTTCTAAAAGTAAAACAGCTGCTGCAATCGCGTTGTTTCTGATGTCAACTATTGCATTCACAATGGTTGCTTTACCTCCAGCTGGCGCGCTGGACTGGCCTACTCCCATTCCAACATGGACGTACATAGGTGTAACACCAGCAGATGTTGTAGGTGTCAATCAAGAAGTTATCATCGTCTTCTGGTGTAACTTCATCCCTCCGACAGCGATTGGTGAGTATGGTGACAGATGGACCTTCCACGTCGATGTTACGACTCCGAGCGGAACTGAGACATTGGGCGGATCTAACGGTTTTGAGTCTGACCCGGTGGGAGGATCGTGGACCACGTATACGCCTACTGAGGTGGGCACCTATACATTTGTGGCCCGCATGGACGCGCACACGATAGACGGGGGTGTCAGCAGAAACGCTGAAAATCCCTTCGGTCCAGTCACGTGGCCATCATTGCCAGGCGATCAAAGCATAGGCGACCAATTCCAAGCTAGCGAAAGCGAACCAGTATCGCTTACAGTGCAGGAGGAGCCAGTATCTCGTTATCAGGAGACTCCTCTTCCAACGGACTACTGGACTCGCCCCATTTACGGTGCCAACCATCTGTGGGGTGCCATCGCGGGCAACTGGCTGAACGCAGCTGACGCCCCAGGCCGTATCAACGCTTACACTGAAGGTCCTGAGAGTTCTCACATTCTGTGGACCCGTCCGTTCTGGACAGGCGGTGTCATGGGTGGAAGTTCTAACGTCAACTTCGGTCCTGCAGGATACTACAGCGGGCAATCATACGAAAACTTCGGAGGTCCATCAATAATCATGAACGGCAAAATGTGCTACAAAGTCGGAGTCAACCCAATTGAAGGATGGTACTGTGTGGACATGTACACAGGCGACACCGTATACTACAGGAACACCACTGGTGCTCCATCGGGAGTTGGCGGTCCATTCGCTGGCGTAGGCAACATTCCTAACGGTGCACCAGCTTTTGGCCAGATATATGACTATGAATCACCTAACCAGCACGGAGGCATCCCATACTTGTGGGTCACTGCTACTGGTAAGTCTAACACATGGGATATGCTTGATGGTTTCACCGGTAACTACATCTGCAGCGTAAGCGATATTCCAAGCTGGGCAGCAGGAGGCGGCTTCTTCTTCGGCGGCGCCGCTGCAACGTCTTCATACGGTTTGGACGGAAGCATATTGCGTTACGCTGTCAATAACATTGCACCCTTCGGGTCGCCGCCTGCATACTACTTGCAATGCTGGAACACAAGCAAAGTAATCATATACCCGAACACGCTCATGACCGGCAACCAATATTGGATGTGGAGACCAGGTCTTGGAACGGTGTACAATGGTACATACGGATACTCGATCAACGCGTCGGTGCCTAACAGTGACGGCATACTTCAAGTTGTCGAGGGCAAAGAAGTAATAACCGGCTATACACAAATGTCATCGGGCTTTGGTTCAATACCTCTGAACAATGGCAGCCGTAGCATCCCAGGACGGATATCTGCTTATAATCTAGACGAGAACAGCGATGATTACTCCATGGGTGAACGGATGTGGACCTACAACTTCACGACGCCCGCAGGGCTCGGCGACGACGCGCTACAAAACCTTCAGTTCAGCCAACACGACGTTGCCTACGGAGGCATTGACGCTGACGCTGGCATCTTCTGGTACACCAACACCATGCTGAGAACACGGTACACCTACGACCTGTCAAATGGCAAGCTGCTCTGGACGAGCGACCCTGAAGCGCAATGGAACTTCTACGGTATGAGCACAAGCGTCTATCAGGGCAAGTTATTCAGCTACGGCTACAGCGGTATTCTGATCGCTTACAACGCCACTACGGGAGATGTCTTGTGGAACTGGACAGCCCCATTCTACGGGTTGGACGAGAGCGCCTATCCGCATACGCCGCTTTCGATGGGTTGCATCGCTGACGGCAAACTGTACTTCTACTCCAGTGAGCACTCGCCTTCGCAACCGTTGAGGCGCGACGGGCACATATGGTGTGTAGACTCAACCACAGGAGAGATGCTTTGGCAGGTCACTTGCTGGCCGAGTGCCGCGCCAATCATAGCTGACGGACGCATTGTTGTTGTTGACCTGTTCGACGCTGAAATCTACTGTTACGGCAAAGGACCAAGCGCAACCACAGTCACAGCATCACCAGAAATTTCGGTAAACGGTGACGGCGTAATGATCAAAGGCACAGTCACCGATGATTCTCCGTCTGGCAGACACAACATCAACGGCGGCTTAGACTTCTCGCTTAAGGGTACTCCGGCGATTGCTGACGATAGCATGGACGCGTGGATGGAGTACATGTTCCATCAAAGACCACTGCCACAAGACGCGAAAGGAGTGGAAGTCATCTTAGAGACGTTTGATCCTAACGGCAACTTCTACGAAATCGGTAACACAACCAGCGACATAAACGGCAACTACGCTTTTCCGTTCACACCTGAAGTCCCAGGAATGTACACAATCATCGCTACGTTCAAAGGCTCCGCAGCATACGGCAGTTCATTCGCGCAAACATACATAAACGTGGAAGAAATGCCGCAGGCTACGCCAACACCGGCACCTCCACCAGAACCACCAACAGGCATGTACATCTTAGGCTCAACAATCGGCATCATAATCGCAATAGCAGTAGTTGGATTAGTGGTAGTGCTGATGCTCAGAAGACGCTAAGCATCCAAGAAACACAAAAACCCTATCTTTTTTATTTTTCATATAAGCTACCGAGAGGCGTGTTCTTTCAATCTTCAAAGGGACTACTTTCAGCAACATATCTGAGCGTGAATACAAATGCCTATTTCCTTGACCAAACGAGAATTGGGCTGCGCCAAGCATCTACCATAGCTATTTTGCTTGCTGACTAATGCCTTTCATAGTATTCACAAGCTTCATGTTCTCTTTTGAGGACCTAACCGTAACCCTGAAGAAACTATCGTCGAGTCCAACAAAAGTGCTGCAGTCCCTAATCAAAATTCCCTCTTTAGCCATACCTTCCCTCAGCGCAGTTGCCGTGATTTTTTTGTTAAGGATTTTCACCAGCAGAAAATTCGTCACAGACGGAAAAACGTGAAATCCGCCGATTTCGCCGAGCATCTGAGCAAACCGCGTTCTTTCTTTCGCTATGGTGCGCTTGGTGTTCTCGATGAACTCCATGTCGTTGAACGCCGCCAGCGTAGCGAAACCCGCCAAGCTGTTGATGCTCCACGGTTGCCTAACCGCTTCCAGCTTGTCTAAGAGGCTTTCCCCCACTATACCGTAGCCAAGACGTATTCCCGGCATGCCATAGAATTTTGTGACCGACCTTATCACGAAGAGGTTCTCGTACTTCTTCACGTAACCAGCCAACGTAGTATCTTGGCCTTTCTCTGCAAACTCGATGTAGTTTTCGTCAACGCTGACTATGATGCCCTTTTTGCGGCAGAACTCAACCAAATCCAAGAGCGTTTCTCGACTGTACAAAGTACCCGAAGGGCTGTGTGGATTGCAAATGCACATTAGGCGCGTGTCGCCTGTAACTGCCTTCTTCAAAGTCTCCGCGTCCAACGCGAAGTCTTCAGGCAACTGAACAAAAACTGGTTCGCCGCCCACTCTCAACGCGGCTTTTTCGTACTCCGTGAAAGACGGCACAGGAATAACCGCTTTGAAGTCACAGGAAAACACTTCCGCAATCATGTAAATGAGCTCTATCGAACCGTTTCCTAAGATGACGTTCTTGGCGTCAACCCCATGACCCACATACTTGGCGATTTCTGCCCTCAACTCTACAGGGTTAGGGTCTGGATAGAACCTGATTAGCCTAGCGTGTTGCTTCACAGCTTCCACCGCTTTAGGTGACGGTCCGAGAAAATTGATGGGTCCGCTGAAGTCAAGCACCTTCTCAAGTGGAATGTTGTATTTCCTAGCGAAGCCCCATACGTCTCCGCCGTGGCTTACAAACCGTTTTTGCTTACACGGATTCGTCAATTTTTCTCTCCTCCATTAGCTTGACCACTTCCTTTTCTATTTCCCACTGCGCCTTAAAGTGGGCGTTATACATGTTTGTAATCTTGTAGAGCCAGTAAATTCCCCCAACACCCAAAGTAACTATAGTGATCAAAACATATTTTCTTATCGGTATCGTCTGCGGCATAAACCTTCTTTCTGGAAAAACGCTTGCAAGAAACGCGTCTTGATGTTCTTCATGACCCCTCAGATCTCTGGACAGGTAATACACCACTATGAACGCGGGGATCAACAGAATAATTGAAGCCGTCAATGCCTTCGCGTTCATGTCACGCGGGCTCCTCATGGTTGCAGGCGGCTCTTTCCCCTGCGCCCTCAGGAATTCCACAATCTGGCTTTCCAATTTAGCTTCCCGACGAAAATGCTTGTTACGGTTTTCAATCAGGCGGTAAAACATGGGGAAAAACGCCACGCCGAAGGTGGCTATTGAAGCCAAAAACCACATGGAAAACCACAGTTTTCTTTCTGCTTCCATATTTACCTGCATGGTTATTTCCGTTCTATGCCTGACTCTTGCGCCTGATAGTGTTCACAGCCAAAGTTTATAAATTCTTTCATTGAGCATCTTACTGCAAATGGTCAATGCTGAAATGTTGATTTCCGTTGTAATTCCTGTGTTTAACGAGGAGCTGACTGTAAGCGACGTAATCGAACGAGTAAAGGCGGTTATGCACGAAGCACGCTTTACGTATGAAGTGATTGTTGTAGACGACTGTTCAAGAGATAGATCAGTGGAAATTTCAAAAAGCCGCAAGATTCAGGTTTATTCGTTGAGAAAACACCGT
>CAZPND010000090.1:0-9107 GCA_964587975.1 uncultured Candidatus Bathyarchaeia archaeon
ATTCAAAGAAAGGCTTGAAGGCTACTACAAGTTTGAGCACAATGGAACCCACAACGCAATCAGGATGGTTAAGGAGCTTTAGTTAAATCGGAAGGCGCGGGCACAGCTACCCATGATTCGCCTTTCAATGCTGAGAAGCCCTGCGTGTATTTCATTAGAATTTCAAGTAAAGGCTTTCGGAAGCGCATGGGCAAGAGCTGCAAGTCGCTGGTTGGTTTGTTGAGGTGAATTGTTTCAATATGACTTGTTTCCTGGTTCAAGTTGGGCAGAAGCTTCGCGAGGAAGAGCGCGTAGTTTTTTTCGTCTTCGTCAAGTCTGAGGTTTCCCTCGGCAATTCGAGCGGGCAGTGCCGAAACGTCTGCCTCACTGTAGCCCATAATTGACGGGTCGGCGTTGTTGGCTAACAGGAATAGGAGAACACCTTGACATTTACTGCATTTGCCGCAAGGCAGCAAGTCGCCGTTGTTGAAGCGGCAGCTATGGCAGGAACGTTGAAGCCGCGCTAACTCAGGGTACCTGCAGGTTAATAACCTCTCCACAATCATACCTGATATTGACCGAACCGCGCTCCATTGACGCATTCCAGGCATTCTTTTGGAGAACCATTGTTCCATTCTAACGTCAAAGTCTTGTGTCTGGTCGTACACGCCAAAGAAGTGCCGAATTCCCGCAAAGTAAGAGGACATGCGTGGATCGTCAAATTCGCTTCCAATTAAGAGGTTCCCAATCCGTCGCTTGGAGAAAATTGGGAGAAGAAGAAAAACGTAGACTGGAAAAATGCAGAGTCTTATCGGATAAGTGTCCGCCCAGATTTCTCTATGGTCTTTCCGGATGATTCTCATTTGATCAAGCATGAACGTGTAGAAGCGGTCCACGTTGGTCCAGGCTCTTGCAGTTTTCGGATAGTTCTTCTTGAAGTGTCGGTAAGCGGGAAGAGCTGTTCGCCAGTGTCCGCCACTCTCGTTAACATACAAGGCGTGAACGTCAGCACCTATCTCTTTGAGCATAGCATAGGTGAGGAGGCTTTCTTTGCCGCCGCTTGAAAGCACACCACACGAGTTTTCATTAAATTCGGACGAAATCGGCACGTCTTCTACGAGGCTGGCTGCAACAATTTTTGCCATTGGGCGGGCGTTTGCTTCCGTCACCTCCGATGCAGAGGGAAGAAACTGTGGCAGGACATACGGGTTTTTCTTTCGAACCAGTTTGTTGATGAAAATATCTTTGGAGAAAACGTCGAGAAAATCGTTTAGAAGTGAAAAGTCTTCTTCGGTAACTTGCCACTCCAATCTAATTTCTTTTGTGAAAAGCCCGTAATTGAGCAAAGGCATAACCGAGGCTAGCCTTAGTAGGGGAAGTTGGTTTTGACTCAAGGTTTCTTCGTATTTGAAACGAAGATTAAAAAAACGCTGTTCTCCTGCAGTGTTTATGCATGAAATTTTGGTTTCTACGCCGTCTCCCTTCAGGATAGGCTCAGAAACTGCTATAGAATCGAAACACTGAAGGTTCATGGAATCACGTTTTGCATAGCTCTTCAATTGCGTCAGCCGTTTTTGCCACGCCGTCAACTACAGGATCTTCCACGGGCACACTGAATCTTTTTTCCATTTTTGTTTTGGCTTTTCTGCCTGCCTCTTGGGATAAGCCTTCGTGGTTTATGCCTATTCCTATGAGTGGCCGTTGAGACAGCAGCTTGGCGATTTTTACTACTCTGCCAGGGTCAGGCATCGGAAAACCTGAGAACCCGTCAAGGTGAGGGCGCCCAGGCGCGTCTTGCAGGATGAAACCGTGAATCTGTCCAGCCGCCATTATCTCAAAGCCTCCGGGGAAGAATGGATGCACCAGACTTCCTTGCCCCTCGATAATTATGAATTCTGGCCGTTCATCTTTCCATGAATCTAGTATGGCGCCTTCAATACCGCCTGAAACGAAATCGTTTATCATAGCGTCAAGCACCACGCCGTGGGGCCAACCCTGCATCCACCCTGTCTGCCCCGTGAAAATCATGTCTGCCTTGCGCCCGCGCCGCCTAAGTTCCTGAACCAACAGGACAGAAGTCGTTCGTTTGCCAATCGCGGAGTCAGTGCCCAAACTTGCGATTCTGATTGAGCCGACTTGGTTGACTTCGCCCGTGTAGAATCGCTTGTAGTCTCTGAAAATCTTGCGAACATCCATGATGGAACAGCCGTTTTTTGCAGCCATGCTGGCGAACTTTTCGTTGTCCGAGAGAAAATAGTGAAGGCCAGAAACCACGTCGAGACCGCAAGATAGAGCCCAGTCAACAGCTTTTCCGTATCCCGCGGGCAAAATTCCGCCTTCTGAAACCGCACCGACTATGAAAATCTTTGGCGCCGTTTCACGGTAAGCCTCTTCCAGAGAGGAGAACATTGGAATGCCCCTGTTTTTTCCATCCAATATTGCCCCCGCATCCCCGGCTGGAGCAGTAGAATCCACTACGCCAACAATCTGGTATCTGTCAGTGTGACGGACTAAACCATGGGCAGTTTTGCCGTTAGCTGTAAGATATTCGCGTTCGCAATAAACCACTGCTTTTTCCTTGGAAGCGGGTGTCATGCTTTTCTTCCTGTTAAGATTACAACGTAGCGGTCGCCTGGGAGCGGCTCTTTTCTATGTCGGTCAACAAGCGCTATAAGCCCTGCGGTTGAGGCTGGAAGCACACTTAAGCCTTCTTTTTCACGAATTAGCCTAGCGTATTCGATCATGCTTTTGTCTGTGGCGAAAGCGGCCCACCCCCGGGTCTGCCGTATAACGGAGAGGGCGTAGTCGCCGTCTATTGATCGCCAGTTAACCAGGGGCTCGTTGATTGCTGTGTTTCTGATTCTTTCGGGTTTCAAATCAACGCAGCGGGGCGTGTTCTTGACGAAAGCTTGAACTATGGGGTTCATTCCGAAGGAGGAACCTGCAATGAAGCGGGGAATCCGAGAGGTTTTTCCTCGGTTGTAGAGGCTAACGAAGCCTCGGTATATGCCTGCTAACGTAGATCCATTCGATGCTGGAACTGCTACAGCGGCTGGAGCGTCACGAAGCTCATCATAGATTTCATAGGCTATTTCTCCGTAGGCTTTCAACTGCAGGTTCATGTTGGCTCCGCCCGGATTAGCATCGTAGTAACCTTCTTTTTCTGCATCCAGGCGAGACACGTTCACAGATTCTTCATAGTCTCCTGAAACTCTGATAATTTCAGCACCGAACTCCGTGATCTCCTTAATTCTGTGAGTGTGGTAACTTTGCGGGATGTATACCAGACATCTCAGCCCAGCAAGAGAAGCCGCGAGCGCTATTGCTACACCGTAGTTGCCACATGAAGCCACCGTGATCTCGTCGTAGCCTCTCCTGAGGGCGTCCAAAGCTTGGGCAAACGCGATGCGGTCTTTCTGCGTGCCAGTTGGGTTTCCGCCCTCAAACTTCAAGTATATCTGCCTGAGGCCTATTTCTCTCTCGATGTTCCTGCCCCTAGTAAGATTTGTATCGCCAACTTCTGAGTCGAGAATTATCTCAAAACTTTCTAAACGCTCTTCAAGCGGTCGTTTTTTATCGGATGCTATCTTGCTCAGAGAAGCTATTTCAGGTGTAATTATGGGTATCTGAGCACTGGCACCATCTAATAACGAAAGCGACCCATTCACCGTTGACTGCTCATTAGGGGTTTTATCGAGACTTCGCCGATTATCCTTGTCTCTTTCGACCATGAACAATTCCTTGTTTCGTAGTAGTGTATTACAGAGAAGATTATTAGGCTTTCCGTCAAAATCTATTCAAGCCTTAATTGACCAAAGAAGCAACGCGGGGTGTTAGGTTCACACCCACGTTCAAATTTCACACGAAAACCTTTTCCGAAAATTTCTAAAAAAGAAAAGGGTATTTATGAAAGGCTCAAAACGGCGCGAATACTCCGATGAAGACAAGCCATGCGAGGGCTGTTTTGGCTACGAAGCTTAGTATTATGTAGACGCGTTCGCCGTACAGGTAGTCTCTCCAGCGTCCTACGCCTTTGTACTGCAGTATCATGTTGAGGGCGAAAACGTTGAACACTGCAAAGTAAATGAATAATATTGAGTAAACGAATGCTGGTGGTTCAGTGCCTGTTGACATTATTGCTGCTATGAAATAGGCGAACAGCACTACCCATGGGACGCCTCCTGAAATGCATCCTATTATGAACGCTGACCACGAAGTTTTTTCGGTATGCTGATTTACCACTTCCATGTAGTACCCGAACATTATCATCATTGCGTTCAACGTGAAAATCATCACGAGCGACCAGAAGTCCCAGACTCCTACGAACGTAGAAATAAGCACTATCATTATCGAGCTTGAGAACGCGTACTCGTACCAGCGGTACGGGTTCATTCCTTTCTTCAAGTTAGCGTTGTAGTCTTTGTTTTTCGGGTACGCTATCAGGAAGTGGGCGAGGGCTGAAAGCAGCGGGAAAGAAGCAACGATTACGCCTAGATAGCTGAGAGTGAAGAAAACCTGCGGGTCGGGGGCTATATTGAAAACTGGTGGCGGTCCAGTGGTTATGTCTAGTTTCAAGTAGAAAGTGTATATGTCGCGTTCCCAGGTCAGAAGTGTACCCAGAGCAAGCATCAAGATTCCTTGTGATAAGTGTAGGATTCCAGCGCCTAAGTTGAACTTTTTCAAGTAGCTGAAGGAAATGGGTGATTTTGCTATTATCTCCTGTCTTTCTCTATAATTCAACCAATCACCTCCTAAAAGAAAGCGTGTTTAGCCACTCTATCCATTTATCGGAATTTATTTTTAAGCTTAATTAGACAATCACCGAGTGCCGAGTTGAAGAGAATCAATATATTCTGGCTCTTTTTAATAAGGAGATTATGGTAGAACAGGCAAAATATGAAGTTCTGAAGAAAATTGGCAACACGGATATTAGACGTTACCCTCGTTTGGTAATAGCCAGAGTTGATGGTTATGGCGACGGCGGTTTCAACCTTCTTTTCCGTTTCATCACAGGCAATAACAGGCAGAAATCGGACATCGCGATGACCGCGCCTGTTGTTTCAGAGCAAATAGCCATGACTGCACCAGTCTTATCTGAAACAGGGTCGATTGCTTTCATAATGCCTGAAGGCTACACAATAGAAACAACTCCTGAGCCTCTTGATGAACGTGTAAAGATTATCGAAGTTCCTGAAAGAATTGTTGCTGCCTTGAGGTTTTCGGGTCGTTGGTCGGATTCAATATTTAAAAAGAAGTCAGAAGAATTGCTAAAAGAGCTGGCTGAAGCAGGAATAAAGACCGTTGGTCAAGTGTTTTCGATGCGATATAACGCACCTTTTACTCCGTGGTTCATGCGTAGAAACGAAGTAGCCGTAGCGGTTGACCCAGCTTCAATAGGTGTATAATATTCGCAATCTATTAATGTCTGATCAGCCATAGGTCTAGTTGTTGATTTCGATATACTTGCTGGTTTTTGAAGAATTTATGCAATCGCCAGTCATTCACTGCAGATTCAATGGCTTTAATCGCGCTTTTTTCTTTGTCTTTTATCTCTAGCATTACATCGAAATCAAAAGGTTCGGTTTGTTTCAAGAACAGGCCGAAATCTTCTAGATTAATTGTCTCCGAATGCTGCCGGGGCAGTCCATTAGGTTCTTGAGAACTATAGTCAACCATTGGAACTCCATCTCTTTTCTCATTCCACGATTTCGCAATATAGCTAAACAATTCTTTCAATGCATGAGATGCTGAATTATTCATTTTATGATGAAAGATATCAAATAGAACTGGAATTTGAATTTCTTCACTTACCTTGAGACAATCATTCAAGTCATACAGTTTATCATCATTCTCGATTACCAAACGGCGAATAACGGAATCAGGAAGCCTATTGAATCTGGCTACAAACCTCTTCACGCTTGCCTTTTTGTCGCCATAAGCGCCGCCGACGTGGATTTGTATTTTTGCAGAGGTATCCAGTTTCATCAAGTCAAGTATTTCGGCGTGGTACAGGAGTTCCTTTTTGCTCCTTTCGAAAATTTCGTCCTTAATTGAGTTAATTAGAGTGAACTGGTCTGGGTGCAATGATATTCGTATTCTGTTTTTGATGATGAATTCTCCAATTCCTTCAAATTCGTCTTGGAAGTGTTTTTGCCAGCTGAACTTGTTTATTGGATGAGAGGCAAAGGGAACCAGATCGGATGATATCCTGAAAAAGAATAGCTTATGTTGAAGGTTGAATTGTAATATTCTTTGTAAGCAGTTTAGGTTATTCTGTATTGAGGCTTTGAGGCGGGCTTCAGAGTAAGATTTTAGACGAAAAGTGCTACTTGCGCTGCAGTCTAAAGTTCTATTGATGCAAGGATAGCCGATTCTCATTGCTTGTACTCGACCATAAATCTAATCTTGTTTTAAATTTATATATTCATAGATATTGCAGAGTAGTTTTGTTTTATGATGATACGTTAAAAAAGGAGAAGGTGCAACCTATTAGTTGAGGCTGTATTGAAGTGACAAAGGTTAAGATGCCGAAAATGAACGAAAAAGAAATCAAAAATCTCATCAGTGAACAATTTCTGTGTCGAATAGCGTTTAAAGGTGAAGCCCAGCCTTACATTGCGCCTTTTCAGTACGTAGTGGTTGACGGTACTCTATATTTTCATTTCACCGATTATGGGAAGAAAATGGGATTTTTCAAGCAAGGAACTCCCGTTTGTGTGGAAATTGAGCGGTATACTCCGAATCTTAGCGAATACGAGTTTGTAGTCCTATTTGGGAATCTAAAACTGGTTGAGAATCGAGAGGAAAGGAAAAAGGCCATAATGAAGATGGCTGATGTGGGAAAACAGCAGCTTTCTCCCAACTTCTTGGTCGCGCATGGTTTCCCTCAAGGCTCGGGTTGGGGTGAATTTACTGACGACCAGCCGATCTTGATAATAAAACTGGCTGATGCGACAGAAAGGACAGGACTCAAGTCACCATGTTACCTATAAAATAATTTGGTACGTTTTTGACAGAGCCTTACTCATCTTGAAATTAACTGTCATGTTCTGGGCTATGTGGCGATTCCGTAGCCATCACTTACGGGGTCCTGAAAAATAGGTAAATGCGGTGGATAAAAAGTGAAGACTATGAAAGCAATTCCTAAGACAATTAATATAGCGAGTGCAATCTTGTCTGTATTTCCTGAAAACTGTTTTTTCATGAAAAGAGTATAGCTCACGATCTGCCCGACCACAACTGCGACAATAAAAGTTGCTATGTCAATAGCGAAGATGCTTTCTCCTGTAATCGAAGTGTACGAGTAGAATACAATCGGAATCAAAGCTATTATTGTGCAAGTACCTATGTTTTGGATTCAAAAAAGTTGTTGGTGAGCTTCTTTATAGGTAAATATTCTATGAATAACCAGATGAGCGAAGGCCAAAATGATAGCTTCAAGTGCTCCCAAACGGATTCGTTCACTGCTGAGAAAGCACCAACGAAAGCAAACCTGCCTGAAAACTCGTATGTAAAATGTAAAGCGCTACCTAAGAAAATTATGAAGGCGGTGCCGATTATTTCATAGATAAGAACCTTTTTGCTAGTCAGCATTAGATCTTATCCTAGTTATTATTATGACCACTTTTCAGTCTGCTGAGTAGTACAACGGCAGCTAAAGCCAGCAGTATAATTATGGCGCTCGCTTCGGTCAAAGTTACGATGCTTTGGTTTCCACTTTGATTCACAGCAATCCCAAAAAGCGCCCAGACAACGACGAGGCCGTATGCTATGTCTCTTCTCGTCGCTAACACAAGAAGCGCGATTACCAACGCAACTATTATTATCAGAGTTGCCCATGTTTCCGCGCCTATTCCGAAACCATCCCAGTTCTCTGAAACCAAAAAAAGCGACACGTTAGCAATCGAGGCTATGGTGATCCAGCCTAGGTAGACGCTGAACGGCAAATGAACCGCCAGTTTTTCACGCATTCTAACGTCCGATCTGCCTATATCAAGGCGCAGGTAAATCAAAATCAAAGTTGCCAGAAGCAAGAACATGAGAACAACGGAGAAAACAAGATATTCATACTGCCAGAGGAAAAGCCACACTATGTTTAATAGGCTGCTTAAGGCAAAGAGCCAGCCGATTTTTTTCTGAAAGGCTTGCCCCTGTTGATTTGGTAATGCTTGAAAGACAACAAATACGCCTAGCAATAGGTAAATTACGCCCCATATGGAGAAAACGTAGCCCGCTGGAGTTATCAATGTTGGATTTGCATCAGAAATCTCAGCCGTGAATTTTCCACCTAAAATTGTAGTACTGCCTGCTAAACCATTAACTATAACAGTTAAAACGAAAGCTATGATGTTAATCCACTTTAGAGGACTAGAACCCTCAACTGCCATCAAAATCACCTAATTCCCTTTTTTAGTTACAGGTATATAAAACCATTGAACGTTAGAATAGCCTAATTGCGAATGTTTAAAGTCTATTTGGCTAAAGTTGATTAGATTTATAAAAAGTTCAGCAAAAAAGAAAGGAAATAGAAACCAATTTAATTATATTTTAAAAATTCACGTTTCTATTTCTTAACTGCTAATTTGGCACCACAAACCGAACATTTACCATCCGCAGTAATTTTTGGTTGTTCTTTGACTTCTGCACCACACAAGCCACATTTCAAGGCAATCTCACCTCCTATTTGCTTATCTCAAAATAGTAAACCATAATGGGGTTGTCGATATTCATTTCGTTCTGATATAATTTAAGAACTTGTGACTGCTTGGTGACAACAACAAAAATACTTTTTTCATGAAAGCACGTGCAAATAGAGAATAGAACAGCTGTCTATTTGCTCATTTTCTTTTTCTAACGGTTTCTGGCCATCTATTCCTCAAATACTGCTTCTACTAATTTTTGGGCACACGCGTTTTTACTCAATGTTACCTGTGCAATTTTAATGGTGAGCCGTTTTATTCAATCGAATGAGAGCCGTTGGTTGATTTTTTTAGTGTTTTTCACGCTTTATTTGCTGAAATAGCCAAAAGTAAAGCCCTATTTGTGAAAAGGAGTTAAGCGCGGGGTGTGGGATTTGAACCCACGCGGCCTTTCGACCACAGACTTAGCAGGCCTGCCCCATACCAGGC
>CAZPND010000091.1:0-8950 GCA_964587975.1 uncultured Candidatus Bathyarchaeia archaeon
GGATTCGCGAAGACTTTCCGATACTAAAACGAAAAATAAACAATCATCCCCTAATCTACTTTGACAACGCGGCAACCACGCAGAAACCGCGGCAAGTAATCGAAGCCATAAAGAACTTTTATGAGAATCACAACGCCAACGTCCACCGTGCGGTCCACACGCTTTCTTTGGAGGCCACAGAGTTACATGAAAACGCACGGAAGACAGTCGCCAAGTTCATCAACGCGAAAGACGCGTCAGAGATAGTTTTCGTCAGAGGCACAACCGAAGCAATCAACCTGGTCGCGTACGCGTGGGGGCTTCGCAACCTGAAGAAAGGCGACGAAGTGCTTGTGTCTTTAATGGAGCACCACAGCAACATCGTTCCATGGGAGATAATCGCGAAGATAAACGGGTTCACCCTTAAATACGGGAAAGTGAACGAGGACGGAACACTGGATTACGAGGATTTTGAAAGCAAAATCTCCAGCAAAACCAAGCTTGCAAGCCTCAGCCACGTTTCAAACGTCAGCGGCGTAATCAACGACGTCAAACGCATCGCCAAAGTCGCGCATGAAAACGGCGCATTAATGTTGGTGGATGGCGCTCAATCGGTTCCCCACATGCCCGTGGATGTCAGAGACTTAGACGCAGATTTCCTGGCTTTTTCCGGGCATAAAATGCTGGGACCCACAGGCATCGGCGCACTTTACGGCAAAAAACACCTTCTGGAAACCATGGAGCCTTTCCAAGGCGGAGGCGAAATGATTAAAGACGTCATCTTCAACCAGAAAACCGGGCATTGCAGCATAGACTGGAATGAGCCTCCGTGGAAGTTTGAAGCCGGAACACCCAACATCTGCGGCGGCGTAGCATTGATGGAAGCAATCAAGTATCTGGAGAACATAGGCATGCCCGAGGTCCTAGCGCATGAGAAAATGTTGACGGAATACGCCACAAAAACGATGCAGAATTGCTGCACCAAACTCGTGCTCTACGGAACGAGCGACCCCGCCCTCAAATGCGGAATTATGCCCTTTGGCATTGCAGGCTTGTCCTCGCATGACGTCGCCCTTTTCCTTGACAATAACGGAATCATGATACGCAGCGGGTTCCACTGTGCCCAACCATTACACCAAGTTTTCAAGCTGCAATCTTCCGCCCGAGCAAGCTTCTACATTTACAATACACGCGAAGAAATCGACCGTTTCATAGAAGTTCTAAAGGAGATTGAGCAGTTCTAATGCCTGCAGTTGAAGATTACGTGGCGCGAATAGAAGAAACCTGCGGCGAAGAGAAGGGCGCCGTAGTCACCTTCAAGTACGACAGGAAAGAGGAAGCCATCGCCAAAATCATGAAGAAAGCCAAGCTGAAGAATTCCCTCTCAGGCATCATATTTGACTTAACCTTTCAAGGAGTCTCATTTCGCATGTTCTCAAGCGGAAAAGCCATCTTTAAAGGAGTCAAAAACAAAGAAGCGATACACGACCTGCTAGCGGCTCTTCTGCTTTAACTGCTCATGCAGCATACGCGGCGATTATTGCAGGACAACGAACTATTCGGTAGAACTTCTCCTTCCTCTAATTTCTTGCAGTATGGCCTTCGGCAATGTACGCGCCTCTTTATCCATCGACATCACTATGCCCAAGTAAACAGCGGCGCCTATCCCGGTTAAAACCAACGTCTGTGCTATGTAGAATATTATTTCCATTGTGGTTGCCGTTGCAGGCAGTACTGCTGGATGAGGCAGAAGGAATAACAGTACTCCCGTGACCGCAGAAGCCAGAACATACTTGGATATGCTTTTCCATGGGATGTCAAAATGAATTGTTTTGCGGGCGAGAACATACAAGGCACTGAACGTAAAGAGGTGACCTGCAAAGTTAATTGCGCTTATGGACAACGCGGCTTGCAGAGGTTGATTGAAAGCATAGGGAGTTGTCAGCACGTAATACGTTATGGGAAGAACTATAGCTGAACGAATATACGGCATCGAGAAAACAATAAACAATCTGCTTTTGATCAGGCTTTTAAATGAGATTTTTTCGTCTTCATCCAAACTTTCCATTCCGAAAAGGACCGAGCCGAAAATGCTGGAGGTAACCGTAATCAATGTGTCCACGGCTAAAACGATAAGCACTATCCCAGCGTCAGGGTAATCTCGCCTTAGAAGTGTAACGTATATGTCAGATAGAGCGATGGCAACTACCGTCATGGGGATGGCGAACATCAAAACCATCTTCAACGACGTCGTTACATCTTCTTTCTTTCTTTCCGCCAAAAGTCTCGGGTAAAGGGCAAACGCTAAGAAAGACGAGTAAGAGATAACGTTTGTGATGGTGGCTGCCGCTCCAAGTCTTCCTCTGCTGCCTTCGCCGCCCATGTCATAGAGCAAAATGAAACCATAAGCTGCAATTTGATTTCCTATAACATTGTATATGTTTGCTACGGAACCTTTGAGCCACTGCTTTACGTATTTTAACTGGATTTTCTCTTTGAATTGAGCAGCGAGGATTTTGAAGTAATAAATTATTTGAATGATGATGGCTATAATGGTGGCGAGTAAGGCTCCAATGAGTGGCTGTCCCAGTTGAACCATTAACACGTAGCCTAAGGCGACTTTGGCAACTTGCTGAACGAGCAGTCCGTACCCTATTGTTTGCGGTATAGTAGCCTGCAGGCAAGACTCAAAGATAGTGAGAAGATATAATTCTACGATTTGAAGTGAAGCTATAAGGTAAACCGGCAGGAAATTGGATGAGATGCCTAACATGGAAAGCACAAACGGTATTAACGCCAGGTAAGCGATGGTGCTTATCACCGAGATTATCAAGTTTGCTACAAACCCTGTTTTGGTAGCTCCTTCTTTTCCTCGGGCGACGAACCGCATTACCCAGAAAGGGGCTACGCCCACCAATATCGTAAAGTACGCTAAAACATCGCTGACGTTAAACCATATGTCATATTCCCCTGGGCGCCCAAGTGTGTACCACGCCACCATAAACTGGAAAATTAACCCAGTTAGCACGCTGAGCATTTTAGCTGCAAATATGACGAAACCAGAATACTGGAGTCTGATATCATATTTTGCCAAAGCCGCGTCCTTCACTGTTTTTCATTGCATAATGTCAGGTTGGTATTTAATTTTATGTATTAATAAATAAGTCCACTCCACCCTACGATTACAAGTGGTCAGATAACGTGTTTAATATTCAATTTTCAAACGTTACGCTGTCTATTGCGTTAACCTGTCAAATATATGTGCCAATCGGCCAGTTAGAAACCTGCGGTTGTAAAGTGTTATGTTGCTCGCATCGTCCGTTGCTGCAGACAGCGTTCCCTCTACCCACTGGTCAAAATAATTCTCAATTGCCGTTTTAACTCGCTGCACGTCTCTTGGAGAAACAACCGTTCCAGCCTTCAACGATTTTATTACGTTCGCTGCCAAACCGTTTTCTGGAACAAGAGCAATTATGGGTTTTCTGGAAGCAAGATACTCAAATAACTTGCCCGTGAGTATTCTTTCTCCTTTTGAGCCTTCAAGCGTTATAAGCAAAAGCAACGCCTGCGCGTTCACCATAAACTCCAAACCTTTTCTATGCGGCACATACCCAACAAACCTCACGTTCTCTTCTAACCCGAGTTCCCTGACAAGACGGGACGTTTCTTTACCGCAGTTGCCGACGAACACGGCTTCCGCCTTCTCTTTAAACCCCTTCTTTTCCTCCACCAGCGCCTTTAAGGCGGTCAAGAACGGTTTTGCGGTGAGCAAACCATAGATGGAGCCAACATACGTTATGGTGAATTTACCCGTTTTCTTGCCTATCTTCAGGTTCTTGAAGTCGTCGGGGTCAAAGCCGTTCGTTATCGTTTCAATTTTTGATTCTATGAAGGGGTATTTCCTTATCAGATTGCTCTTTATTAAATCGGTCGCCACGGTAACGTAATCAGCCTGAGTTAGCACAGTTTTTTCCATCTTTCTTTCAAGGCGTTGGTGAAGTTTGGTTGGGTAGCTAATGAAAGGGTTATCTGTCCAGGGGTCTCGGAAATCAACTACCAACGGTTTTTTGGTTTTTTTCTTTACAAGCAGTCCTATCAGCAGGCTAGTCCATATGGGCGAAGTTGCGAAAATCACATCAATGTTTTCTTTTTTCACAAGCTTTGCGCCAGCAGAGGCGCCGAAGGGCAGCCAGCCGATGTTTTGGTCGGGCAGGTAAAACCATTTCAGGTTTATGTTTAGAAGCCGCGGGACTCGAAGTATCCTGTGCTCAAAGGAGAATGTTCTGTGGATCTTCGCCTCCGCTGGGATTTCCTTAACTAGCGTCGGGTCTTTCTCGCGGTACATAGGATTCTTAACTGTTAAAACGTAGGTTTGATAGCCGAATTCAGGGAGGTATTTTGTGAACTTCAGAGTTCTGAAAACGCCGCCGCCTCCGAGAGGAGGAAAATGGTAAGCTATCAACAACGCTTTTTTCATGGCTATCAATCAAGGAAATAGTTTACTTGCCGTATGCGTATATGTAGTTTACTAGTTGCTAACCGTGTTAGAGAACGCTTATTGAACATTTCAAGCAGACCTGAATGTCTATATACGTTCACTTCATTTTTGCTCGGGTTCTGCTTATCCAACTGTAAATCGGAATCAGAAAATACTTTACTCGCTGCGGAAGCGCATCCTTAAATTCCCTGTACAAACCCAGCTTTACGGCTACACTGCCCTTCCACGTCAGAGGCACATAATACCTTGCCAGTGAGAGGCGAGTGAAGCCGTTGTTTAGCTTAAACCTATCCAGTGACGGATGATTTCCCATTCTACCGTACATGAGCCAAATTACTTGTTGAGCGGCGCAGACCTCTATGGCTTTCGCCACCAAAGCGTTGTTCACTGCCTTGTCCCAGTGCTTCTGCAGCGACAGGATCTGGGACACTATTGCTGTTTTTTCTCCGTAAACGAGTTGAATGAACCCCACCAACTCCCCTTCAAAATACGCGCCTATGAAAGTGCAGTTTCCCGGTGAAAGAACCCTTCTTTTCACGATTTTTAACGGCGCACCATAATGAGGAAAGCTTCGCCCCTGCCGTACAGGCGTTTCATTATAGATTTTCCAGATGCCCTCAGCCAATTCCACGTCTGGCGCAGCAACCTTTGTGGTGACGCCGCTTTTTTCGGCTTTCCGAACCATGTTACGGGTTTTTTTCCCTATGTTCTTCCACCACTCGTCATAGCTGTGGATTTGGAGGATTGCGATGTTATCGCCTGTTTTTTTCCAGCTTTTCGGTGGTGTGGGTGTTGTGTGAAGCCATTTCCTCTCAATGAAGGTGAAGATGTCCACACCTGTATCCTTGAGTTTTTCAGCAAACTTTTCTGTTGGCCAGACGTCTTTTTCGTATTCTCTTGTGTCGCGGGCGATTTTTGCGAAGAATTTCTTGCGCACCGCCAGCTTTTTCAGGTCTTCATCGACTTCCAAAAGTGTCCTTAACGCGCTGTAGTATGGGCCTCTATGGTTGATTGTTCCCCGTTGGAAAAGCCATTCTGGGTGAATTTCTAAGGTTTTTCCTTGGGCGATGCTTTCTTCGGCTATTTCAACAGCTTTCGCCGTGCCTTTTGCGTAACAACGGGCGTCAAAGCTTAGGGTGGGAAACTGGTGAAAAGACTGAACGGGGAAATCCTGCGGAATCGAAGGCGCCTTGGCGTTCCATCGTTTCCATATTATGCGCCCTAGCAAACGTGAGGTCCCGTGAATGGTGTAATAGCGTATTTTTCTGCCAGTGGCGTTCTCTAATAATTTGAGTTCCGCGTACGGGTGGTTTACGACGTGCAAAGCTACCTCATGCTTCTCCTCGTTTAGCGCGTCCAGCAGTTCTTTGTCAGGGATGGTTTTGAGCGTGAAAAACCAGTAAGCCTTAACTTCTTGTGGTGACTCATTAATCATTCTTGCCAAGATTTTCGAGTTTTTCAAGTAGTCTTGGCGAACGTGGGTGTTGAAAGCTGTGTAGATAAAGCTTCTTAACCTTGAAGGGTATGGATAGTCGACGTCGATTCTAAGTTTTATCAAAGATTTTCTCCGTCTGCAGCCTTTTTTGAAGTAAGAGTCTTTTTTCTACTTATTTAACTCTTCATTCCGAACGTAAGGCGCTTGAATTTCGGCACTAAACCTTCAGATGCCCGACTGCGGGTTGCATCCGCTCTGCATCATTTCTTGTGTAGTTCAGTGTAAATTTCAAACAGTCTTTCAGCCAGCAAAGGCGCGGCATGAGTGGAGTTGACATAGTCCAGCTGAGTTTTGACTTGTTGTTCACGTGCTTTCTCGTCAACCAGCAGCCTCTGAATGACCTCCGCGGCCTCATCGATGCTTTCAAGTTCATCTAACGGGCAGGTTTGGAAGAATTTCTTTGCAACCGAGTGGACCACGGGGCGGCCGCAGGCCATGGCTTCTATAGCGACCGTGTCTAACTGGCCTATGCTGAAGCTTCCTAAAACCAGGTCGCTTTCCCTGTACAGCGCGCTCATTTTGTCATGTGGAACTTTAGGTGTGAAATCCACTTTCAAGCCTAACTCTTGTGCAAGCTGTTGAGCTTCTGCAAAGTTTTTTCCAGCCCTCAAGCTCTTTATTCGCACGGGTGTTGACAAAGAAGCCAGAGCCCTCAGGAATTTGTCGGTGCCTTTAACTCTGAAATCGTGGGTTGAGGCTATGAACACTTGTTTTTCTGGGCGTTCAGGTGGAAGCGGCGTGGGGAAAAAGATTGTGGGGTCGAAGGGAATAGGGAAGTACTCTGCGGTCTCGTTAAATTCCAGAGCCTTGTCTAAGATGGTGGGTTGGGCAACGAGTATCTTGTTGCAGCTTCGCAGGTTGCTTTTGATGATCCAGCCCCATTTTCTTTTTTTGATTTCGTCACGTAAGTCGCTGCCGTGGGCGTGTCCAATTAACGGTTTTTTGCCGAGCTTGGACGCGATGTAGCAGTCTTGTAAAAGATAATGCGCGTGGTACACGTCGCCTTTTGCCCTCAAAATTTTGAGGGCTATGCCGAAAGTTTTGTCCCAGAGGCCTCGGCTGCGCTTGATGTGCTGTTTTTTCAGGTCAGCCGGCATGTACTTGAGTAGAGTTTCTCCTACAAACGCAGCGTCGTTAATCATGACTACTTTCATGTGTACACCGCGGTTTTGATTCAAGTAAATGAGGTCTCATAAGCGTCAATCGCATTCTTCAGGTTTTTCTCCAACCTCTTTCTCTAATTTTTCCACCCTGTCAGCGATTTTCGCCGCTTCTTTTTGAACCGCCTTGTCTTTAATCTCGTCTTTTCGCTTCTGGTTTGACTTTAAGATTAGCTTCAAAAACTCTGAATCATACGACTGCAGCAGCAGTTCGGTGTTGGGTATGAGACAGTGTCCCCCAATGAATCCTGGAAACATTATCGGCCGGTCTAATCTGACGCGGTGCGTGTCTTCCAGAAAATCAACCACATCATCGAAGTCGGCGTCGAAAGCGCGGGAGATTCTGTGCATCTCTTGGAAGCAGGCAATCATCCACGCGCGGTAGGTCGTTTCAAACAGCTTGGCCAGCTCGGTTTCTGTGCAGCTTTTCAGCTTTTTTACTTTCAACCCGAGTTTTTCAAAATGTTTACAAGCGGCTTCTGCGGCTTTCGCGTCTGCTCCGCCAACATATTTTGTCCACCGCTTTAGCTCCCACTTCATGTGCTCGGGGCTTTTGTGCATTCCACGCGCAGGTGAATGTGCAACGAGGCATGCGCAGGCCTGCTGGACTTTCAGGGTGGTTCCCGGAGGCACCGTGCTGTTGACGATGAGCAGTTTTGGTTTGAACCGTTTTGCGTAATCCGCGACCTGAGCTACGAATTTTTCCTGGTTTTTGCATGGAAGGCAGATGTGCATGGTGTCTACTTCCTTTGGAAGTTTGCTCGGGTCTTGGCGTGTTGCGCGCATTTTTGTTTCATCTAAGTCTAATCCGTAAACCGTGAAGGCGGCGTTTTCCTTCAGCAATTCGAACAAAGTACGTCCAATTTCGCCTAAACCCACCACGAGGACTGTTTCCTTAGCCAATTTGAACTCTTCCTCTAACAGAAAAATTAAGTAAATTTTTAAACTATTTAAACCTTGAATTCCAGAAGTGAAGGGTATGCAGAAGCCAAAAACGGGGAAGGGAGTAATAATCGGCGCCAACGTTCAATTCGGACGGGACGTTGTGGTTTGGAATTACGTTGTGATAGGGGAAAACACGAAAATAGGTGACGGCACGTGCATCGGCAGCTTCGTTGATATAGGCAAAAACGTGGTTGTAGGCAAAAACTGTAACATACAGGCGCACGTGACCGTTTCAAACGAGTGTGTCCTCGGCGATAACGTGTTCATCGCGCCTAACAGTTCGCTTCTCAACGACAAGTATCCGAAAAGCAGCCTTCTGACAGCGCCAGTGGTGAAGGATAACGTCGTAATCGGCGGCGGAGTCACGGTGCTGCCAGATGTGGTTTTAGGCGAAAACTCGGTTATCGGCGGGGGAAGCGTGGTAACCAAGAACGTTCCGGCTGGAAAGGTTTTGATGGGTGTTCCGGCAAAAGAGGTCATGACTAAAGAAGAGTATGAGGCTAAGCGTGAAGCCTTTATCAGAGAAAAACAGGCGAAAAGGTGAAAATTCAACCGTGAAAATCTGGTATGACGCGTGCACAGGCAAGCACATGCGATACGGCTCAGCAATCGCCAAGCGCCTAAGACAGGCAGGCCACGACGTAATACTTACCACGCGGGAGCATCCGGACACGCTGGCTTTAGCTAGTATTCTCGGCGAAAAACCAGTGGTGATCGGGAAATATCGTCCCGCCACGCTTTTTTCAAGACTTGAGGAAAGCGCTAAACGCGTAGTTCAGTTTTCCAAGTTGTTCAAGGATGATCCCCCGGACATAGCGATTGCTCATCAGTCTGTTGAACTCTGCAGGACCGCGTTCGGCTTGGGAATTCCCA
>CAZPND010000092.1:0-8685 GCA_964587975.1 uncultured Candidatus Bathyarchaeia archaeon
TACTGGTTTCAGGCGTTAGGCTGTGTTTTAGGCTACGACTGGCACAGTTCAGGCGTGACCACGGTGCTTACTGGTGTGCTTAAGCAGGCGCTTTCGCCTGAGGAACATGGCATGGCTGTCTGCGGCGGAAAGGGCAGAACCTCACGGAAAACACCCGCGGAAATCGCGGAAGTCGGCGGGAAATTCGGGTTTTCAGAAGATCGCATTGAAGCGCTCACGTACACGAGTAGGATGACCGCGAAGGTGGACAACACCGCCATCCAAGCGGGTTATCAGCTGTATCATCACGCGTTCCTCTTAACGGAAGACGGGAAGTGGGCGGTTATTCAGCAGGGCATGAGCGCAGCGGACCGTTCGGCGAGGCGTTACCACTGGCTTTCAGACACCACCGCCAGTCTGATTGTGGAGCCGCATAACGCCGTGGTCGGTGACGTGAGGCGGGAGAAAGCGTTGAACATGACTGCGAAAATCAGTGAGGGTGCTCGCAGGGCGTCGGTGGATGTGGCGAAGGAGCCGCCGAGGAAGGTTTTGCGTTTGTTTGAGGCGGCGAGGCCGTTGCATCAGAGGTCGCTTCAGGAGTGGCTGCCTAAGGCGGAGCGGGACCCGTGGAGGCAATCCATTGAAGCGCTTAACATGCCGAGGACTATTAGTTGGGAGACGATGACGAGGGTGTACGAGTTTCAGCCGAGGAACTACGAGGAACTCCTAAGCGTAAGAGGTGTTGGACCTGCCACGGTGCGGGGCTTAGCCTTAGTTGCGGAGCTGATTTACGGCGAAAAACCGAGCTGGGAGGATCCTGTGAAGTTCAGTTTTGCGTATGGCGGGAAGGATGGGGTGCCGTTTCCTGTTGACCGCCGTGCCATGGATGAGTCGGTTCAGGTGTTGCGGCGGGCGGTGGAGGCGGCGAAGTTGGGTGAGAAGGAGAAGTTGCGGTCGCTGCGGAGGCTGAGGCGCTTCGTTCCAGGGAGCATAAACTCTTAAGCGTTGAAGTGGCATTTTGTTTTTGAGGTTGAAGGGGTTGTCTAGGTCTCGGTATGCTGGGTTGCTTCGGGTGTCGGGGGTTTACGGTGTGCTTGCGCCGGTTTTGGCTTTCACGTTTATTCTTTTGGCTGTGGGTTCTTATCCGCAGTTCAGCTGGACCGCTAACGCGTTAAGTGATTTGGGTGTGGTGTCGGGTGTTACTGCGGGAGTTTTCAACAGCGGCCTGATTATCTGCGGGGTTTTGTGCCTTACGTTTGCGGTAGGTTTGTGCGTGTTGTTTGTTGAAAGCGTAATTGGTCGGGTGGGCGTTGTTGTTTTTGCTTTGGCGTGCGTGTCTCTTGTGGCGATTGGCACGTTTCCTGAGAGCGTGTCGCCCACGCATTACATGTGTTCTGTGGCGTTCTTTGTGCTGTTGCCGATTTCACTGCTTGTCATTACAGCAGGCTTTGCCCTTGAACGCCAGGCGAAAATGGCTTTGTTCACGTTGGCGGTGGCGGTTGTTGCGGCGTTGCCGTGGGTGCTGTACTATACGGTTCATTATGTTTCGGGCGTGGCTGTTCCCGAGGCGGTGTCGGGTCTTGCGGGCGGCGTGTGGACGGTGGTTCTTGGCTACAAGATGCTTCGGGCGGCGTCACAGCCAAAAACTGGGTAGAGTTTTCGTGAAAAACGTGTTCCAAGGTTCACTTCGAAGCGCTTCGAATGGCGGCGTCCACGTAGATTTGGGCGCAGCAGTGCGAAGAAAAACTGGTCTTGTACCCGTGTTGCTCGGCGTATTCGATAGCTTGTTCGCTTGGGAAGGCTATGCCGTCTACTCCTGCTTTAAGTGCGAGGATGTCGGTTTCGGTGCGGTGCCTGCCTTTCGGCCGCACGCATCCCAGCACGAGGGGGGTTTCTGGGAACATTAGGCGGGCGGTGGCTGTGACTTTGGCGATGTCTGCTGGGGTTGGCGGCTTGACCTTTGCCATGGCTGTCCCACGTATGGGCATGAACGCTATTACTACCACGGCGGAGGGGTCTGCTGAGGCGATGGTTTTGAGCGCGGCGAGTTCGCCTTTCAGTTTTCCGTCGTGAAGTCCGACGATGACGTGGGGGACAATGTGTAATCCTGCGTTTTTCATGGCGTTTAGGGACGCGGCGTAGTCTTTGGTTGTCGCGTTGAGGTTGCCGATTTTTTTTATGGTTTCGTCTGAGCCTATTACGTCTATTAACGCGGCGTCTACGCCTGCATGCTTAAGCGCGGCGGCGGTTGCGGGGTCGATTATGCCTGTGTGGACGAAGACAATTAAGCCCAGTTCGCGTTTGATTTTCTTGATGGCTGGGATGAACGGTGTAAGCGGGACGGAGCCGTTTGGTGTGCATCCGCCGCTGATGAGGCAGCCTGAAGCGCCTTGCCGCTTAAGCTGTGCCGCCAGCGCAAAGAGCTTTTCTGGCGTGGTGGCGGGGTGCATGGTTTGCAGAACTTTTGCTTCGCAGTGTTTGCAGTTTAGTGCGCATGCGGTGCCTGTGACGGATATCGTTGGGAATTGTGTCGGCGTAGAATGGTGGTGGCTGGTTTTGTAGTAGGTGAAGCTGGGGGCGTAGAAGTGGACGGTTTTAGGCTTCGGCGTAAGCGTGCCTGTGTTCAGGAGGTTTAAAAGTTCTTTTGTGCTGTAGTGCCAAACTGCGTTTGCGGTGGGCTGCATGATTTTCTCTGTGAATGCGGCTTGCTTAATAGTTTTTGTTGTGTTTTTTGTGTTTGGCTTTTTCCGCGTTGTACTCTGAGAACGCGGGGATTGCTTGGAGGGCTTCGTCTATGCGTTTGATGTTGGTTTGCAGTTTCTCCAGGCTTTTTGTGATTGCCAGGGTTTTGTAGATGGCTAAGCCTCTTCGTGTCAGGGCGTACCGTGTTTTTTCCTTGTATGTTTTTTCTTCTACGAGGTTGCTTTTCAGGAGAAAGTCGAGTCGCGTGCGAACGCCGAAGCAGTCCATGTTGCAGTCGTAGGCGATGGCGTCAACGGTCAGGTTTCTGTCAACTAGGGCGGTTAGGATGTCTTCGTAAAGTTCAAGTTTAGACCTTCGCATATTTGCACGCTCTGAATCTGAATACGCGTTTTTTGAATAAAGCATTTGTGAAGCCTAAATCTTAAACGAAAAACACGCGCAAAACTAAGAATCAAAGGTTATAATCTGCCAAAATGGGTTAGAAGCTACCTGAAATCAGAGAAATGTTAGCTATCTTTTTTTCACACTGGTCTCTGAGAATATAAATTGTTTTTTGGCACTCTCTATGAAAGTGAAAGACGGTTTAGCATGCTGTATAGTCTAATCGTTGTATCTAAGTATTAACTTGTTGAAGTTACTTTGCCATTCTTCAAGTTGATAAGCAAATCCCGCTAAATAGCCTTTGAACGTTTCAACGAAGGGCTTAAAAGTTAATTGCATTAAGAAAAGTGATATTCCAACTGCTGTTTCAGCATTTTTTTCTTGAAAGTGAGGCATATTCAAAATAATTTCAATATCGCGTAATTTCCCTGTTAACTCATGCCAACCACGAAAATTAGGATGTGTATAATGGCATAGGTCATCATAGAATTGCGTAATATCTTTTCTAACTTTTTCCTGCTCAATTTCCTCAAAAACATGTTTCCTTACGAACCCCGCCTTGTATTTTTTGTCGTGTTTTCCTGATTTGCCATATTTTATTTGTGTTTCTTTAGGAAACCGTTTTTGTGCGTCTTCTGATAACCATTCAAAAGCATATTGAGGATTTTTATTAAACAATCGCATGAGATTGTTGTTTTCCAACACTGTCCTTAGAATGACAAATTCCGTTCCATAGCTTGAAGATAATAAACAAAAATAGGCATTTAGCAACAACTGCCTATTTCTTGAGAAAAGATTGTGATTTGTAAATAGGTTCGGTTTTGTTTTATAATCTTTTATTGCATCTTTCGTAATTTGAGTCAAATCCCGCATTAAAGCCAACCCCCATTCAATTCTTCGAGTTTCTTCAGGAAAAACTGCTTTTGTCTTTTTTAGATTCTCGAATATGCGATTCTCGACTTCATTAAGGTTTGAACCGAATAAAGACAAAATTTTCACCTTTGATATAATACCAATTGTTTCTTAAATTTATGTGCAAATTGTTATAGCTGAACCGAAAGAAATAATCAGAATAGTGAAGTAGAAGCGATGAAACATGAGTAAAGATGACGATAGCCACTTGAAAAAGGCATTCAAGTATGATGTGGAAGAGACACTTCATTTTCATTGCTTAATTGGAAAAACTGATGCCACTTTAACCATTACGATAGAACCTGACCCTCATGGTGATGAGAAAGGGACTCATTCGCACTTTCATATTGCACATTTTTGTGCTAATCTCAAAATCATGGACCTTCCCGAACCTGACCGATGTCGAATAACTGATAATACTTGTCCTTTTATTGCCCCTCTTGGTAGCGATGAGAGATACCCAGAACGGAGAAAACTTGCATATGCAAGTACAATCATTCAGAAGATTGCATTTATAGAATTTTACGGGTCGCAACTTGTAAATGAGATACTTAAAATCAAAAAAATAAAACCAATCAGATACAGCTTGAGGGTCGCAGAACTTGAGAAGATTTTGTAATATCTGATTTAATAGATGCTGAAACATATCAGAAGGTCGGCGAGTTAAGAAAGATGAGAAATAAACTTGCCCATAGCCCAAATGAGTATCTGAAATTTGAGGAAAAAGAACTCTATAATTGGTCTAACGAAGCAAGTAAACTATCTTATGCTGTTGCCGAACTATTGAAAAAACATCGACAAAACGAAGAAAGATAACTTAGCCGCCGCTGAAGCATAGTGTTAACATGCCGTCTATGCAGAAGGGCGAAAGTTTGCCTTCGGTTCCATGTTTCACGCAGAGTGTTTTCATGTCGCATCTTGGGCAGATTGTTCCGCTCAATTCTGTCGCGTTGGTTTCTAAAAGACTCTTTTCTTCAAGTGTTTCGAATGCGAGTTTCAGGTATTTGCCTTCCGCTATCCTTGGCACGCCGTACTTGGCTGCTTCCACGCCAGCTTGGATGGCGAAGTACTCATATAGTCTTCTTGAGCCTTTTGAGCTGTTGCAGCTTTTGCATATCCAGACGAGGTTCTTTTCAACGTCGGGTCCGTTGTGGCTTCGAGGCAGCAGGTGTTCCAGCGTGAGGTTTGCCGTGGCGCCGCAGAATATGCATTCGTCAGCTTGTTCTTTCTCTTTGACGTATTCTCTGATTTCGTTCCATGAAATCTCGCCCTGCCTAAGCTGCTTGAACTTGGACATGACGAAGCCGTAGTCCTTTTTTCCGATGCCTGCTGAAGCCGCGATTATCTTGGCGTACTGCCAGAAAATCAGGTCTCTAACACTCTTGACTACTGCTGGAGGCACGGCGCAAACACCTTATAATTAAATGGGCGTTTCTTGTTAATCAAGCTCTCGGTTTTTCCGATTAACAGCATATTTGTAGCCTATTAGGATCCTAATAGAGATTCATTGCAGAAACTATAGAGGGGGTCTATCGGTAGCGCGTTCTGCCAAAAAACGATAGGGGAGGGGTCGCTATTGGCGCAAAAACCGCCCAATAGCATGCGGAAATTTCCTTTCGCATGTGTTTTCCGTGAAGATTTAGTCCTCTGTAAGATACAGAAACATGAAAACCAAGCTCGAAACAAAAGCAACAATCCCCAGCGTGGTAAACGTGAAAAACGGCACAGCATCAATAAACCGACTATTCAACGGAACCCTACTGAAAATAATTCTGGCAGCTACGTAAAGCCAAACAAGAAAAGAGCCAGAACCAAGCGTTAAGAACAACGCCTTCACCCTTTTAACAGCCAAACCCCCTGCAGATTCCCTAAATCTTTAACGAACAAGAGTTCAAACAAACCTGAGAATATAATGTTTTTCTTTGAGCACATAAATGAGCTATTGTGAAACCAGTAGACGAATTCTCTCCGAAGCAAACGGCAGTTCTACCTTGATTTCCGCCTTTATATAAGGGGGCTATAGAAAAAAAAATCACACAACAGTTCAGCTAATATACCATATCACCCATTGTTTTCCCTCCTGTGAGGCAATTGGCGAAAAACCAGACCCAAACAGAAGCAGACTTACCCCAGCAAATACGAGTTTCCATAGGCTCCGCAATCGTTCTCGAGCTTTTAGAAGGCAAACTAAACGCCGCACCCACAACCGCATACCTCATGACCTACAAACCAGGCAAATGCACCGCCAACTGCCTCTTCTGCCCCCAAGCAAGAACCAGCCGCAGCAAAGCAGAAATGCTCTCAAGGGTTTCCTGGCTTGCTTTCGCTACAGAAAACGTTCTCAAAAAAATCGGAAACGCATATACCAATCAGCGAATACGCCGTGTGTGCATCCAAGCCCTAAACTACCCCGAAGTCTTCACCCATCTAACAGCGACAGTCAAAGCCTTAAAACAGCACGCAAACGTTCCCATTTCGGTATCCTGCCAACCCCTAAACGCGCAGAACATAAGACACTTAGCAGAAGCAGGCGCAGAAAGAATCGGCATAGCCATAGACGCAGCAACCGAAAAACTGTTCAACGAAGTCAAAGGCGCAAACGCAAACGGACCATACACATGGGAAAACCAGTTCAGGCAACTCCGCGAAGCCATTGAAGTCTTCGGCAAAGGAAAAGTCAGCACACACATAATCATCGGCTTAGGCGAAACCGAAAACGAAGCAGTAAGCCTAATCCAAAGATGCGTTGACATGAACGTTACACCAGCCCTTTTCGCCTTCACCCCAGTTCGCGGCACAGCCCTAGAAACGAAACCCCAACCACCAATCGAAATATACAGGCGAATCCAACTCGCAAGACACTTAATCGTCAACAAACACGCACGCTCAGAAGACATGCACTTCGACAGCAACAGCCGCTTAACAGATTACGGCATCAAAAAAGAAACACTCACATACATCGTGGAAACCGGAAACCCATTCCTCACCTCAGGATGCCCAAACTGCAACCGCCCATTCTACAACGAAAAACCAAGCGGACCAATCTACAACTACCCAAGAAACATACGCAAAGAAGAAATCTCAGCCATAAAACAGCAGCTAAACTAAAAAAACCCCACCAAACACCTCTCAGCTACCTTCCGAATCACCCGCTTTCCCGTTCTTATCCTGCAACTTAGGCTTCTGCCGAGTAACCTGCTCAACCAAACGCCAAAAATCCCACATCGTAAAACCCTTCCGCAACTCCTTCATCAACTTCTTCACCTGATAAAACGTCATCTGAGACTCACCCTTATCCAACCTTTCCTGAGGACCCTTAATGTGCCGAAACAACTCATCCATCTGCCTAGGCGAAGCACGAATCCCCGCCTTCTCCAAAAGCTGCTGAATCAACGTCTGCTCCGTGTTCCTACCAATAAACAAAGTAGGTTCACGCCCAACAATCTCAGGCGGAAAAGGCTCAAAAAGCAACGGATGAGCACGCATCTCCTCCAACTCCTGATCCACCTCATGAGCAAAAATCCCATCCCCCACAATCGGCTTATGAAACTGAATCGGCAACGCAAACGCCTTCTCAGCCGACTGCGCAAGACGATAAACCCGCCCCAAATCAACCCCAGTATCAATATTAAACAACAACTCCAACGCAGTAGCAACCTCCTCCAAAGGCGCCAACCCAGCACGCTCCCCAAAACCCGCCACACACGTATGCAAATAAGTCACACCCTCCTCAACAGCCGCCAAAGTATTCGCAGTCGCCAAACCAAAATCGTTATGACAATGAACCGAAAGCTCCACCTTCGCCTTCACCCGTTCAGACAACGCATCCCGAACATGCGCCATAAGATAACGCATAGAAAGCGGCCTCAAAAACCCAACACTATCAGCCACAGCCAACTTCTCCGCACCAGCATCAGCCACAGCCTCAAAAACCTGCAGAATATCCTCAAGCGGAGTTCGCGAACCATCCAAAAGCGTAAAATTCACCTTCGCACCATGATCCCGCGCATACTCAAGGCTCCCAACAGTCTTCTCCAACGCCTCCTGCCTAGACATCTTCAACCTATACTTCAAATTAAGCCCATTAAACGGCACCTCAACAGTAATATCCTTAACACCACACTCCAAACACGCATCCACACTCTCCCGCGTACAATCCGCCGAAGCCGTCAACGCCGCATTCTTAAAACTCTCATTCACAATCCGCTTAACATTATGCTTCTCACCCTCAGACAAAGCAGGAAAACCAACATTAATCACAGAAACTCCAGCCTCATCCATCAACTTAGCAAGCTTAACCTGCTCCACATACGTCAAAAACACCGTAGGAGCCTTCAAAGCCTCACGAAAAGTCTCATCCCAAATAAACACCCTCTTAGGAAGCTTCGGCGGCAAATTCTTTCTCAAACGATTATAATTCGCGATGAGCCCTTGAGCTTCAAGCTTCTTGAATATCGTTTTCCTCATTAAAGCACAATCCAACAACCAACATGAGTTATCTGCAAACCATATATAAAAATTGAATCCACCCCCGAAACCCGTAAAGAACCCACCCAAACTGCAAAAGTCTTAAGTGTCAACAACAACAAAGTCAACGGCAGCAGGCAAGATTAACCATGAGCAACATCAAAAACACAGTTGACCAAATCAGATCATTAGAATCCGAACGAGGAAACTTGCTACTTGAAATCGAAGAACTCAAAAAGATGG
>CAZPND010000093.1:0-8533 GCA_964587975.1 uncultured Candidatus Bathyarchaeia archaeon
TCAGGCTTAAGCACCAAGCCACCAGCATAAGGCCTGTAAGGCTGCTCAACTCTCTTAGGTATGAGCTCACCAATTTTCTGCGCATGCTTGATCAAAAACCATTCTACGCGGAACCCAACAGCTGCAGTCATAACGTGGTCTAACGGCAGGCTTACGAGGCTTGAGAGCTGCATGGCAAAATCCAGCAGTAGCTCCGCGACACCTTTGAGCCTACGAGCGTTGTCCAAACTACAGCGGTTTAGGCTGTCCCGTTTGTGTTTGTCGTCCCAGTAATCGGCGAAATCAACATCTTCTATGATGGCGCGATGGTCCATTTTCATGACGCCCAAGTTGTCTGCCATGTTCACGAGATTCTTGACTTTAACGCTGGGAAATTCGTCCACAAAATCAGCCAAGTCAATGTTAGCTATGCCAGTTAACGAAACGTGACCATACACGCTCGTATGCGGCTCTGTGCATGCCCGATCAATGTTAAGCTTCATTTTCAACATGCGACATCTTTCCATCAGGTAAGTCCAGTCAACCTTGTTTGCGCCGTAACTCACGATGATGTCAGGGTCGAATTTTTGAACATAGCTTATGAATTCTTCAATTATAGTCTTGTCGTTTCCTTTTTCGTCAGCAAGGAACTGCTTTTCCACGCCGTTGCCAGTGGCCGTTGATATGATTACCACGGGGTTTCGGTCGGGTTTTGGCGTGCCTTCATGGCTGTAGCAAATCATGGAGAAGCTTAGGACGCGTAAAGGCGGAACCTCTTGCTTTTCCAGCAGTTGTGGAGGCGCCTTAGCTTGGTAGAGTTTGCCTGTTCTGACGCCTAACGCGTTTTTTTCTTCCACCGCGTCTACTTCGTGCCATTCGCACGGAACCACGTTGTTGTCGATGAGGTACTTCATGGACAGGCGAACGTCGTCTTCGAGGCATTCTTTTACCCCTTCGAAGCTTCGAAGTGACCGTGCAAGCTTTGCAGTATCTTTTGGGTTTCTGCAGTAGACTTTCACTGTTTGCACGGGCTTCCCGAAGAAACGTCGCTGGGCAACTTCTGTTTTCACTATTGACTTTGCAAGTGCTTTTCTGATTTCCTCGGCAACCTTCGACGGGTCAAATTGCTCTTCAACCACGGCGTAAAAATAGTCAATAAAATTCTTGTCAATAACGAGGCATCTGTTGCCTTTGTCGTCAACTCCCCACAGCCACAGCTCAGCCGTGCTGCTTCTTAACTTTGAGCTGATGTCTAAAAGCCAAAACGTAACCTTCATTGGCTATCGCCACTTTAGAATGGTGAGTGAAAGCCTATAAACTTTTGAATTCACGCCTGAAGAGTATAACCTCGGTTTAGCTACCCCCATATTATATAGTGGGCTTCAGCGTTGAACTGGCTGTTAATGAAGAAGCCATCTGAAAAAAGCATGTGCGTAACTAGAACAAACCTCTTATATTTCAGTGTCCAAAACTTTGACTGAGGGCATTATGTTTCAGGACAATTCTCTGAAAGGACTGGAAAAGACTTTTCAGGAACTAAAAACGAAACTTGACGAGATAGACTCAGAGGCGATAAGGAACAGGAAACAAGACTTTCCCGTAATGCCGAGGAATGAGTTGGAGCAGGTTTTGAGAAGCAAAGCTAAACCCCAATACAAGAGGAGGCTGCTTCTGACTCAGATAGGTTACGTGCGAATTAACCTGTTTTCAGAGTATTATGAGCGATTGCAGCACGCCGAAAGAAACAAGGAGTTTGAAGACGCTGTAAAACTCATGAATAACTACATAGAAACAATAGCCGTCCCATTTATACTCGCAAAAAGGCAGTCAAAATTCAGGAAGCAACTGAACGCTTGGTTCTCAGATGATGAAAACCCAGACCCACTTAAATACCTGCGCGAATGGCGAACCAGCTATGAAACATGGCTCAAACACACCGGAACTATGTCCGACCAACAACGCGAGGAAGAGTTTGCTAAGCTTAAGACGAGTTTCTTTACGGTTTACACGCTTTCGTTTTCAGCCGGCAACTTTCCGCCTGTAGCCCGATAGGCGTTTCAGGTTTTACGCTGAAGCAACGCGATAACGTCTGGGAAGTCTATCCCCAACGCTTTGGCTTTCTCCACAGTCGGCACGCCATTAGGTGTCCAGCCGCGCCGTTTGTAAACCGCGTCCTTCAGCTTCTCGTACTCCTCTTCACGATACGTCCTAAGCGCAGCCATTTTCTCCTCAGTCGACATGCCTGCCGTATCAATGCCAAGCTTTTCTTTGAGCTGCTTGTCGTAGCGTTCGCTGCGGCTTTCATACTCCTCTTTTGTAACTGGTCCAACTGCACGGTACGGCACCGTATCTTGCGCTCGTGTTCCAGAGCCCATGCGAAGGTTAAAGACGCGTTGGAAATTGTAGACTTTCTCGCTCATCACTATCAGGTCATCAGAGGTTACTTTTCTGCCTGTGACGGCGTGGAACAGTTTGGCGTAAGTCTCAACATGCGCCATCACTTTAGCGGGCTCTTTCGTCTGCTTGTTGCCTTCGGGCACAACATCGTTCCATGGAAGCTTGCACAAGCCGTTAAGCCCAAACCAGGTTCGCCACATCGGGAACCAGTGCAGGTTCTCAGCCTTCTGCTCGAAAGTAGGCATTAAATTATGAACCATATCAAGGAAAATCAGCCATGCCTCGTCATGCTGCGGACCCTTAAGCGTCAAGCCGTACCCGCCCTGCTGCGCCAAAGACTCCTTAGTCACATACTCTGAGAACTCTAAGCCTTTGGATTCCATACCGATGTCCTGCAGGGTCTTCGCGTCTGAGCCGTACTTCTTCGCAAACAGTTTCTTCATCCGCCTTATGCCTTGACCCACCACGACGCCGAAGCCTACGCCCCGCGCCATCTGATGCACAAGCTCAATCGCCGCGTCCTTGTTGCCGAAGCACAATTCTAAGCCTCCTGTGGCTTTCTTGTCGATTAAGCCCATCTCATAGCATTCCATAGCGAAGGCGGTAGCGGTTCCCACGCTAATCGTGTCCAAACCGTAAATGTCACAGTAAAAGTTCATCTCGATAACATGGTCCACATCGAAAATGCCGCAGTTGCTGCCCACACCAGCGGCTGTCTCGTACTCGGGTCCAGTGACGAAAACTCGTTGCCCCTTGTACGGTCCAGTCTTAAGCTCAAAATTCTTCACCACATGAGCACATGACATGGAGCAACCCATCCAGCAGCCGTCAAACCCTGCATCAAATTTACTTCGGTAAATTTCCCTGCCCAGCTTCTCCGCCTCAGGATGACTGCCATACCTGAAATTGTCTACTGGTAACAGGTCAAAACTGTTCATGGCAGACACGAGCTGTGATGAGCCGATAGCCGCCATCTCATTCTGTTTCGGGTCAAGCGCCCTGATTTCGCGATTGTAAGAGGTGCCGATTTCCCTCACCAAATCGGCGTCAGCTGGACCGTTATTTTCAACAGTGATTTTCCCCGAATACTTGACCACAATAGCCTTTACCTTCTTATCGCGCAGCACCGTGCCTATGCCGCCTCTGCCCGCCTGCTTGAACCTGTGCACGCGCCTTGCAGCATCATACCATGAAATGTTCAAGCAGCCAATTAACGTGTGCTCTGCGCCCGGACCAGACGCCACCACAGAAATGCTAAACGGATTATCGCCGCCGTACTTCTGCGCCATAGCCTCTGTAATCAACTGTGTCTCCGAAGGAAGCGCCGTGGCGTCTTCAACATGGACTCGGCTTGCGTCACCATCGATGATTATGACCACTTCGGAATCAGGTTTGCCCTGCACCTCAAGCGCATCCCAACCAGCAAATTTCAGGTAAGGACCAAAATAGCCGCCGACGTTAGAATCCACAACGATACCCGTCAAGGGCGAAATGGCTACGGCTATGCTCTTTCCGCCGCCCGGATAAACAGGAATGCCGCCTAATGGTCCGCATGCTAAGCAAACTTCGTTTTCAGGATCATTCCATTTTATAACGCGGTTTTTCGGAAGCGCGTTCCACAACAGCCACAGGTCAAAGCCTCGTCCTCCAGTGAACGTTTCTTTCATTTTCTCTGATACGGGTTTGCTTGTGATTTTCATTCGTGAAAGGTCAACATGTAATGTTCTGTTGTTATAGCCTTTTTCCAGCTTTCTTGGCTCATATTTGAAATCTGCTTGCATCACGTTTTCACCAAAATGCACGTTTTGTAGTAAGGTGCGAAATGACAAATAGACCTTTCGTTATGTTTTCCGATTTTCTGCGAAGAACGGGCATTGATTATTATTTTCTTATTTGCCCGCTGCCCAGTATGCAGTACTTCATGGTGGTCAGGTGCTGAGCACTCATGGGACCTCTCGCATGAATCTTTTGTGTGCTGATTCCGATTTCCGCGCCCAAACCGAACTGGTTTCCATCCGTGAACCGCGTGGAAGCGTTCCAGTAAACCGCTGCCGAATCCACTTCCCGCATGAAATGTATCGCCTTCTCAAAGTTTGAAGTCAAAATCGACTCGGAGTGTTTGGTGCCGTACTTGTTGATGTGAGCAACCGCATCGTCCAAGTCTTTCATGACCTTTACGCCTATTATCAAGTCAAGGTATTCTGTGCCCCAGTCCTTTTCAGTCGCGAGTTTCACATCTGGAACTATCTTCACGGTCTGGTCGTCTCCGCGCACCTCTACGCCTTCCACCCTAAGTGCCGCGATTGCCGTGGGCAGGAAACTCTCGGCTATGTTTTGATGCACTAGTAACTTTTCTGCGGCGTTGCATGTGCCGGGTCTCTGGCACTTCGCGTTTATGATTATGGGAACCGCTTTTTCCAGGTCAGCGTCTTCCTCAACGTAGATGTGGCAGTTTCCAGTGCCCGTCTCAATTACTGGAACCCGCGCCTTCTCCACCACTGTTTTAATCAAATTTGCGCCTCCGCGGGGAATCAACACATCCACGTACTCTCTCATTCGCATGAGTTCTTCCGCCGCGCCGCGCTCTGTAGACTGTACAACCTGAACTGCGTCAACGGGCACACTTGTGGTCGCCAGTGCGTCCCTGAGCACTTCGCCTATCGTCACATTGGAGTTTATGGCGTCCGAACCGCCCCTAAGGATTACCGCGTTGCCTGACTTGATGCATATCCCAGCGGCGTCCGACGTAACGTCTGGACGAGACTCGTAAATGACCCCTACGACGCCTAATGGCACACGCAGCTGCCCGATTATCAAGCCGTTGGGTCTAGTCCACGAGTTCACGATGGCACCTACGGGGTCGGGCAGTGCAGAAACTTCTCGTAGGCAGCATGCCATGTTTTCTATCTTACGCTTATCTAAGGCTAACCTGTCGAGTAGTGCGGGCTTCAACCTTTTGGTTTTAGCAGCCTCGGCGTCTTGCTTGTTCGCGGCGAGAATTCTATCGACGTTTGCTTCAAGCGCATTCGCCATTCTGCATAGCGCAGTGTTCTTGGCTTCTGTTGAGAGCTTAGCAAGCTGATAAGAGGCTGCTTTTGCTTTCTTGCATATTTCAAGAATCATTTTTCTCCCTCTGTAAGATGCACATTCCGATGGTCAATCACATCTTTGGGTCGCGTAATCCCAAGTTCTTTCTTGACCTGAGCAATCTTTAACCCTTTTATAGTATTTAACTCCCCGCTGTTATAATTTGGGTTTCCCCTCGCAAACTCAACGTTGTTTTCGTCAACCAAACTAACAATGTCGCCCACATTGAAGTGCCCCACCACTTTGGTCACGCCCACAGGCAGAAGACTGGATCCATCAAGAATGGCTTTTTTTGCGCCTTCATTGACGAAAATTTGCCCCTTCACGGAGGCACCGTAAGCTATCCACCGTTTTACTGCCGGCATGTGGCCGCACGGTTTGAAGTAGGTGCCGATGTTCTTGCCTGATAGGATGTCGATAAGCACGTTTTCTCTTCGCCCGTTTGCAACCACCACGGGTATGCCACATCTGGTGGCGATTTCGGCTGCCTTAACTTTGCTCTGTATGCCCCCTCTTCCCAAGCGGCTTTTCCCGTTTAGTGTGTCTTTCAGTTCCTGTGTGATGTTTTCAACGGTTTTTATCACTTTTGCCCCTGGTTTTTGCGGGTCGGTTGTGTATATGCCGTCAACGTCAGACAGGATGACCACAAGGTCGGCTCTTATGGTGTTGGCTACAAGAACCGAAAGTATGTCGTTATCGCTGAAGTTTACTTGGTACCCTTCGGTTAGAGGTGTCAGTTCGTCAACAGAAGTCACGTCATTCTCGTTTATGATGGGCACCACATCCAGCTTCAGAAGCATCTCCAGCACGTTGCATGTGTGCACGTAAGAAGCCCTGTTGGAAAGGTCCTCAGCGGTAAGAAGAATCTGGGCCACTTTCAACCCATGCTTCCTGAAAAGCTCACGGTACTTAGCCATGAGCACGCTTTGTCCCGCAGCCGCCGAGGCCTGCTGGAAAACAATATCGTTAGGCTTCGGAGGTATACCCAGTTCAGCTATGCCTGCAGCTACGGCTCCAGAAGTCACCAAGACAACTTTGTCCCCTTGCTTGACAGCGGCGGCTATTTGTTTGGTTAGCCTGCGCATTTCTTCTTCGTCCAGTTTTCCCTCTCCGGCTGTTATGCTGCTGGTTCCAACTTTCACCACGACTAACCTTGAAGACATTCGACATCCCTTTTGTGCAGTATGTCCATCTTCCTTAAAAATTCAGTCCCTTGTATCAAGCGAAAAGCTTCAGAGAAACGTATATTTCCCTACAGATTATTTTTACCTCGTCTGCAATTAACAAGCTTGGCGGAAACAGAAACGTGAAAATAATAGGAAAAAACCTACGGCAAGGCTTCGTAAAAGTCGTTCCCAGCTCTGACGATGACCTTTGGCACCTGTACAACGTCATCTACAAAGGTGACGAGGTGTACGCTTACTCATCAAGAAACATAAAGTCTGACAAAGAATACTCCAGGCCAAAAAGCGGCGAACGCATCTCAGCGTTCATGGGCGTCAAGGTTGAATCGGTAAGCTGGGACAAGTTCTTGGGCAAGCTGCGCGTTCACGGGGTAATCATCCACGCGCCGGATATCATGCCGACAGGCGCTCACCACACGCTCAGCATAGCGCTGAACCAGCCCTTGACAATCGTGAAGAAGCAGTGGCCTAAACATCTCCTTGACAGGCTTAAGCGGGCAAGCAGAACCGAAAAACCGATGCTAATTCTATCCATAGACGACGAAGGCTTCGCCGTGGCGGAAACTCGCCAGTACGGCGTGGATATAAAAGTGGAGGAACGCATGAAACTGCCTGGGAAACATGAAGCGGACAAACGTTCAGCCGCCACAAGAGACTACTTTAAACGAGTAGTCAACAGTTTAAATCAGCTCTGGACGCCGAAGCACAGTCCAATAGTCATTGTAGGCGTAGGCTTCGTAAAAAACGGCTTTGCAAATTTTCTCAGAGAAGAGACTGCGGACATGGCTAAGTCCGTGGTGGACGTTAAAAGCGTCAACAACGGAGGCTTAAGCGGCATTTACGAGGCGCTACGTTCAGGGGTACTCTTGAAAGCAGCCAAGCAAATGCGCATTTTTGACGAAACCGCGGTCATGGAAGAAGTCATGAAGCGGCTGGGAAAAGGCGAAGCCACAATCACCTACGGGCTGGAGAAGGTTGAGAACGCGACACAAATGGGCGCAGTGGAAACGCTTGTTTTGGCAGACACAATGCTGCGCGAAGCAGAGGAAGAACAGCGCTTGCATCTGGAAAAGCTTATGCGCGAAGTTGAACAGCGAAGAGGAAGCATAACCGTGGTCAGCACTGAGCATGAGGCAGGCGCAAAGCTCCTCGCGTTAAGCGGTATTGCGGCGCTTCTGCGTTTTCCTGTTCAATCAGATTTTCAAAAATAAGCCTTTGGACGCTCCCTTTTCTCTTTTTATTTTCTCGTAATCTTCTTTTGTCTTATTTTTTCTTAAGCATAAACGCTGCTACGCCTATTACAGCGAAGGTTACGCCCACGGCAATTGCTATTATTAGGTAAGGGGGCGATGGCGGTTCTTCTGGTGGCGGAGTTGGCGTTGAGGTGGGTTCTGGGCTTGGAGACGGCGAAGCGCCTGGGGACGGCGAAGGGCTTAGAGACGGACTTGGGGTGGGTGAAGGGGATGGAGACGGCGAAGGAGAGGGTGAAGGGGATGGAGATGGGCTTGGAGACGGACTTGGTGTTGGTGCTGAACTCATAAGTGGATATCTGTCTTGGTTGCTTTCGTCGATGGTGTAAGGTGTGTCGCCTATTCCATCGCTATTAGCATCAATGCCAGAATAGTCGCTCCAGGAGTTCCCTCCAGATGGGTAACCATCGTCCCAAACGTTAGGATAGTTATCGCTATCGACGACTTGTTGGGTGTTGTCTATGAAGTTGTTGTGCCAAAACCTGTTATTAGAAGCCTGATAGAACTGGACACCTTCGTCGCTGTTTTCTACGTTGTTTCCGCTAACATTGTTGTAATATACTCTATAGAAGTAGAACCCATAACCAGTGTTTCTTATGTCGTTTCCACTTATGATGTTCTGGTTGCACTGAGAGG
>CAZPND010000094.1:0-8506 GCA_964587975.1 uncultured Candidatus Bathyarchaeia archaeon
ACCGAGTGCAGCGTGATTAGGCTTCCAGTTGAGGACGTGGACCGCCGTCTTTTGAGGCAGGTTCTGAACAAGCTTAGAGGCGAACACTTGAAGGAGCTGGACGCTGAGGAGTTCAGAATTATCGTTGACGCGGGAGCTGAAGATGATTTGAAGTATTTGCTCGGGCTTTCCGACGAGAAACTGCAAACCTACTTTGACGGCGAGGTTCAGGAAGTAGAGTATCATGAAACCTTTGAGGTTGTTGTCTCCTGCAAAGATGAAGCGGAGCAGGAAACAGTTTACAATAAGCTGAGGAGTGAGGGGTATCGATGCCGAGTTTTGACATTGTGAAAACGTGGAACCGCCCAGACAGCTTCCGCGCTCAAAGCGTCATCGGAAGCTTCACCCTGCAAGACGTGAAAATGGAGAAGCGTTTTGCTGGGCCTATTCCCATTGAGGGTGAGAATTGGCAGATCGGCGTTATTGTGGGCAGAAGCGGAACAGGCAAAACAAGCATAGCCAAACAGCTATTCCCAAAAGAGTACATCCGCGGCTTTGAATACACCAGCGACACAGTGCTTGACGACTTCCCCGAGAACGTGTCCGTTAGCGAAATCACCAGCGCCTTGTGCAATGTGGGTTTCGCTTCGCCTCCCGACTGGTTGAAAGCTTACGAGCACTTGAGTCAAGGCGAGAAGATGCGCGTTGACATCGCCTGCGCCCTCAGTCTAAAGCAACAGCTTATCGTGTTCGACGAGTTCACAAGTGTTGTGGACCGCGAGATCGCCAAGGTTAGTGCTTTTGCCATAGCCAAAGCCGTGAGGCGCACCGGCAAGCGGTTCATAGCTGTCACCTGCCATTATGATGTGTTGGATTGGTTGGAGCCTGACTGGGTTTTCTGCACCGATGATATGTCGTTCAGTAAAAAAAAAGACGGCGACCACAAATTGAAGTTTCAATCCACCAGTGCACTCACAACCTGTGGCGGCTCTTTAGGAACTATCACTATCTGAACACTGAGCTCAACAAGGCATCAAAGTGCTTTGTTGCAGTCTATAATAATAAGCCTGTTGGCTTCATAGCGCTTTTATGTTCACCATATAAAGAGAAGTATTGGCGTGTTAGTCGCCTCGTGGTTCTGCCGGATTATCAGGGCGTAGGAATAGGCACCTGCTTTCTTACGGCTGTAGCTGAGTATTGGACGGCGAAAACAGGTCTGCCTCTTTTCATTACAACGAGTAACCCACAACTTAGAAACATCAATAAGAAGAGCAGATGGCACCTGACAAGGATAGGGCATGTGTCAGGAAAGTGGATAGGTCGTAAAGACCTTTACGGAGCGCTTTCAAAACGGAGATTAACATTCAGCTTCAAATATGCTCCCGAACAACCTGAAAGTAATAAGCCTACATGCAGCAACTAAGATTTTTAACAATAGCAAATGTTAAATTTTCTTATCGAAGTAGTTTATCTAGAATTGTTGGTTTAATCTCAGGGTGGTGAATTGATTGGTTAGTGATGGAAGAGGGCGGTTGTTCAGGAGAAAAGACGGCAAATACTTAATCTACTTGCCGAAGGACTTGGCGGAAGACAGCATGTTTCCGTTCAAGGGAGCAGACTCCATATTCGTCAAGGTGAGCTTTAAGGTCAAAGGCGGATATGTCCTTCTTGTTGAGAAATGGGTTCCGCCGCCTGAAGAAACAGAAGCATAAATCATTGGATATTAACCCAGCAAATTCCTATTTTTTTGTGAAGTTCAATCTTCAAATTCTCCGCCGCATAATGGGCACTTCGCTGGATACGCCCCAGAAAACTGCTTATACTTAATCGAAAAGCTCGGCTTACTTTCGGAAGAGCAAAAACTAGCGAAAGAAAAAACGTTGAGAAAACAATCGGGACTTCAAAGGTTCTTCTGAAGTTGCTGATTTAAAGTTTTAACCAACTTCTTTTGAGGAGGTTAAGCTAATCCGTGGTTCATGCTGATGGGTTAATTAACCATATTTTTGATAATAACCCTTGATTCACAAGGGCTTTATCTTGTCATGTTGACTTTTTATTAATTGGAGCATGCATATTGAATGAGTCGGCACTCGAATCCAGCTAGTTTAGATTACATGACTGATGAAATGGTCATAATAGAGGGTATCAGCGAATCTGAAGGAAAATACCGAACTCTTTGGGAGAAAGCCGGCGACGGGCTAGTGTACCTCGATTGGAAGGGAAAAGTCCTAGATATTAATAATAAAATTTTGGAATTGACTGGGCTCAAAAGAGAGGCGATTATAGGAAAGCCATTTTACAAAATAGGGCTTGTTAATCGAAAAATAGTTCCAAAACTCCTTGGTAGAGTAAAAGATACTCTTCAGGGAAAGCCTACCTCGGGTTATCAAATGACAATCAGGCGTAAGGACGGTTTGGAAAAGCAAATTGAGGTTAATGCTTCTGTAGTTCGGATTGAAAGAGTTCATGTGGGTATATTGGCGGTTGTTCGCGATGTGACTGATCAGAAGCGACTTGAGAAGATGCTTGAAGAGTACTCTGAAAGGTTGGTGTTAGAGGTTGAGGCTCGGACTCGAGAATTAAAAGAGGCTAGTCAACGGTTGTTAAAGGCTGAGAGGTTTGCAGCTATAGGCGAGCTATCGGGAATGATTGGTCATGATTTGCGCAATCCCTTGACAGCGATAAAGAATGCTATGTATTATTTGAAAAGAAAGCAAGCTTATTCAGCGGGAAGCAAAGAAAAGGAGATGATGGATATTGTTGATAAGTCAGTTGAGCACGCGAACAAAATTGTTAACAGCTTGCTTGAGTATTCAGCGGAAATACGGCTGGAGATTGAGCAGTGTTCACCGAAGGAGCTTCTTGATTATGTTTTGTTGATGGCTCAGGTTCCCGAAAGAGTTAGGGTTGTAGACCGAACTGAGTACGAGCCGACTATATGGATTGATGTGAACAAGATGGAACGAGTTTTCCTTAACTTGATAAAAAACGCGTTTGACGCTCTCCCTGAGAGAGGAACTTTGCAGGTCAGTAGCAAACGTGTAGGAGAAAACGTGGAAATTACTTTTACCGATAATGGCGTGGGCATGTCTGAACAAACTTTGTCCAAGATTTTTAGTCCCTTGTTCACCACGAAAGCGCAGGGTATGGGTTTTGGATTAGCAATTTGCAAACGGATTGTTGAAACTCACTGCGGCAAGATCAGCGTTGAGAGCACATTGGGAAAAGGAACAACTTTCACGATTACTTTGCCTACAGAGCATAAGCTGTGCATCAAAGACACCCTTGAATAATATGCTATTCAACCTTGGCTTCAGTCAGAGTCTATTTTTCAGCTGCTTCGACAGAATGAACTACTAAGATGTGATTTGAGTACACCATTAGAACAAGAATAACACGGGTACGCTCCAGAAAACTGCCTATACCTAATCGAAAGGCTTGGCTTGCTTTCAGAGGAGCAGAAGCGAGCGAAAGCAAAAACAACTGAGTTGGGAAGTATCCTGGCGATAGCGCGAAGCGAAGCAAGGAAACGGGAACAGTCAAAAGAAAACCCGCCTATTCGCGCTTTACGTTATTTTCCAGAGTTATACGTTTACCTGGCTGTTTACGAAGCAACAGAGCGTCTTGAAAACATGAAAGAGAAAAGGTGAGACTTGCATTTGGCTGAGGGAAAGGTTGGCTTCCGAAACACAAGCATATTCGACAAAGCTGGTTTAAGAAAAGATGGGAAGTCGAACTCGAAAGAATCCGCCAGCGCCAGCCCCCTATGCCCCCAATGCGGCTCACAGAGGCTTTACCGCGACGGGCTACGATATTTAGCTGATGGCTCAAGCGTTCAACGTTGGCTCTGCAGAGACTGTGACTACAGATTCTCAGAAAAACCATCACAAAAAAACCTAAAATGGCAAATAAATACAGCAAACACCTTAACTTCTAAGCGTCGAATATGCGCAAACCGCAAGGAAGCGAAAAATTTGACCCAAGCAACAGAAACCAAGACTGTTGCGGGAGAAAAAGAACAAACCACTAAGGGACAAATACTGCAATTCGCGTTATACTGCAAGAACGAAGGATTAGCAGAAGAGACCGTTAGAATATGGTTTAATCGACTGAAAAAAATTGATGCAAACGCCGAATTAAACGACCCTGAAAGTGTTAAGGCATACATAGCTAAAACAACTTTTGCTCAAGGAACCAAATACAACATGGTCGTCATATACAACGCTTACCTTCAATTCATCGGCAAAACATGGAAAAGACCAAGGTACCATGTTGAAGAGAAACTGCCCGAGTTCATACCCACCGAACAAGAAATAGACGCTCTCATATCTGGATGCGGAAACAAAACTGCTGCGATACTGCAAACAATTAAAGAAACTGGAATGCGCATCGGCGAAGTCCTACGGTTAAAATGGACTTGGCTAGACGCTGAAAGAAAAATCCTCACACTCAACGCCCCAGAAAAACACGGACGCCCCCACGCATGCAAAATTTCATACAAACTTGTCGGCATGCTGCAAGCTCTGCCTAAGAAAAACGAACTAATCTTTGCAGGAGTGAAACCACAATACACTCAGAACTGCTTCAAACATTCAAGACGCAGACTCGCAAAAAAGCTTGGCAACCCAAGACTAGCAAAAATCCACTTCCACCTAATAAGACACTGGTTCGGCACAATGCAATACCACAAGAACCCAGATCTAATACACGTGCAAAAACTACTCGGTCATCGAAACATACTCGCAACACAAATCTACGTTAACCTAGACCAAGCTTTATTCGGAGAAGCAAACGCCGAGTATCATGTCAAAGTCGCCGAAACAATTGAAGAAGCTACGAACCTAATAGTAGTCGGCTACGAGTACGTTTCCACCATGGACAACAAACAACTCTACAGAAAAAGAAAATAACCCAGCAAAAAATAGGTGTATTCATTGAATCATAGATGTATTTATAAAGATACCCTTTCTTATAAAGAAGGGTATTTAATCAACAGCTAAACAGAAGGGGAGTTAATGCCAAAAGTTAAAGCAACAATAAGCATCGAAAACGTTGTTGCCTCAGCAACACTGAATCAGAAAGTCGACTTGAACGCGGTTGTGAAAGGCTATCCAGGTGTAGAGTATCGTCCAGAGCAGTTTCCTGGACTTGTATTCAGATTAAAGCGGCCGAAGACGGCAACGCTGATTTTTAACTCGGGGAAGATGGTGTGCACGGGCGCAAAATCTGAGAAGGAAGCGCGCAGAGCTGTCATGAAAGTTGTGAAGGAGCTGAAAAAAGGCGGAATAATAATCATCAGTAAACCAGAGTTGAAAATACAGAACATTGTGGCTTCAGCAAGCTTGGGCGGCATGATTGACTTGGAAAAGGCGGCTTACAGTCTTGAAAAGACTATGTATGAGCCTGAACAGTTTCCAGGCTTGATTTACAGGATGTCTGAGCCGAAGGTTGTTATTCTGCTGTTTGCCAGCGGAAAACTGGTTTGCACGGGTGCCAAGCAAGAACAGGACGTTTATGATGCAGTGGAAAAGCTGCATGCGCTATTGGAAGAGAAAAAACTTATCTTCTATGATTAAACAGGTTCTTCTATTATTTTTTGATTTGCTTCAGAATAGTTTTGAGGCTTTCTTCGTCGATGGCGCCTATGTCGTATAGGGTGTTGGCTACCTCGCTGATTCTGAGTAACGTGTGAACTTTGATTCCGCTTGCTTCCAGTTCTTTTTTTCCGCCTTCTTCTCTATCCAACAACGCCACTGCTTCCTTCACCACTCCACCTTCGGCTCTTATGGCTTCGGCTGCGTTTTTCAGGTTTAAGCCTGTGGTGACTAGATCGTCAACGAGTAAAACGCGGTCGCCGGATACGAGGATGCCTTCTACGCGTCTTTGTCTGCCGTGGTGGCGGATGCCTTTGCGGACGTAGAGGAAGGGTTTTTTGAGGTTGTAGGCGATTTGGCTGGCGAAGGGGATTCCGGCGAGTGGTACGCCTGCTATGCGGTCGAAGTTTTCTGTGCCGATTTGGGTGGTGATGTGTTCAAGGTAGAAGTCGCAGATTTGCCGGAAGGCGTCTGGGAAGCTTGGGACCACTCTGAGGTCGATGTAGTATGGGCTGGGTTTTCCGCTTGTGAGTTTGAAGACGCCGAATTTTAGGGCGTCTATGTTGTGGAGGATTTTGGCGATTTCGATTTTTTTTGTTTGGTCGGTTTTTTTGGCGGTCAAGTTTTCACTTTCTTTTTGTGACTTGGTAGATTTTGTTGAGTTCAGGAATCAAGCATGCGGTTCGGGGGAGTTCTTGTTTGATGATTTGGGCGAATTGCTGCTGGTAGTCTGTTGAGTTGGTGTGGTAGGGAACGGCGACTTGCGGTTTGGTAAGCCTCGCGATTTCGAAGCCTGTGTCTGGGGATGTGCCGGGCGCGATTCCCACGGTGCAGAAGACCACGTCGAATTTTTCTTTTTCACCTATCTCCGCTAGTTCAGGATACGGCAGGCTGTCGGCTGTGTGAAAGATTTTCACGCCGTCTTCGCTTGTGATTATGTAAGTGACTGGTTCGGCTGCGGGGTGGTTGCATTTTTCGGCTTTGACGGAGACTTCGCCGACTTTGATTTCTTCGCCGGGTCGGATTTGCTGGAGTTTTTCGGTTGGAATGGCGTGTTTCAGCCGTTGCGTGGAAGCTGGGTCGGCGATGATGACGCATTTGGTGGCTTTTTGGATTTCCGCGATTAAGCGTGGGTCTAGGTGGTCGTAGTGTTCGTGGGTTATGAGCACTGCGTCTGCGTCGGGGAAGCTGCGTGCTCGGATGTCCACTGGGTCGATTATGAGCGTTTTTGAGGGGGTTTTGATGAGTACTCCTGCGTAATGGTTGAACCAGACGAATAGGATGGCATTTTCTTCGGGGGTTTTTTCAATTGGCATAACTTGGTTCCTCACAATATACTGTATTAATGTGCGGTTCAGTTTTAAAGAAGTTGTGTTGTCCCTGCTGTTATGCTCGGTGCAGTCTATACCCCCTCTAAATATACTGAACTGCGCGGGGGTCGGCTGAGCGTTTTCTTCATGTTATTGGTTGGTTTTTGCGCCAATAGGGACCTACCCCTCTATGGTTTTCTGCATCGATTGGCTGTTAGGATCCTAATATGCGGCAAATAGGCGGTTTCAACATGCTGGCAGGGGCGCTGTTCCGATAGACCCCCCATAGGTTTCTGCAATGAATCTCTATTAGGCTCCAAATATGATGGGTGGCGCTCTCCCTTGCTTAGCTGAAACACTGAGGGAACGTGAAGCTGCGCTGTTCTATTCTCTGGACAGTTTGTTCTAACGCTTAGAATTAAATCAGCTCTAGGCAACTCTGAATTAGCGAACAAAAGTTGTTGCGTGGGAGTTGAAAGATTGAACGGCAGGAATTTCACCATTGGGCTGGGAGCAGTTGTTGCATTCTTGATAGCAACCGCAGCATTTTACGCCCTGGTCGCGGGCGCCTTTGCGAATGTTAATCTTGTGGGCGCCGTTGCAGCCGTAAGCGTCGCGGTCGCTGGGATTGCATGGTTCAAAAAAACAAGTTCTCACAAATAACGCGCTTTGGACCAGCGGCGCTAAAGCACTTAGGTTCTAGCGTTTGCGTTTCTTGAAGTAAACTATTACGCCTATGCCAAATGCAGCCGGGATGGCTATGGCGGTTACAATCCATGTTGTTGGGAAGGAGACGTCAAAATGAACTGTCCAAGAGGACCGTGTGTTTCCATCAGTATCCAGACCGTAAACAACTAGGCTGTGGCTGCCCCAAGACAGGCCGGTTATGGTTGTGTTTCCAGAAATGGGCACTTCTGCTTGTCCGTCAAGGTTGTAGCTGAATGATGTGAAGTTAATGCATGGGTAAATGTATCGTGAAGGGGCAATAAAACCGAGTTCAACTTCATTTGAGTAGTAAACTTTGTTCTGCGGGGAGTAAACTTCCATGTCTGAAGGGGCAACAGGGTTTGATTGCGCACAATTCACCATCACTGTTCCAGCTAAGGCTGAGAATAGCAGTGCCAACACTAGTGTTAGCGCGTTCTTTTCATAACAGTAGTACGGTTTTTTGCTGTTTTATACTTGCCTATTTCTGCAGTTAAGAAGGTGAGCATGTTTCCTATACTTCGTGAGAGATAGGAAAATCGTTTTCTTGAATTAGACCAGCGACAAACAAAACTGCTGTAAAATACACGCTTAGGCAGTCGTCTGCACTGCCCTGAAAAAGCGCTTCGCACAACCAGCGTTTTTGATAAGGCTTAATAGCGGCTTAATGCCTTCTTGTTCAATATTAACCGTGTGAATCCGCCATGGTAGACGTTTGGCTTCCCTACGGAAAAAGCGACGTATGCGTCAGAATCCCAGCCCGAAACCTCATAGGCTCCATAGAACCCAAACAGGTTCCCGGTGCTGCAGACGTAAACGCAGAAATCGAAAGAGCCCTAAACGAGCCCATCGGCTCCAAACGACTAAGCGAAATCGCCCAGCCAGAACACAAAATCGCCATAGTCGTGGACGACTTCA
>CAZPND010000095.1:0-8276 GCA_964587975.1 uncultured Candidatus Bathyarchaeia archaeon
GACGCGCTTAAAAAAGAGTTAATGGGTATACTTAACCGGCAGTTTAAGCCAGAATTCTTGAACCGAATTGATGAGATAATTTTGTTCCACGCCTTAACAAAAGAGCAGATCAAACTTGTTATCCAGTTGCAACTTGAACGGGTAAAACGCACTGCGCGAGGGCAAGGAATAGAATTGAAATTTGCCGGTGCAGTGTTGGATAGACTTGTAGATGTCGGTTATGTACCTGAATTTGGTGCTCGAGAATTGAAGCGCAAGGTTCAAACAGAGATAGAAACGCCACTTGCCAGAGAAATTTTGTCGGGAAGCATTGTTGCTGGTGATGTGATAGGGGTTGACTTTGATACGTCAAGTAGCAAAGTGACATTTGTTAAACAGTAAGTTCGAATGGGGTTGCTGGTGTTTGTGATGGGATGGACTTGACCCCGTTTGTGGGATAGTCCTAGCGAACTTGTTATGTTAGAAATAATGTTGACGAACTTGTTTTTACTAGTAAATTGGGGTTCGAGTCCCTTTCCCGGCGTCATTTTTTACTCCCTTTTTTGAGGCTATTTTGGAGAAGCGATCTTGTTTTAGCCTTTGTAGTCAGCCCCTCAGAGACGACGTAATTTAGGGGGGAATTTTGACTAGTAAAAAAATTTTTTCGAAAGAACGGAACTTGGGTTGTTTGCCTGCGCGCGGTAAGAACTATGGAAATGTAGCAAATTCTGCGCTGTGCTGAATTAGATATGCGATTGCCCATATTACCATCACTATATACGCTACCCACAGCCATGTAGGGACAGGTCCATGAGAGTCTCTTATCACACCTGCGAAGTCATCCGAGTTTTTCTCAGTTTCTTCCACTGTAAACTCGTCCGAACTCCTAACCATGAGATACATGAGAATTGAGCCTGCCGCGACAATAGCCAGCGTTATATACGCGTAAACTGGGTTTACCGCCACGATGTAAGCGGTTAACGCCATGCGATCAAGCATCATTTTCTTCTTCATCCTCCTCTAAAGGTTGATGTTTCAAATGTTCATTTTCCTTAAACTGTCCTGACTTAAACCCCCATAAAACAAAGCCTATGGATATGCACGCCATCAGGATAGAGCCTATTACGTAAATGAGCATGTCTACGTCCAACAAAGTCGCCTCCTTCCCGTTGACATTTGCATTACTTTCTTCAGCTTTGTCCACTCCAAAAATTTCCCGAGTTTTCGGTATTGTAAGTTCCAAAGCAGAATACCCGCAAAAATGCTTGTCACTCCAGCAACGCTTGAGGCTATGCTGCCCGTTGTAACGGGTTGCATAAGGTTTCTGCCGAAAGCGTCACTGTACTGGGGCGCCCATTTGGCGTTGTAATCTTCAGGTGTGCTGAAGCTCTGCTCATAGAATATTACTTGGTAGACTTCCTCGTCACTTAGAACCCACTTCCATGGTGGCATGTTAGTGGTTTCAACCCCTTCTTTTACTTTCCACACCCATCGCCCATAATTCGGAAAATCGCCTCCAGACTCTGTGAAGTTCGCAGGTTCAGGCATTATGTATCCCCCAGGGGTTTTAATCGAAGCAGGTCCATCGCCTTGGCCGCTGTCTCCGTGGCATTGAGCGCAATACAAAGTATAAATCGCTTTACCGTCCTCAAAATCCTGCATAGTACCGCTTATCCCTGGCGCGTTTAGCACGTTCATAGCGAAATCGTCGCCCTCCGCATCTGAAATGTCGCCTGAAATGGTTCTTACAGAACCCAAAACAAAGCTCATCTCATAAATTGCCACTAATCCTACTTCAGTATCATTTAACGACAAGCCCCACGCAGGCATTGCCGTGCCTGGTACGCCTTCGGTTACTCGCCAGATGTGGTAATAGTCTCCTGGAAATGTTGAAATGCGTTCGTTCAGGTTCGCTGGCTGCGTTATTACATGTCTCGCGTATGGTCCTTGAGCGTTGCCTGAGCATCCGTGGCAGGCTAGGCAGCGTTGAGTATAGTTAGCTTTTCCCATGTCAAATATGACTGCCCACTGGTCGCCCAGCGCGGTGTCTCCAGAGTAAACATCGTTTTCAGCGTCGTACCTCAGCTTTACCTGCATCATTAAAGGTCCGAAAGGATTAGACGCGTTGACGTATTCTGGTGGCACATCTGGATGGTAAGCTTTCCCTCCTGTCACTGAATCATCTACCTGAAGGTCTTCTTGCCCTAGGTGTTGAATGTAAGCTGTTAACGCGTCGATTTCATGGTCGCTGAGGAAATTGAAGTTAGGCATTACTGACCCTGGGCTTACACTTCGTGGGTCTCTATCATGAAGGTGATGCCAGATCGTGGGGCGCATTCCTCCGATTTGGGCAAGGTCTGGTCCTGTTCTCTCCGTACCCAGAGCATGTGGGCTGTCAAAAACGTAGTCTCCTTCGAGCGATGCGTTTCCTATGCCCCAATCGTACAGTCTCACTTGCTGGGAGTGACAGTAGAAACAGCCTAGGCTCATGTATAGGCTTCTGCCTTCTGCTTCAAGTTCGTTGTACTCGTGGGCTCTGTCGCTGGGTGGCACATCAAGCAGAAACATGAAAGGAGCGGCAACAACCATGCTGACCATTAGCAGGAAGACAGCTAGACCGCCTGCAACTAACGGGAATAAGTTATAGTGATGAGCTCTCTTCTCGATAATTTTGATTTCTTTTTTGATTGCCTTTTCAAGTTTCTCCAGTTCCTCCTCTAACTTCTTTTCCAGTTCACTCATTTCTGCTCGACACCTCCGTAAGTTTCCAAGTTTTTATGGTGAACAAGCGGCTTTGACAGGAAAGTCAATATCATGTTGATGGCGAAAAGAAACGCTGAAACCACAACGATCCCTCCGCCTATTGCTCTGAGAATGAAGTAAGGTTGCAGATCAGGCAACGTTTGCGCTATCGTCAAGTGCGCGTACCACGAAGCGTTAGCCACTAAACCTGCAAGCATCATTCCTGCCATGAAAATTATAAAGCCCATGAAGGTCACCCACCAAGTTATATCCATAAGTTTTTTGCTGTAGAGTTTCTTTCCAGTGATTCGGGGAACTAGCCAAAACATGCAACCCATAATTGAGATTCCAAAAGCCGCATACAACGCCAAATGCGAGTGCATAACTGGCCATTGTGAAAAGTGAAGATACAGGTTCATGTCTCGGAAAGCCTGAAAAGTGCCTTGGATGGAGACGAAGATATAGTTGATGAACCCAAACAGGATGAACCTTAACGGCACGTTACTGAAGATGCCGCTCCACGCTCCACGAATAGTCATTCCAATATTTGCTCCAAAGGTCAGAACAGAGAACATCATCAAAGCACTCGTTGAAACCGCTATGGTTTTGAGCCATTCTGGAATAGGTGCTTGCAGTATATGGTGTCCACCTACTCCCGTGTAAAAGAAAGCTAAAGCGAAGAAACTGATTAACGACAGCGTTACACTGTACAGTGCGCGCTTCGTTAGCTTGGGTATGAAGTAGTACCATAGACCAAACCCAAACGGCGTGAACCACAGTCCCAAGACGTTGTGCCCATAAAACCAGTTAACCACTGCATCGGTCAAGCCGAACAATGCCCCGGTTGGCGGTCGCCAAATAACGTTACCAATGATGTATACGATTGGAAACCAAAGAAACATAGCTGCGTAAAACCACAAGCTTACGTAGAGCTTGTGTTCTCTTCTTTTCATTACTGTACCGAGTACGTTGACCCCTATCAGGATTAGGGTGATGATTATCGCGATGTCGACAATCCACGGCATTTCCGCGTATTCTCTTGCCTGCGTGTCACCGTTCAAAATCAGCAAAACTCCTGCTATGACTCCTACGTTCCACAGCACCGCTGCGAACTTTGCGATATTAGGTCTATACAAAGCAGTTTTGCTTAGTCTGGGGACTATGTAATACATTATGCCGATTAGGCCCGAAGATAGGAAGCCGAAAAGTAATCCGTTCACGTGTGCGGGTCGGATTCTGCCGAAAGTTAACCACGCAGCATCAACAAGAAATGTTGGAACGAAAAATTTTATCGCCATTATCAAACCAAAGACCGTGAAAATGGGAAACCAAAGCATCGCGAAATAAAACCATATTTTGCTAACCGAATCTGCACTTTTCAAATCAGGGTGCTTCTTCTCACTCTGTTCTCCAAGAGATTCCGACAAGAAATTCAAGACCACTTTTCTTTTCAGCTTTTTGCCTTATTAAAATTTGTGTTGGAACGTATCTACAACATGTGTCATGTTAGGCTGGATTTAACGTAGAAAGCGTTTATAATCTATGGCTAATAGAGTGGTGGTTGGAGTGGGGGTCTTATCGTTACTTACGACGAAGTCCATGAGTGGATGGCATTTGCTAATCTTGTAATCCAGATAGCGATTTTACTATTAATAGGGTTAAGCTTGTTGCTTAAGAAGAGAAAAATGTTCGTTTGGCACGGCAACGTCATGCTTGTTGCCGTTATGATTAACGGGCTGTTATTGATTTCGCATATGGGACCATCGCTTATCTATCTTTTGAGAGAAGAGATACCTGTTTTAGATTCTGTCACCTTCGTGGGCCTGTTTCATGGTATTGTCGGTGCGGTAGCCGAGTTTCTTGGAATATGGCTGGTTGGCACTTGGGCTTACGTGCAGTCAGAAACCAAATATTGCATAAAAAGGAAAAAGTTAATGCGAATAATCTTGGCTTTTTGGATAGTCGCATTAGGCTTGGGGTTCTTGTACTACGTGTTGCATATCGTTTTGGGTTAGTGCATGCTTAATCTGGCTTTTCTTGTCTTTCGCGTGCAGCCGTGACAATTTGTAACGATATGCTGACAACCATCACTGCGACTCCTGCCCACACCAAATAGATAAGCGGGCTTATTTGCACTGTTACTTCTACACTCTCAGGCAAGACGTTATTTCCAATCAACGATTGCGTAAGCGACTCATACAGTGAATCTGTATAATCGAAGTGTAAGTAAACGTCCCCTGTTTCCGTCGTTAAAATCAACGGTCTTAGTACTAACCCGTAGTTAGGATAAAAACTGGCGTGAAAGCTTTTCTGATACGTTTTTCCGAGATAGTGGATTGTTACGTCACTGCTTATTGTCGAGCATTCTGGGACGCTGGCGTTCAATTGTTCGGTGTAAACGCTTGATTGACTGTTGCTAACTGTGAAATTGGAAATTTCCAGGCTTACTCCCAAACCTTCAACTGGAGTGCTAGGTTTTACGTCGGTGATTGTTTGCGTATTCTTTGCGCCTGCGCTCACGAAAACTCCTATGAGGAGCACAATTATTCCTACGTACATGAGACTCTGGCCAAACAGTTTAATTGACCTTTTCCGCGACACTTGAATAAGCTTGTAGATAACAGCTAAGAAAGCCGAACTTAGTAACGGAAGGCTTAGAACGGCTAGAACATTGATTGCTGGAAAGTGAATAAGAACCATGAAAAAACCAGTGCCTAAAGCGCCAATCACTATTAACAGCAGTCGAACAAATGGAGTTTTCTCGGTAAAGCTGCAACCGATTAACGCTGCAATAAAAGCCATAACGAAAGGAAAAGTCCAAATGTTATAAGAAAAATTCGGAAAAGCTAAGCCGGCAAAACACACAATGGCTATGAAAATCACTGCCCAAAAACCTATAAAAGAAGACTTCGCCACAGAAGTTTTTTCAACTTCCAGTTTGAAAAGAGGCTGCCGTTTCACTCTTTTTAGATAGAAGAAATACCCTATCATCCCAAAGGAGAATGCCATCATTATAGGGGCGACCGGCGAAATGGCATAAGAATGGACCGACTGAGTAAAACCACCCCTCGTTAAGGCGCTCAAGAAAACGAGGCTCGCAAACGTTATCAAGATCATGAATTCTTGAGTGAAGCTTTTTTTGTTTTTGAATAGCGAATTGAACAGGAAGTATGCTGTGAGAAAAAGCCATGGCAGCAAAGACGCTGTTTCTACGGGGTCCCAAGCCCAGTATCCGCCCCAGCCCAAAACTTCGTAAGCCCAAACTCCTCCTAAAGCGATTCCAAGTGTTAAGAGCAACCAAGCTAAGATTGTGGAAGCTCGAAATATTTTGCTGCGGCCTAGCTCATTACCCGTTTTCATGCTTGCAAGGGTTAATGTGTATGCTAGAAGCACGAAAGCATAAGCAGCAAACACTATGGGCGGGTGGATAGCCATCCAAAACGTCTGCAATTGGGGATTAAGACCTTTACCCTCTACAGGAGCTATCGCAAATTGTTCAAATGGGTTCTTAACCAAGCATATAAATAGGAAAACTATTACAATAATGCTGAAAACTTGGCTTGCCGTAACATTAAACCTTTTCGTTCTTTTGTAAGCATAAACCCTAAGCGCAAGATAAAACGAGCTGAGTATTAAAGTCAGAAACAACATTGATCCTCTAGCGCCGCCCCAACTGGCATAAACCTTAGACATAAGCGGCAAACTTGAAGAACTGTAAGAGTAGGCTTCAATAAACGAAAAATTGTTTCCCACGAATGCTTGCAAAAACATTACATAAGATATCACGATTAACGCAAAAGCAAGTATAACCGCGTAAAGTCCGTAGCTGTTTCTCCGTTTTTCATTCAGTTTCGACATAGATAACAGCGTTAAATCGGAGAAAGAAAGTAGTGCAGCTGTAATTAGGAAAACTGTTTCGTACTCCATTTCAAACTCCAACGTAACTACAGAAATGATTCTAACCGCGTTGTTATTTAAAACATGCTGTCGACAATTTCTGCAGTAAAACGCACATGCTTTTGTCTTATACCTAGTTTACTAGTAAATTGGGGTTCGAATCCCTTCCCCGGCGACACTTCTTGCGATTTGGAGGTTAACACTCTGAGCTGTCACTACGTTGTCGAAAACACAGCTGGCGTGCCTTACGCCCTCTCCAGACAAAAGGTTTTTCTGTCGATGCTTCTGTACTACCTTTGGTTGCGTTTTGTTATGAAAACATATGATCTGATTTTGATAGGAACAGGTTCCGGCATGGAACTGGTAGACGTTATGATTCAGAGCAATCACCACATAAAAGTAGCGGTAATAGACAAAGACACGCCTGGAGGAATCTGCCTCACCCGAGGCTGCATCCCATCCAAACTTCTGATATACCCTGCTAACCTCGTGAAAACTGTTGAGGGCACGTATGCGTTCGGAATCCACGCTGAAATAAAGCGCATAGACTTCGAAGCCGTGATGCAGCGGATGCGTTCAATAATTAACCGCGACATCAAGGCCATACGAAACGGGCTCTCACAAAACAAAAACATAGACTACTACACTGACCCGGCCGAATTCACCGCTCCCTATACCTTGAAGGTCGGGAACGAAACAATCACTTCCAAACTGATTTTTCTGTCCACAGGGTCTAGGCCGTCAATCCCTCCAGTAGACGGTCTAAAGGAAACTGGTTACCTGACAAGCGACACAATCCTCCAGATAAGTACGCTTCCACGCAGCACAGCCATCATCGGAGGAGGCTACATAGCCGCAGAATTCGGGCATTTCCTCTCAGCCATGGGTTCCAAAGTCACCATAATAGGGCGAAACCCGCAGTTTATCCCCGAAGAAGAGCCCGAAATCTCCATCATCGCCAAAAAGGAACTGCAGAAACACGTCACGGTACTTACCAACCACGAAGTACGTAAAGCCGAAGCCACACCAGAAGGCAAAAAATTAACCGCCTTCGACCGCACCAACAAAAAAGAAACCGTGATTGTAGCCGAAGAAATTCTTGTGGCAACAGGCAGGCGGTCTAACTCGGACATTTTGCAACCTGAAAAAGCCGGGATAAAAACAGACTCCAAAGGTTTCATCGTAGCCGACGAGTACATGCAGACTTCGCAACCGGGCATATGGGTGTTAGGCGACGCCGACGGAAAATACCTGTTCAAGCACGTGGCAAACTACGAAGCCCGCCTAGTCTTCTACAACGCAGTGCTGAACAAGAAAATCAAAGCTGACTACCACGCGGTTCCCCACGCAGTGTTCACCGACCCCGAAATCGCAAGCGTGGCATTAAGAGAGAAAGAAGCAATAGAACAATACGGCAAAGACAACGTGCTAATGGGCTTCTTCAAGTACTCTGACACCGCCAAAGGCGAAGCCATGGCCCGAAAAAACGACTTCGTCAAAGTCATCGTCAAACGCGACACAGGAAAAATTCTAGGCGCGCACATCATAGGGCCTCAAGCCTCAGTTCTCATTCAAGAAATAGTGAACCTCATGTACACGGAAAAGCAAACTTTCGAACCACTTAACGAGGCCATGCACATCCACCCTGCACTGAGTGA
>CAZPND010000096.1:0-8189 GCA_964587975.1 uncultured Candidatus Bathyarchaeia archaeon
AACAACTAAATCCAGTAACTCAAACGCCTTAGCTAAAGCATCGCCTTTGCCCCTACCATCCTGAAAAGCAACATCCGCACCCAAGTTCTTAGCAATCTCAACCGTCCGATCAGAACTTTCCCCATCAACCACCAAAACACGTAGATCACCAAGGTACTCCTGCAGCTCCGCTATAGTAACTCCTATTCCTTCTTCCTCGTTCAAAGCAGCTATGACTACTTGTGTTGAGCGATTAACCTCTTCTCCCTTCTCCACTCTCAATACTCGCCCGCTCTTGACTCAAGAAATTAATAAAAACAATCCAATTCTAAAAGACAGATGATATTTAAACTCATATAGAAAAATCTTCTAGAACATTTCTATTAATAAGAATCATTACAGTTCCTTTCTTGAACACGCTTAAAGAATTAAACCATACGAAACCAGATTGGCATTTGCGAAAAAATTGGTAGTCAAGAACCCAACAACCAGTCAAAGCCAAAAAAATTAGTTTTTTTGAGACTATGTGCTTCTCGTGAGATTCAATTGAAGATTGACAAATCGATTGTTAAACTGAACCGCGCCTGAAGGCCCATTATACAGCCATAACTCAAAAACTAACTGATAGAAAAAGACACTGCTGTTCGAATTCCAGATGCTTTTTTTGTTCAAGTCAAACCTGACGCCATTGATCATTAACTGCCCGATAACCGATTGGCTACCCGAAATTAGTGCATTGGAAACTGAAAATGTGAGCGGCGTCTCCCAACTCTCGCCATCTCTCATGGAAAATCTGTACTCGTAAAGAGGCTGCAGAGGACTTGGCGTTCCAGTTGTCGCATTAGGTAAGGAGTCAGTCTGATTTCTAAGCTTCACATACACCGTATAGTACGCTGAAGAACCTAAGTGATTTCCGACACCAAGATAAACTAAATAGTTCTGGTCAGGCACAACGTTGAAAGGGTAATTCTCAGCCATACGTTCAGGTCCCAAAACATAAATCTCTGAAAACTGCTCGCCACTGGGCAGAGATAACACCGCGCTTATGGTGGGCGTCGCAAAAAGCAATACACCAATCAATGTCACAGCCGCAAAAATAAGTTTGTAGTCCTTAAACCTCATTACCCTTCACCTCAGGCCTGGAATCACGCAGCTTTTTGATGTAGTTCTGCTTAAACCATCGCCAGATCAAAACCATAAACAAAACAAAGGAAAACCCAGCCACACCAGAAACAGCAGCAACCGACCAAAAAGCATTGTTTCTGTTAGTCAAACCAGCATAACTCGCACTAACCGCTTCTGTCTCCACCTCAGACGCGATCGCCAAGACGGCACCAGCTTTGTCTATGGCTCCGCTGGCATCTCCAATTCTATAGGCTACTTCAGCTTCAGCCAAAAGGCTGGTACCATCATTCAACCGAACCAACAAACCCGTAACATTAGCTCCCGCCTGCTCAGCTTCCAACACAGCCACAAACGCCTTTTTCACCGCACCATTAGCTTCCATCAGTTGAGAAGATGCCTGATTAGCTTCGGCCTTAACCTGATGTGTATCGGAAACAAGAGAAACGACAACTGAAAAAGCCAAAAACGCTATGATCAAGAGCCTGATCTCGCGGTCTACACTAATTTGCCTTCTCTTCAAAATCTATCACGTTCAACATTGATACGCGCTTGTACTCTCGAAAATCACCATATCAAATCTTTACGACGCTTACATCGACAAACTTTTTTTACACGAAAAAAGCAAATCAAACGTTTTCTTCCTCGATAGGGCTCGCTTCATCCGAAGCTTGTACATCATCGCAAGTATTTATCGGAAAGCACATCTGTTCTAGCTGATCTTTCTTCTCCTCAACTATTTTCAGCTTGTTTTCCACCTTACGGAGATGCCGTTTGTAATCTTCAAAACCAGTCAAAAACCTCTTGCCTTTTGGCGTAACAAAGTAGCTGCCCTCAGCCGAATCAAACATCAAAAGACCAGAGCTAAGAACAACCTTCAAGTACGAATTCACCAACTTGAAATTTAAATTGCTCCGGTTCATTATATGCGTCTTTTTTGCCCCTTTCAAAGACACGGCTAATACTTCAGCTAATATCTCAATTCTACGCCTATGCTTCATAAAATCACCCGGAAAAAGCGAACGAGAACAAGAAGAAATCAAGAAACACAAAAACAGTTCAAGGCTACTTATGCAGCCAACCGCGACCGCCCTTCTTCAGCGGTTGCCCTTTCCTTTCAATCGCAGGCTCAAATGATGCTCGGTTGAAGCTTCGTCGTTTCTTAATCGAAGTCATGTGAGTCTTCACAAACTTTGTCCATCCACCAACAGCAGGGTTAGGCGGAATGTAACGATTCAAATTCGGGATCTGATGCAATTCTAGAATCTCTCTAAAGGACAAGGCCTTAAAATCCCGAGTCGCACGGATAACCGTGCCCTTGTCGACAAAAAGCGAAGGGTAAGTCTTGTTGGCTATTCCTTCTGCTATCCAATGGTCGTTTACGCGTTCCTGCCACAGTTTTTTCCACTGAACCTTTAGATCCTGAACCATTTCCTTTCGCGACTGCATTTCATCGGATAGAGCCAATCCTCTGTAAATCCCTCCTTACTAGGAGCGGTTAGAATAGATAGCCAACCCTAACTGGGATGGCTGAAGAACTTCTCCCCTATCTACTTCTCCTCAATTTCTCTTTGCTTTATACACTTATAAAGTTTTAAGCCTTAAATTACTGAGTTCTCTAAGAATCTTATAGAACAAAATCAACAATCTTCCATACCTCCAAACCCAAAAAAACACCCAAACCCGCCATCCATAGACAAACCAAGCCATTTACAGCCGTATAGAACCATTCACAGACGCAGCCCCAGCAAAAAACAAACTGAAAAACAAAAAACCAGCCTAAAAACAAAATATCAAAACCGAGGGGGTAGGCATGAAAAAACGCGGGAGAGAAAAAACACCACCAACCTAATCTTAAGCCGCCAACTTCAGAAACCTTCGGCTAAACCTCCGCTGCTCCTTTTCCACCTTCAAGAAAAAACATAAGAGCAAACTATCCACTTTCTCTTTATGATTCGACTCTTGTTTGACAAGGGCACCCTGCTCCTCAAAGGGGAGATAGGCACCCCATATGGGAAGTGGGATCCGCGTGTAGGCTGCTTCAGAATCAAGGCACTGCACTATCGAGACGTCTTAGAATACCTCAAAGAGAGCCAAATTGCCTTCGAAGACAACGTACCGCAGCCGCCGCCCCTTGAAACCTTAAAAAGCACAGTCAAACTGCGCCCTTACCAAGAGTCCGCCCTCGACAAGTGGCGACGAACCCAAAACCGAGGCGTCTTGGTCTTACCAACCGCCGCTGGCAAAACCTACATAGCCCTAAAAGCCATCGAACAGTTGAAAACGCAGACCCTCATCGTGGTTCCAACCCTAGATCTCATAGACCAATGGAGAAGCCGTATCAAAGAATGCCTCGGCGTGGAATCCGGAGCTATCGGCGGAGGCGAAAACACCGTACGCATGATAACCGTGGCAACCTACGACTCCGCCTACCTGCAAGCTGCGTTCTTAGGCAACAAGTTTATGCTCATCGTCTTCGACGAGGTTCACCACCTCGCCTCACCCAGCTACATGCAAATCGCCCAAATGTACATCGCACCCTACCGCATGGGCTTAACCGCAACCTACGAGCGAATCGACGAAAGACACCAGCTTCTACCCAAACTCGTGGGGGACTTAGTGTACAACGTCGCCGTCGAAGAATTAACCGGTAAACACCTCGCACCGTACACCTATGAGAAAAAATACGTCGCACTCTCCGCATCTGAACAGCAGCTCTACGATAAGGAGATGGCTAAGTTCAGAAGCTATCTCAAAGAAAAACATATCATGATGAAGAGTCCGAGGGACTTCCAAAGATTCATAATGCGCACAGGTAGAGACCCCCAAGCACGAGAAGCATTGCTAGCTCGAAACCGCGCCCTAAAAGTAGCTCTCAACAGCCAAGAAAAAATCAAAGCTTTAGCCACACTCATAGAGGCAAACAGGAACAAGAGCGAGAAAACTCTGATTTTCACGTTGCACACAGACCTTGTGTACGCGATAAGCCGCGTTTTTCTCATACCTGCAATCACTTATTTGACTCCGAAGGAAGAACGCCGCGAAATCCTGGAAAACTTCCGAAAAGGAAACTATCGCACCATAGTGACGAGTCAGGTTCTGGACGAAGGCATCGACGTGCCAGACGCCTCGGTCGGTTACATTCTCAGCGGGACAGGAAGCACAAGAGCTTACATCCAACGACTGGGCAGGCTACTCAGAAAAGTGGAAGGGAAAAAAGCCCGCCTCGTAGAAATAGTCTCCAAAGAAACCATGGAAGTCCGAATGAGCAGCAGAAGAACCCACAACACGGAGAAACCAGCCCATGTTGCCAAGTAACCTGCTAACCGTCTGGAAACGAAAAGGAACCATCCAACCCCGATACGCCAAACCATCCACGGAAAACCTGCAAGTCGCAAACCATCTCATAGAAGCCTATAAACACGGTGTAGGCGAAAAGAAGAAAACGCTGAAGAAAATCGCAGACGACCTTGAAGACGAAGGCTACGACTACCACCTCGTGCGTGGGCTCTCGCTGCTATTAGATAGAAAAAGCGTATTCAAATGCGCCAGCCAAACCGACCCACCCGAACTGAGACGACAAATCTTCCAAGCAACAGGGAAATCCGGACCCGCCACAACCCTTGAACAACGCAGAAAAATAATCGAGAAAATCGCCTCCCAACTGAGAATCTCTCGCGAAAGAATCGAGGAGTCAATGTACGCAGACTTAGAAAGCGAGCTAATCATGCAGAATTTCAACCCAGTATCTGCACAGGAGCTTCTCGAAAACTACAATCTTAGCCTAACTCAAACTCTTCTTTTTGACTCCACAGAACTCAAATTCACCGTTTCAGCCAACTGGCAAAAAATCTTTTTCAAAGCCAAAAAGCTGGGGCTAATCTACGATGCCTACAAGGAAAACGAGTTCTGGGTCAAAATCGACGGCCCAGCAAGCCTGTTCAAACTCACCCGACGCTACGGCACAGCCATAGCCAAGCTCCTGCCAGCCATCATAGACAGTCCCAGATGGACGATTGAAGCCAAGATCCTCTGGAAATTCACCAATCAAATATACACCTTTAAACTCGAAAGCTGGAGACACCAGCCGCTGTTCGGAACCCAACAAACAATCGAATCATTCGACAGCAAAGTGGAAGAAGACTTCGCCAACCGCTTCCAAGCATTAGATTCGGGATGGCGGCTGAAACGAGAACCCGAACCAGTTCTCGCGGGCAAGCAAGTGCTCATACCCGACTTCTCCTTTGAACGAGACGGCGCCAAACTGTACATGGAAGTCGTAGGCTTCTGGACAAACGACTATCTCTCAAGGAAAATACAGAAGCTAAAGAAAACAAGTGAACGCATACTAGTGGCGATAGACGAAACACTGGCGTGCGAGAGACTATCAAAACTTGAAAGCCAGGAGGGCCTGAACATAATCTACTACCGAAACAAAATCCCATTATCCCCCATCCTGCGATACTTACAAGACGCCTTTAAAGAAATACACACCAAACAAACAGAGTTCCTCAAAAATCTCAACATAACCTTCACCGAACCTACAATCAACTTCGAAGAGTTCGCTGCCAGAACAGGCGTATCAACCGAAGCCGCCCGAACCGCACTAACCGAAAACCCTCCAGACGATTATGTCGTGCTGACAGACAGCCTAATCAAGAAAGACAAACTTGAACAAATCAGAAAAAGATTAGAGGCGCAAATAGCAAAAAGAGGAAAAATCTCTTTGAGCGACGCCACAAAAATCGCAGACATAGAGCAAGCAGATCTGCCTTCCGCCATCAAAAAGTTTGGATACACGATTGTTTGGCACGGCATTGACACGGAGAAAGCCGAAATCATCAAACGCGAAAACAAAAGCTAAAACAAGTTTTAAGCGGGGGACATCTTTTTGTTTTTTCTTTATCTGCCATCAAATATTGGGAACCTAATCATTATCGTACTATAAATAATGTGGGATACATGAACGACGAGATGCTTTCTTTTATGAAATTTCTCTGGGATTCTTATTTTACTAGTTCAAATTCGAATAGGTCATCAAGCTATACACACAGGCTAATTACATTTTGAACCTGTAATGAGTCTTAAATCGTAATAAAGTATAAAAGCATCTTCCACACGCCTCTACTTTAGCGATATTTCAACACGTGTAGAGGAAGATAAATGAAAAACATCAAGTTTAGTTGCTTTCTAATTATGGCATTATTTTTGATCTCAACATTCCCCTTGGCAACAGTCAACGCTCAAGGTACTGGATTCACAGACTACATAATAAAACAAGACGGAACAGTTGAACCCGACAATTCGGCTATAACTCACGTTGGAAACAACTATTTCCTTACACAAAATATCACTGGCACGGTATCTATCCAAAGGGATGATGCAGTTTTTGACGGTTCAGGATACACCGTAAAAGGCGATACGGTAAAAGGCACATACAATCTGGATGACAGTGTCTTGTATTTGGAAGCCGGTTTCAACTTGGCGCAAGCCTGGAACGTGACCGTGCAAAACGTAAGAGTTGAAAACTGCGTTAACGGCATCAGCTTAGTTAACGCGTATTATTGCAGAATTCTAAATTGCAGTATTACAGAAAACGCAGTTGATGGAATGAAAATAGCTTGGTCATCCAAAAACATGGTGTTCTGGAATAACATAACTTCTAATGGGGACGATGCAATCCAACTGTTTAACGCTGAAAATAATAATATAATGGTAAACAACATGGATCCAGGAGAATACTACAGGGTCAATGGCAATGGTCTTCAGCTTAGCGGGAATTGTAGCGCCAATCAGATTAAGGGGAATACCGTTACCGCCTTCGACACGGGGCTCTATATCGATGCATCAGGAGGCAATTTGAGCGCTAATATCATTAGCTATAACAATTTCAGAAATAACGATTGGAATGGAGCTGCAATAGGCGGTACGGACAACGTAATCACACTAAACAACTTTTACAACAATGGATTAATTTCAGAAGGCGACAATTATTGTTCAGGGAACTATTGGGATACCACTCCATCAACTTACGATGAGTCCCCCCTTAATGCTCCAGTGGACACAAACATTGCCCCTGAATTCATTCAAATTCCTATAACAGAACCTAATCCAACACCCACACCTACCTCAACAACGACACCCACAGCTACTCCTGCACCAACTCCAACAACGACACCTTCAAACGAAACTTCAGATCCTACAACTACGCCAACACCAGAACCTGATGTACCACCGCAAATCTCCGCTGGTTGGTTTATTGTACTGATTGTTGCGGTCATAAGTTCTGTAGTAGCAATTGTATCTGTTCTTGTGCTTAAAGGAAAAATAATAAAGAGCACAGACAAACAGTAATGGAAAGAAGGAAAGTCCCAAGCATAGTTGAAAACGAAATCGTAGACAACAGCGGAAAAGGCATAATCTTGTCCGATTCCTACTACCTTCACCATCACGAGAAACACCGTTTACTCCATTCGAGCCGAAGCTGGCACGGAAGGCTATTCAATACGCGGGAACAAGCCGTGCCACGACGCCACATAACCATAGCATCTATAATGAAATGCGGCATAACAAGAATTTAGGGGCTGCAAGTGTCTAATTTCTATTCAAGCCATTCTATGTTTGTATTATCTAATGGTAATTCTAAATCTATACGATCTCCTTCAACGTCGATTTCAATTGTGATTTTTAGCGGCCATTTGAACTCGTTATCAAGGAAGATGGTTGTCTTTCCAGCGGTTTCCGTGTCAGCAAAAAAGCTGTATTCGTATACTGTGCAGTTTCTTGCGCCCCATTGAGCGAAGTTTGCTTGTTCCTCAGGCAAAATGTTTTCAAGGCTCATCCCATTAACTTCGTAGCCTATTTCGTTAAGGGGTTTCGTAACATAGTCTTCATAATCAAGGATGATCTGAAACTCGTTGTCTATCCCTATGTAGAAGAGAAGACTTGCGTAAGTTTCGTTTAGTTGAATTACTTCTAACCTGGTGAATCCGGTGAAGGTATTGTTCATTATTGTGTTTTTCCCGTAGTAATCGGCATATGCGCCAGCGAACAATGCGAAAGAACTATAGGGTGAAAAAGACGTGCCG
>CAZPND010000097.1:0-7997 GCA_964587975.1 uncultured Candidatus Bathyarchaeia archaeon
TTTCCCCTGAGCATATCAAGCAGGTCGCTGAAAGAGCCTTAGTTATAGAACGGTACATTCTGAAGAGAGCTTGGGATTATGCTATGCCGTAGCAGCTCTTGAAACTGGGCTGAGCGCTTTTCTGCCGGTAATTTTGCAGGCCGCTGCTTAAAAAAATTCACAGCCTATATGTATGATTAATTTACTGGAAAGATGAATACTCGCTAACAGGGTATCGTTTCTTTAAACCATAAGGAGGCGGGAAACGAGCACAAAAGGCCATGTGCTATCGCTTTCGGGAATACGGATATATTTTTATGTTTGCAGTTTCCATTTAGGTGTTCGTGCCCTGTCGGTGGGGCTGTAGTCTAGACAGGTATGACGACGGGCTCCAGAAAGCAAGCAACGGGTTTGCTGACCGCAAGGGATGACGAAGTTCTGGAGCGGTCTTAGAGAAACCCGTAGGGACAGACAAGCGCTGTTTCCGGGTAAAGGTCGTCGGTTCAAATCCGGCCAGCCCCACCACCAAGTTTTATCTAAAACAGAGGGTGTTTTGCTGTTTAGCTAACTGAAATGTGGATTTTGGATTCATATGTTTTTTATTAATTAACATCTAAAAGGAGTAACTGTGAGCGCCGGAGAATCCTGCTTCAAATCTGTTCCGATTTGATTCCCTCCCCCTTCTCCCTTTCTCCTTTAATGGAGCAGGACTCCTCCGCCTCCCTTCCCAAGCAACTTGAATTTACTTTAACTCCACTCTGTACAGTGCAGGCAGGCAGTTTCCTCGCTGGCTTTTTAAGCGTTTTACCTGAATGAAGTGTGAAGTTTGCGAGCCTTGTATTCCCCAGAAAAAGGTCGTTCAAATCTTACTAACCCCTTGCGTCCGCTTCCTATTGTCTGTGTGGAAAGCAAGGCACGCAAACCACTTTTTTTGCGCTGAACTGAAGGATAGACATCGCTTTTTGGCGTAGACCTTTTAGGCGTTAAAAGCCATAATGGTTGCTATGAATGAGCAACTGTTACATAATAACCTTGCAAAATATTATGACAGAGTGTACTCCTTCAGGGATTACTTAGACGAGGCTGTCAGATTACAGAATTTAATTATAAAATATTCGGAGTCAGGCGGAAATTCGCTTCTTGACGTCGCTTGCGGCACCGGACTTCATCTCAGATATCTGAAAGATGATTTTTCATGCACTGGCGTTGACGTCAGTAACGCAATGCTGAAAATTGCTAGAAAAAACGTGAAGGGCGTCACCTTTAAAGAAGCAGACATGAAAACTCTGCGGCTTGGGAAACAATATGATGTAATCATGTGCTTGCTCAGTTCAATCGGCTACGTAAAAACAACTGCAAGACTTGAGAAAACTATTCAGAACTTTTCCAAACACCTCAAGAAAGGGGGTTTGGCGTTGATTGAGCCGTCACATGCAAAATCTGCTTACGTAAACGGTGAACCGCGCATAACCACTTATGACGGAAGAGAAGTCAAAATCGCAAGAGTAAACTACACGAACTTCAGGCAGGCAACAGCGGTTCTGAACATGCATATTTTGATTGCTGAAAGAGGAAAAGACGCCAAATACTTCGTGGACAGGCATGAACTGGGCCTTTTCGGAATTAACAGTACGCTTAGGATTATGAAGGCGGCGGGTTTAAAGTCGAAGTATCTGAAGAATGGGTTGATGTCTGGAAGAGAGTTATTTGTGGGTGTTAAGAAATAAAGGCGTGGTGGCAGCCTTCAGAATTTTTTAACGAATAGAAAAAATGGCTTATGTGTTCGGAAGACCTATGATTCTATAAGGTGCTCATAGAGCCCTGTGGTGTAGCATTCGGTTTCTTCGTCTACCAGATGTGTTGTGCCGTCTGGACAGTAGACTTTTCCGCCTTTACTGACCTTGATGTAACGTTTGCTACACGCTTTCATCTGGGAACAACCATCACAATCTCGTGATAGCATCTTTTTCTTTTCACCTCGCGATTTTTCATGTATATATAGATGTGCGGTTTCTTTTAGGTGTGTCCTCCATAATCTATATAGTCATATAGAGAAGCAGGCTGAATCACGATCAATAGTCTTCCCATTCGTTTTGGCATTTTCGACAACGATACCTGTAATGGCTCGTCACAGTCGTGGGACCGCCGCGATATGACATTGGCGTTGTAACCCACTCCTTAGGAATCTTCTCGACTTCCCGTGACCCGCAAACTGGGCATTTTGGTTTCTTGTAAACAGAACGAAAGAGGTAAGCAAAAAGGAGGGCTGCACCGAAAAATAATGCGCCCCAAGCAATCCAATCCAGCAAGGCGGTTTCCTCTTAAACAAACTATGGTTAGTGCGTTCACATAAACCTTTTTTGTAAACTGTTGCCTGAGAACTCCAAAGTTACCAGGATGGAAGTGGCGGAAAACAAAAAGAAGAGGAAAATACGGTGGAGCTAGTTTACTTGAGTTTGATGTCTTTGGAAGACTGCCATAATCCATGGATGTTGCACATTGAGACCGCGATGAGAGTTCCTGGTTTACCTGTTTTTATCCAAGTTGCTGCTGCGTGGTGAGTATATACGGAGCTGGTGTTGGGACCTTGCACTGAAGCGCCGTGCGCATTGAACTCGTAGAGTCCTATCTGATAGGGGAATTTTTCTCCTTCAGGGAGGAAATACAGCGACATCCAACTGATGTGGTGCTCGGTGGTGTTTGGGTGTGCAACTTCTTTGCCTATGGTAACTTTGACTTCAAAAAGTTCATCTGCCTTGACCGCGTCGGCGCATTCTATAACGGGGACATGTTTCTCCATCTTCCAATCTGCTTCTTGAACTAATTCTCCGATTTTCTTCAAAAAAATTCATCTCCTAAAGTATTGAAATGAGAAAGGCAGTTTATATGGATTTCGACCTTTCCTCAAGCGCAACGGAAGCTATCGTTTTTCTAGCGGTTCAGGCTTGCCAAACCATCGAAAACGCCAATTGAGAATCTCAAGCATCTGATGCTCTAACTCTTCATATCTATCCTTATACTCCTCAAGGGGCAAATCATGAGGAACCTCGTATTCAAATTCAACTATAGGAAAATCCCTGTTTGCTTCGTCCAAAACATCTCTAATGTATTCTGGCGGCACAATTTTGTCGGGTAAATACGGATCAACTATCGTTTTCTCAAATTTGCCCTTATCCATTTCGCTTTTCCCTCACACACATCTTGTATTTAACATTAATAACTATTTACAATGGAGACAGAAGCATCAAATTCGACTCTGAAGAGCCACAAAGAAAAAAAGAATAATATTCTATACAAAAAGCTTTTCTCTAAAAAAAGCTAATTATACGCTGATTTAGATGCCGAAGAAGACTCCTAGAAAACGCATCAAAATTAAAGGCCATTACTATCGAATTAGACAACGCTCCACCAGCAAGGGCAAAAAAGGAACCATAATGGGCAAATGGCGTAACAAGCAGCAATCTTCCAACCCTTAAGCTTCACAGCCATTGACCCTGGCTGCTACAATGTAAGAATTAGATGGGGCTGCCCGGATTTGAACCGGGGTCTATAGAGCCCAAGTCTACAAGCCTAGACCAAGCTAGCCGACAGCCCCGCTTCGGGGTTCAGAGAAAACATAATTTCGATTGCATCATAAAAACTTTAGCTAAACCCGAAGCCACTCCAACGGTAGAAGGCCCTGTGTATTGCGGTTACACGATATTTTAGATGTATAGTTGAATTCTTTAGAAAACATTCATAACATTCAAAGTAGTATATTAAATAGTACGATTAGCGAGGCGGATATAAAAACGCGGGTGAGTTTAGTTAGCTGCAGAAGGTCCGTATCCGCTGTCTTTTCCGTTTTGTTAATGATTATAATAATCTTTGTTGCAGGCATCTTTCTCTACAACTTTGTTTCAGGAATGATGGGCGACCTCACAGAATCCTCCTCATCAAATCAACTTTTCAGTTTACGCGTTGAAAACATTGCCATAAACAGCACCTGCATGACAATCCACATTGGAAACGCGTTTAACTACGACGTTGGCGTCACCAAAGTATACATAAACAACGAAGCACATGACCTCCTCTTCTCCACCCCTGATGGCGTAATAATTCCAAAAGATTCAGCAGGACCCGTTTACGTCATGGGTTCCTACATGCCAGGTGGAATGTACGACATAAAAATCATCTTCAACTCAGGAAACAGCCTCATGACCGTAGAAAGATACTAAAAACCCATCGCGTCTCGCCTTTCTCTCTTCAGAACTATTCAAGTTACACAATTTTTAATGAGCCAGAAACGTTTCATTTGCGTAGGCTGCATTGAAGCACTTTGGGGCAGAGAAGGCACTCTTCAGGCAAAGGCGCATTATGCGGTCGCGCGTTCAGAAGGCCAGAGAAGTGTGCGCATTTTGCCGGTGACTCGAACACTTTTGGGTATTCAGCTGGTTTTACGCCTATGATTTTCATGTTTTCTGTGGTTATGTCCAGCTTTGACATGCAGTGAGGACATGCGTAGTATGACTTTCGAGGTATGGTGGAGGTGTCTGTGAGGACGGTAGGTTTTTCAAAAGTTTTTTCGCATCCCTTGTATGGACATCGGAGTTTTTCGTCGTGGGAGTGCGAATGGAAAAGGTTCATGTGCCGTCTACCTTCTTACGTGTCCCTCTTAGGTATCGGTACTATTAATATTTTATAAACATTTCTGAACACTTGAACAACATAACTACAAATAATCAAAAGAAGCCTCGGGCGGGCTTTGATCCCGCGGCCTGCTGCTTACGAGGCAGCCGCTCTACCGGGCTGAGCTACCGAGGCACCCATCACAATCGCCTAATTCATTTTTGTGCGCACATTTTTAAATGTTCGGAACGTTCGTGCCTTCAGCGTCAATTTTAAAAGGCTCCGTCGTCTTAAACTAAAACTGCGTGTGGTGTAAGATGTCTTTTTGGGTGGAGGTTTGGGTAATTGAAAAAAGCGAGGGCGGGCAAACCGGATAGAAGTCGCTCAAGCGACCTAGGCGAACACAAGATAATTAAGCTTATTCAAAGCCGATTGACCGCCATGCCTAGTTCGCCTGTGCCTTTCGGGGACGACGTTTCCGCAGTGAACCTCGGCAAAGGGCAGGTTGCCGTTTTAAAGACTGACATGCTCGTGGGCAAGACTGATGTGCCCCGAGGTATGAGCCTTTGGCAAGCCGCGCGTAAAGCCATAGTCATGAACATCAGCGATTTTGCAGCTAAAGGCGTGGAACCCGTTGCGGTGCTTGTGTCTCTTGGGTTACCTAGGCATCTTATGCGAAAAGAAGTGGATGAGATTGCCCGAGGGTTAAATGCTGGCGCACGCGAGTACGGCGCCTACGTGGTGGGAGGCGACACCAATGAGGCGTCGGACCTGATTATGGCGATATCGCTTTTCGGAACCGCAAAACGCAAAACGCTTATGCTGCGCAACGGCGCCAAGCCGGGGGACATTGTGGCTGTCACCGGTTTTTTCGGCAAGACGGCTGCAGGTTTGAGGCTGCTCTTGGATGGTTACGCTGCTTCAAAGGATTTGCGTGAGGTGCTTTTACGTTCCGTTTGCATGCCTAAAGCTAGGCTACAGGAGGGTTTGGCGCTTTGCGGTTCAGGTGCGGTTTCAGCGTCAATGGATTCCAGTGACGGGTTAGCGTGGAGCTTGTACGAGCTTGCGCGGATGAGCGGGGTGGGGTTTGTGGTTAACAGCGTGCCCGTGGCGGATGAGGTTCGATGTTTCGCTGAGTATAATGGGCTTGACCCGTTGGAGCTGGCTCTTTACGGCGGGGAAGAATATGAGCTTGTTATAACCGTTAAGCCTAAGCGCTGGGCTGCTGCAGAAACGGCTGTGGAGGCAGCGAGCGGGCGCTTGTTGCCTATTGGCAAGGTTACGAGAGACAAGCAGATGCTGCTGGATGTGGACGGCGAGAAACGCGTGATTGAAGCGCGGGGTTGGGAGCACTTCAAAAGCATGATTTGACTTGGCAGTCCAGCAGATAGTTCAGTATGGTTATGCATGAAGCGGCGAGGTAAGGCTGTTTTCCCAAACTTATTTTTTCGCCGTACCTGAGCGCAAACACTTCGGCTTTTTTGGGTAAGCCTACATGGTCGCCTAAGACGAACACTGAATCTTCAGGTAGCGGTGTTTCTGCCACGTTTTTTCCGCCTTCTTCAAGAACCCAGATCCGCGCGGTTTTCGCTTTCGCCTTCAAAAGCGCTTCGAAGCCTGTTTTGCTTGTGGTTATTCCCGGATGAGTTTTCCCAGCAACTACCTTTTTGAGGATTTGTTGCCAAGTATCCATGCCCGTGCGCACATCATAAAGGCTGGCGCCGTTGATTTGAATGTGAAGGGGCGGATTGGGTGGTCCGTTTAAGATGGCGTGGAAGACGACGTTTTTGCGTAAGCCATGCGAAAGGAAGAGGCTTGCAACGATGCATTCGTGAACGATGTCGAGGCGGCCTGCGTCGTGGAGGCTGCTGAAGACTGGAGCGGTTTTTCCGGAACGTGAGAAAAGTATGAACTCGCGTGTCAAGTTTTAACCACGGATAATGCTATTTGTGCATGAGCCTTTTAAGTTAGCCGAATCAGCTGGTTGTGACTAGGCGATAGAAAAAACTTTGCACCGCCAACTAATGACTACTTGTAAGGTGAGAAAATCGGCCACTCAGCACGTGTTTTTTAAGGAAGCCGATTAAGGTACTCTTCTTTAATTTTCCGAATTTGATCAGGAAAACTCTGAGAACTATCCACCTGACAGTTGATTTTTAATTTCATGCAGAACACTGCGACAACTGCCTTTTCAAGCATTTGCGCTGGTCCCAAACCTGTTCTGTCTTTAGTTCCAATAAAGTTCTCAAGTTCCATAGCGAAAACATCCAGTTTTTTCGGGATGTCTTTTTTAGGGATGCCTCTTTTGTCCAAATAATTGAAGGTGAGCCAGGCACTCTTGTCGCCTAAACAATAGCAAGTGGTTTCGTTAATCGTCTTCAACAGAAGTTTATTTAAATCATCCATGTTTTTAATGCTCAAAATGCGCCCTCGTTTTGAAGTGGCCTTGTGTATCGTCGTTTGAGGAAAAGTATTGCCCACTTTCTGAAAGTTTGCCGATTGCATCTGGAAATAAGTCGGGGAACTCCTCTAGCCATTTACGGTAAGTAACTCTTACGGTAACGTCAGTTGTGCCTAATTGTGCCGCAATCTTTTTCTGAGTTTTCACGTTGCTATACCTGAATCCTAAAAGGTAGAACAGGCCGCCGAGGATGCTTTTAGATGATCGCCCATTAAAAAAGGTAACTTTGTTTTTGGAAGTTTTGGTAATTATTTCGAAAGCTGCCTGAGCCACCTTCTTAGCAGTCGTTCGATTTACCCACACCGTTTCAGCAGCGTTCAGGATTTCTTCAAATGAGATACGTTTAAGGATACTCAATAGAGTTGCCCCTATGAATTGAAATGCCAACAACACTATCCAACTTATAGTTAGCTGACGCAACAAACACAAACAATTAATCAATGTTCGTGCATAATTTTATACGCGGAGGTGGATTTTTTTCAGGGTTTAGATGAGTTGAACATGAAAATAATTCAGGAGATGGCGAAAGGCATAGGCTCATATGAGGCGTTGGCTCAAAGATGCGGTGTTACACGCAGTACAGTTTATAGACGAGTGGTGAATCTCGAAAAAGAGAAAGTTATTACACGTCAGATACGCATTGCTTTAGATTTTGAGAAACTTGGGCGTGTTGTCATTAACTTCGGGATAAACGTTGAACCTAAAAATGAGGAAAGAGCTGTTGCGACGCTCATAAAACTTGCAAAAGTCAAGATGCTGTGGCGAACTTATGGAGCGCATAACCTTGTGTTAATCGTCTTTTGTGATAAGGGTGAAGAAGGAAAGGTTATTGATGAGCTGCGACACATCTTCGAGGAGTTAAATGTTACGTCCTTTGAAAGCTGTGTGGGTTTTTCATGGGAAAAGAATGATATGACGCCGTTTTAGCTATTCTAAAAAAGGAAAAATA
>CAZPND010000098.1:0-7980 GCA_964587975.1 uncultured Candidatus Bathyarchaeia archaeon
TAGTGTTATGTTGTTTCCGATAATAATGTTGTAGTTGGAACCCCCCACATAGCTGATAGCAGTGTCAAGCCAGATCCCATTATCGTTGTCTGTCAGGACGTTCTCGCTAATAGTATTATAGTAAGACACGTCAATTTCGATGGCAAAATCGTTGTCTACAAAAGTGTTTTCGGTAACAGTGTTATTGCTGGAATACGCTTGGATATAGACGCCAACCTCATAATTTACGATTCGCGTGTTCCTAACGGTCACGTTTGTTATTCCAGACAAGAGAATTCCTGTATCTTCTTGGTCCCCTGCCCCTTCAAGCGTGTAGCCTGCGCCGTCAATAACTATGTTGTTTCTGGCAACTGTAATATAACCAGTGATGTTGCCAGTGAAAGTGTATGTGATAGAGTCAGAAGTTACAATGTTGGCTGTGCCAGTAATGGAGCCATCAGCGTTTATGGTTATGAAGTCAACGCCCCTAACCAACGCAACATTCCAAAACGCACTAAATACGGTGAACAGGAGCAGAAACGCTAGAACAATAACTAAACCAACTTTTTTCACAGGCAAACCCACCAACGGACGGACGTTATGATTATGAAGAGTATTTAAGATTTGGCAAAAACCGTATCATAAACCGTAAGATGCCGACTTGCCGCTTTGTTAATAGTCTTCTTTCTGTTTTAACCACGCTTCATGCTTTTCCAGCAGGCTCCGTATTTGCTGTTCTACGAAGTCGTCGGCGCTTATGAAGCCCGTGTCCAAGTCGCGTACAGCTTGCTGAAGCTTCTCGTAATCATCTTTTGGCACTTCAACGTACTCACACTGCCCTTTCAGCGAGTTGAGCTTGAATCTTATGGCCTCGCGAATGAGTTCTTCGCGTGTGGTGTAGCCGAGGTGTTTGTTTGCTTCTATGAAGTTTTCGATTTCCACAAGCAGTTCCGGTGGCAGCATGACTGAGGTGGAGAGGAGGTTTTCTATGGCGTCGGTGTAGGTTTGCATTTTCATGGTTTGGGCGGTGATTTCGCCGAGGAGGGCGGTTAGTTTTTGGTGGGCGTCGTCTGATATGCGGAGGGTTTTCATGTTTTTGCCTCGTGTGTATTCTGTTCAGTAAAGCTAATAAAGCTTTTCAGTATACTAAATATACCAAATATACTAGGTTTACGCGCATGAAACACAACATAAGCATAACCATGGACCAAAAACTCTTCAGAGAACTCGAAAACATCCGCGGAAGAGAAAAACGCAGCACATTCACAGAACACCTAATAATCCTAGGCCTAAAAACCTACAGAAACAAAAATGAGGGATTAGGAATTAGGCTCCGCAAGCCGCCACTTACCGTCTTGCCGCCTTTAAACCTAAGCGAAACGAATCATTAGCGTCTATTGTATACCCCACTTCTTCGTAACCTTCACTATTACGAAAATCACTAAGGCAACGATTATGAAGGTTATCAAAGCCACTAAGAAGCTGCCGACACCGAACATCTGATTTCCAACAGGAGCCGCATAAGACGACAAGTCCGCAAGACCTGGAATAGCCAAGCCAATCGCAGGCAGAAGCAAGTCTTTGACAAGCGACTGCACCAGACCGCCGAGGTAGACGGCCATGATGAAAGCAACTGCCAGCCCTAAAACCTTGTAGCTTTCCAGAAAGCCCTTGAATTCGGCCCACATGCCCTTTGGTGGTGGCGGCGCAGGTTTAGGCTCAAGTAACGCTCTGATTTTCTTCAATTCCTCTAACATTTCCTCATCTTTAACCAAAAAGGTCTCCCCTGAACACACTTCTATCCGTTTCAGTTTATAAAACTTTATAACCGCTAAGCCGTCACAAGTTGAAATTTCACCCAAGAATTTAAAGCATATCGTAGCATCCAATTCTAAAACGGGCTATGGTCAACACCTTTAAACATTGCCACGTTATGTGGTGGGCCGAGCCGGATTTGAACCGGCGACCTTTCGATTATCAGTCGAACGCTCCAGCCGTGCTGAGCTACCGGCCCGCGGTGTGCGAACAAAACTTAATGACATGTTGGTTAATAAGAATTTGGTTAACTGTACATTTATGAAATTTGTTTTGAAACTTTTAAAAAATCGAGCTTTGCTGAGACTGCAGCGTGATATTTTACCTCATATATAACAACTATATTCTAATGGTTATCTATTGGCTGAACTCAATCCATCTTTTTAGACATCTTTTTCAAGATCAACGTCAATTCCTCTTTGCCAAATCGTTTCAAAATATTCTGCAGCCATCGATACAAGGCATGGATTATCTGACCACAGAGCAGGTGCCTCTCCAATTTCAGATTCAGGGAAGACAGCCATGTTCATTTCTTTTTTGTCCAATATCGATATTTTTGCTTCGAGGTTAGAAGGGACAATTCTAAGCGTAAACCGTGCGTGTCCAACAAAGTTTCTTATTATTTCTGGCAATTGCTCGAGATTAGGGAGTAGTTCCGTTATCCACCTAATTTCAACGCCTCTATTTAACGCGTTACTAAACGGATCAGACAAGTAAGTAAGCCAAGGCGCCAGTTCTCGGTACGGGGTAATGTGATCAATTTCTTGCTTAGAATTTGCTATTGAATCCTCTGCCCTATGCAGAATTGCGTCAAAGTCCCTAATTAAGACGAAACGATCCCCCACTCGCCTAGTCACGACGTTCGCGGTCTTTTTATTCGTGTTCTCAACAAGTTCTTTAGCTTTTGATTCTAACTCTGAAAAAATCCTCTTTTTTCTTTTCAGCAAAATTGAGGTGGCTGTTTTCAATGTAATCGCTTTGAACTTCATTGGTTGAGCTATCACTTTTACGACTAAACCCAGCTGCTCAAGTTCGGTTAGGATTCTGTAGACATCTTGTCGTGCTACGTTTGAAAACCTAAATATCGTGAGTGCTTTCGAATCTTCACCCAGCCTAACGAGGGTTAGATATACTTTTGCTTGAGAGCGTGTGAGGCCAAACTCCATTAATGTTTGAACCTCTTTTGCCCAGAGTTTCAACTAACATCCCCTCTTAGGGTTAATATTTTAAAATCTGAATATAAAATTGTCGTATGACACTCTTACGGCACTCTCTTTTATACTTTGAAAACCGAGAGGGCTATCACCAAAAAAGGAGAAAAAAGAATGACTAATTCAAAAAACAAAACTGGTATTGCAATCTCGTTATTTCTAATGGTAACAATTGCTGTTTCGCTAATATCTTTCTTACCAACCGCAAACGCTGCTGAAACCACTTACCACTCCTGGGTTTATTGCGCTGCCAACCCCCAAATCGTAGGTATAAATCAAGAAGTGCTGCTTCAATGGTGGACTGCAGACATGCCACCGGACATCGGTGAAATCATGGCTGATGTGGCCGGAGGTAGAGCTGCATGGTACGATATAGGATGGTACCTAACAGACCCTGAAGGGAACACTGAAACCATAATGATCGACAGAACTGATCCAGTGGGCGCTGCTTGGAAGCTATACACACCTGATAAGATTGGCACCTACACGCTTCAAGCTTGGTTCCCTCAAACAATTAAAATCGAAACTGACGGGGATAAAAGAACGTATCTAGCAGCTGAAAGCCCTAGAGTGAACTTCACCGTGCAGGAGGAACAAATACAACCATGGCCCGAAACCCCACTTCCAACAAGAACTTGGCAACGACCCATAAACTCGGCAAACAGACTATGGTACGAACTTGGAGGAAACTGGCTTGGCGATCAAGCCCAAAATTACCCGTATGGATCTCGTGGCGGAAATACGATAAACTTTGTAAGCGGTAAAGGACCTGAAAGCTCGCATATACTGTGGACGAAGCCATATTACGCTGGAGGTGTCATGGATGAAATGTACGGTCCGATAGGCTACGAAACCGCGCACTACCAAGGTCTCGGCTTGGATGTGTTAATCATTAATGGTAAGCTTTACTACAACTACCGCGGAGACGCACATGTGTCAGAAGGCTATATCGTCGCTGATCTTTACACAGGGGAAACGCTAGAATACATAAATGACACTATGCCGTCAAGAGGCCAGATATACAATTACGAGTCGCCTAACCAGCACGGGGGATACCCATACATGTACAGAACTTCCGGCGTATCGCTGCCAGAAGGATACACAACCGAATCAGGAAAGCAAACCTGGGAGATGCTCGACGCTTACACAGGAAGGTCTGTATGCAAAATAGCTAACGTGTCGTTCGGTACTATGTATTTCTGGTTTGTTATAGGTGCATTTCCAGTCTATGGCAAAGACGGAAGCTGGTGCAACTACAACGTTGCGAATCTTGCAGGATATGGCCAACCTGCAGACTATTATCTTCAAGTGTGGAACAGTACTGCAATCCCAACAATGCTCGGCGATAGAGTTGGAACTTCAGCTTGGCAGTGGCGACCTTCAGGAGGCGCTTTCGGAAGCGGATGGCCAACGCCCCCAGGAGGCTATTGGATACACGACGGCAACAATGGCTTTTCATTGAACGTATCACTACCGGCATCGTACGTGGAAGGCCCGACAGGTGAAGCGGGTTCAATCCTTACCGTACGCGAAGCTGAACTTGCAATTATCGGAACCGCAGGACAAAACAATGAGGAGGGAATTGTCAAAGGCAAACTGGTAGGCATAAGTCTTGAACCTGAAAATGAAGGCACAAAACTGTGGGAAATACCGTTTACGCCGCCCTATGCATCGATGGCAGATAACGTTACGTCAGGAATGGCTTTCAGCAGTTTCGGCATAGATGGTGTGTATCCAGAAGACGGTGTCTTCACCTTCCGTTCGCCGAAGCAGTTGAAACGTTGGGGCTACGACCTCAACACAGGGGAACAACTATGGGAGAGTGAACCCGAAGTACAAATGAGCTACTATGGTGCTAGTTCAAACTACTACGAAGGCAAATTATACTCTTACGGCTATGGTGGACAAATAAGATGCTACAATATAACGACAGGAGACATCTTATGGAACTACGACGCTTTAGTAGAAGGCCTAGAAATCGGCTACGGCGGAAGATACCCAATAGGTATTTTTGCAATCTGTGACGGAAAACTCTACACGGTTTGCGGTGAACACTCACCCACTCAGCCGCTATGGAGAGGACAAAACCTACGCTGCATCAACGCCACAACAGGAGAAGACATATGGAAAATACTAGGCTTCTTCGGAGGAATGTCCCCCACTGAATCAAACACGTTTATGGCAGACGGCATGATAGTAGGTCTCAACCTATTCGACAGTGAAATATACGCCTTTGGCAAGGGACCGAGCGCCACCACGGTTTCTGCGCCACAGACTGTTCCTACACTGGGATCCGGCGTAACAATCACTGGAACAGTAACTGATCAAACTCCCACTGGCAGACGCAACACCAACGACATCTCCGAGTTCAGCCTCAAAGGCACACCAGCAATATCCGACAAAGACATGAGCGCATGGATGGAATACCTGTTTATGCAACAACCGAAACCAGAAAACGCAGAGGGCGTAGAAGTTGTCTTGGAGACGCTTGATCCTAACGGCAACTTCTACGAAATCGGCAACACGACAACTGACATCGCTGGCAATTATGGCATTAAGTTCACTCCAGAAGTTCCAGGACAGTACCAAATCACCGCGAGGTTCGAAGGCTCTGCATCCTATGGACCCTCATATGCCACAACCTACATAAACGTAGATGAAGCACCGCAAGCTACGCCAACGGCGCCTCCTCCAGAACCATCGATGGCAGACCTCTACTTTATGCCTGCAACAGTCGGCATAATTATTGCAATCGTAGCAGTCGGGCTAGTACTGGTGCTAATGCTGCGAAAACGGTAAACGACCAGCAAAAACCAACCAATCTTCCCCCATTTTTTTGGGGCACATTAAAAAGGAGACCGATAGGGGCTGAGAGGGCTCTGCAGGAATTTAGTTAATAGTAGCAGTCTGTTGGCAAATTTCATCATTTCTCCTTAAATCTCTGTCGCGCAGAGTCCCAGCAAACCCTCAATAGCGCCACTTGCCCAACAAACAAGATTCATTACCATCAATCATCCCTCCGCATATTGTGCATCTCGCGTCTTTAGTATTAAACGAGTTTTGAAAAAAGCTTCATGAAAAAAAGAAGTGAGAAAGCTATTTCTCAGTTTCTCCCTTCTCGGTATGTTCTTTTACCCAATCGTTAACCGCTCCGCTAACCTGAATTTAACAATTAAAATTTTGCTTAAATAAGAATTTTCGTAAATCTTTTAATTGCCACACGCTATTGTTCTGTGCACGTGGGCCCGTAGTCTAGCACGGCACACATTTGAGATGGTGACATCACCTTCAAGTTTTCTCTCAGCGAATCGCACAATCCCCCTTTTTTTACTACGTACATCATGGAGCTATGTTTCTAAATGGTTAATGCGGATCGCGTGAAGCGTAAGCTGCCTTCTCTGCTTTGCGATGGATCCACGACTGACAAGCGGCAATGGGCCAAAAGACATAGACTGGAGAACGGTTTAAAACGACTACGGAAGCATAATCCGGTGAATTATCAGAGTTTGGAGCAGCGTTTGATTCGTGACCTTGAAGCTTTGGAAAGAGAGATTCAGAAAATTTCGCATTAGCACTCTTGCCAAACACCACTGAACAGCAAGCGAAAAAATGGGGACATCGTGTGCATGCCTCAGCCTAACAGGACTTGAGACCAGTTTTGCTTCTTTTTGGTTTAGGATTTCTCTATTGCGGTAAGCCAGAGAATTTCAAAGTAGTCGTGAACCACTGTAACAAGACTGGAGCTGTTTGACCATAGAAGAGGCGTTTCTGCCAACCCATCTGTTGTTGATGTGTTAATAAACACTTCCTTCCTATCAAATAATGCTATGTGAGCTAAAGGAGCCACTGGAAGGTACCTGACCTCAAAGGAATATTTTTTTCTGTTGCAAGGTCATAAGTAACTAATTCTGTCACCCTCATTGTGCTGTGTTATTTTGATATGCTTACTTTTCGAGTTCAACGGTTTCATCCTTGACACCTGAGCCTTTGACAACTATGTATCGTGTGCCATCCTCTCGTGTTGCAGGAATGCCATAACGCGGACGTGTGTCTGTCTGTACTCTCACGATCTCGCCCTGTTCAATCAAAAACTGAAGGTTTTGTGAAATCGGTCCTTGATAGTGAAACATGTCACGTTTCAACAAAGTTTTGTAGATTTCGCTAAAGCGCATTGCATAACCTTTGTTCTCATCAAGCACTGTCATTATGTGTTGGCTTACAACTCGGTCTCCTTTACGTGTCATGTGTAATCACACTAATAGTAATATGTTATTATGTGTTTATAACTGTTTTGTAAAACTGAAATTTAAGGCTCATTTGCTCAACGCAGTACTTAAATTTTTTTAAATAGGAAAAAAGCACCATTTTTACCATAAAACATGAAAACGACCTAAAAAACTGGCGTTTGTGGGTTTTTTTAGTAAATAGGACTACGGTCTTAGGGGTAAAAACGGTGAGGACTCTTCATCTCAGTTCTTTCTCTTCAGTTTTACTCCATTACTTCTCAAAAAGCATAGGTATTATACTTTAACTCATACTCTGGAGACATAGGTAAACATAAACGGGCGCTCGTCAATAGAATTGCGCGCTAGAAATTGATGGATGTGTATAAAATGAAAATAAGCGATATTAAAGATGGCGATAGCGAAATCAACGTTGAAGGAGAAGTTACGGAAAAATCTTACGCCCGTGAGGTACGCAGTAAGTATGGTCGAGTTTTGATGGTTGCAGATGCTACGCTTAAAGATGAAACAGGACGTATAACTTTAACGCTCTGGAATGAACAGGTTAGACAGGTTATGGTTGGCAATAAAGTCAAAATAGAGAATGGTTACGCTAAATCTTTCAGAAATGTGTTGCAGCTTTCCACTGGGAAATATGGAAAATTAACTGTCATATAGACCGTGCGCGCGCGATTTTAATCCCCAAATGTAAATCTTAATAACCTTCGACATCTTTCAATTCAACTGTAAGA
>CAZPND010000099.1:0-7976 GCA_964587975.1 uncultured Candidatus Bathyarchaeia archaeon
TCAACTTCCAAGTCTGGCCTCAATTTTTTGAGAAGCGCTTCGGCTAATGGGCTTCGAAACGCGTTTCCGTAGCAAACAAACAAAATTTTCATGCGGCTTCACGACCGTAATACCCTTTCGGCTTTTAGCCCGTAAGCAAATAAGTGCTTGTTGCTGCTTTTTCGATTATCCTCTGAATATTTTCTTTTGACACTCCAGTTTCCCTGGCAATTTTTGCAGGTTTTTCTTCAACTAACTGCTTCATCAGCACTATTCCGTAGTTAACAAGCTTCATTTTGATGTCGCGGTTTAATCCTTTGATGCAGCTTAACGGGTAAAGCTTCTTTTCCTCAATCATGTTTTGTAAAGCAAGGGTTTTCGGTGAACTCCATCCAATTTGAAGTATGTCCCTGCACTTGCCGTAGCGTCTTGCATGCTCCGAGTAGCGGGTGTTGGTGACTATTATGGCACGGTCAATTTGCACATCGTTTTTCCCAAGCGCGAAACCTTCGGTAACGTCTTCCAACACGGCTCGGGCTATGCGGCTTTCATCCAGCCCCGTCGGAGTGTGATAATTGGAATGATGCTTTGCTTCAACAAAATACGTGACGCCGTCTTTCCTTGCGACAGCGTCAACCTCGTGCTCTACACATCTTCCTTTTATAATCTGGTTTGGAGTAACCTCAAACCCGTTATGTGCCAATAGAGTTTGAACGAACTTTTCGAATTCCGGCTTGGAACCCATCAGGCTTAAACCTTTTCTCAAGTCCAGAAAATGCTGGATAGTAGGCGTGTGTTTTCGCAGCAGCCGGAAAATCAGCTGAAGAACCTTGTTAGTCGGCATGCCGTCGTAAACTCGGGCTTCCACTTCATCAGCGACGTCATTGGCGATACGCCTGTTTACACCCATCCTTAAGCAGGTTTTTACAACTTTTTCTCTGTCAAATATTTGCCTGGAGCCATCCGCCTTTGTTACGAAAACTGGCAAGACCATCACACCAATTGACTGGTTACCAAAATTATGCGCCAATACCTCTTAAGTATGTATGCATAGCCGTTTGTCGCGTTTCGGTTTGTTCAGTAATTTTCATAACCTAGAAAGGCAATGATTTTCTAGGGGGTGCTTAATTGAGGAAAATCAACTTTGTAATCATCGCCTGTATTCTTGTTTCTGTCATTTCGTGGCTTTCAAACCCAGACGTGGTTTTTCAGTATCTGGCTTTCAGCGGTGATAACCTGCTTATGGGAAAAGCTTGGACTGTGGTTACCTCCCTGTTTCTTCACGCCGACATCCTGCATTTAGCGGGGAACATGCTTTTCCTTTACGTGTTCGGCAACACCATGGAAGAGGACTTGGGGGCAACCAAGACTTTAGGCACCTTCTTCTTCGGCGGCATCGTATCATTTCTTCTAAGCCTGCTATTCTATAATCCTTCAACGCCGTTAATCGGGGCTTCAGCAGCCATATTCACGCTGTCCGCCATAGTTATGCTGATTAAACCGTTGAAATTCTCGATTCTTTTCTTCATGCCTCAAGGACTAGTGGCGATTCTGTATTTCGTGTACAACGCCATCGCCGTGTACTCCAATGCCGGAGGAAACGTGGCTTACATCGCCCACCTGATAGGATTCGCCGTCGGAATTCCCTTCGGCTTGGCATGGAGCAAGAACTGGCTCAAAAATCTTCTAATAAGCATAGCCCTGCTGATTATCTTCCTCATTGTGGTGTCCTTCGTGATTCCAATTATCTTGAATGCGATGACCTGAAGCAGAACCTTGCAGAGCAGCAAAGCCCTTATAGCCAAGAAAGGCTCTTTCAAACTTGTGAATGTAAAATGTGCGAATTCAACGTAATCCTAAACGGAAAGACCGTGCTTAAAGATGTGGTGTACGCAAAAACCGACGGCAACAAAGTTACCGTGAAAAACGTGCTGGGCGAAACAAAGGAGTTCCAAAACTGCAAGATAACCGAAGTTGACGTAAACTCGACAAGGCTAGTTTTAGCGGCACTAACGCCTTAAAGCTCAACGCGCCCCAAGCGGCTCCAATTTTCTCAGGTCACCTCACAGTCGCAGGCAATGCAGCTTTCGGGAATCTATCGAATGTATTAAATTGGCTACCTACAATTATTACAATCCTCAATCTCAGGTCTCTTGCTGTCAGTTGAGGAGAGTGTATGCGGAAACTCGTCAGACTAAGCATCGCCATAGGCGGCTTCCTGATAGTGAACAGCCTAATTTTAACAGGAACCGTTTTCCTAATACTACTAAACCTAATTGACGTAGGCGTTTTCGCAAATCAAACTCACACTTCAGTGTTAACTCTGATGTTCTTAGCCATCGGCGTCTTGGATTTCATAGCCGGAATAATCCTCCTTCTAAAGAGATGAAATCAATGGAAACAAAAACGGTCCTTTCAAAAACGGTTGGCGTGATACAGACGGGCATAGGCGTGACAGCAATGGTCTTCGCTTTTCTCGCTTTCTACGACATGTTCGGCATACAAACAATGCTAGGCGTTTCCCCAGAGTCCATTGGACTTTACCTTTGGGTCTTTTTAATTTTCGGCTTGCTATCCACCATAAGCGGACTATTTCTCTGTTACGAGCGATAAACACAGGAGTTGACTGCCATGGATGAACCTCACCTGAAAAGAGACCTCGGGCTTATCCGCACCACAATGCTGGGCATAGGCGGCACCCTCAGCGCAGCTAACTTTGTGATAATCGGCGAGGCCGCGGGCATGGCGGGCTACGCAATCGTTCCCATAGTCGTCATCTGCGGCTTACTCAGCCTTTTAACCATGTTCAGCTACGCCGAGCTGGGCACCGCGATTCCGTTGGCTGGAGGCGAGTACACGTTCGCAAAAGTAGCCTACGGAGGATTCACCAGTTTCCTCACAGGATGGTTTGAATGGCTCAGCAACATGTTTTACGCCGCCTTGTCCGCTATAGGCTTCGCATACGTACTTTCTTACCTCTTACCACAGATCAATATAGAGTTAACCGCGGTCATATTGGTGATAGTGTTCTCAATCGTCAACCTGAGAGGCACCAAAGAAACCGCCACAGCCGAAACCATCATAACCATCATAGTCCTCGCCGTACTAACCATATTCATCATAGGAGCATGGTCTTTCGCTTCAGGAAACCCAGTAACCCCACAATCAGCTTCTCCGATAGGCGCCCTGGGAATTTTCGCCGCCACCGCCTACCTGTTCGAACTGTACTTAGGCGCCGAGGCTGTTGCGGCAGCTCAAGCCGAAGTGAAAAACCCTGGAAGAACAATCCCGATAGCCATAATCCTGTCCGCAGTGGTTCTGATCGCGCTATACACGAGTGTTGTGGTTGTCGCCGTCAACATAGCGTCTCCACAAGTTCTCAGTGAACAATCGTCGCCGATTGCGTTTGTGGCTCAAGAGGCCTTGGGACCTGCTGGCGCCATTTTGATCACTGTAGGCCTGGCTATTGCGGGTTTGGCGGCAACCAACGAGGCGATTCTGGCGCAGTCGCGGGTTCTCTACGCCATGAGCAGAGACGGCTACTTGCCCAAAGCATTGTGTAAAATTCATAAGCGCTTCTGCACTCCTCACATTGCAATAATTGTGGGCGCTATTTTCACGGTGATTTTCGCGGCAACAGGGCTTGTGAACTTTGTGGTTTACGCGGTTAACTTCGGTTTCATAGTTGGCTTCTCGATTGTGAATATGTCGGTGATTAAGCTTAGGAAAATCGCGCCTCACCTGAAACGCCCGTTTAAGGCTCCTTTGTATCCGTTAACGCCTATCGCGGGGATAGCAGCGTCCATTTTCTTGGCGTTGTTCATAGAGCCTTCGGTGCTGATCTTGGGCGTAGAACTCATAATCGTGGCGTTGCTGGTTTACTACATCAGAATGGTGGGTCACCATCGCATGCGCATCGCTTTCGGAGGAATAAGCTTGGGGTTAGGCGCTTTTGTAGCGTTTGCAGCGTATCTATTGGGAACTAACTCCATCGTGCTGCAAGGAGTATCGCCAGAAGTGACAACGCTGGTTTTTTACGTGCTGCTTTTCGTCAGCGTCATTCAGATTTTGGCGGGCGTATTGAACATGATCGTGTCCGATCGATGAAGACGGGGCAGTAGCAAGCTTAAAATCCGCGCTTTACTATTCTTGTTTCATATGCGACGCAAACGCAAAAAAAGTTACATCGATGTTGAGCCTCCAACAGTTGACGTGGATAACTTGGTTGTAGACACCACGCGCAGAGAGCGCTTTCAAATTTTTGAAATTTTGGCTTCAATGCGGAAGTACTTGGCGGTTATGCTTATGGTCTCAGGTGCCTTGGCAACTTTTTTTTCCGTGCAGTTTCTCATGGGTGTTGAGATGTTTTCATCTGCCGTTAGCTTCATCGCTCTGGCAGCCATGAGCTTCATAGGCGTGGCTAACATCGTTTGTGGATTACTTTTGCTTGGCTCAGAATAGCCTGATAACTTCTCTGAATTATCGGGATTATAAAAAACGCAAAGATAGAAAATCGGGTTTTAGACTGCTTAAAAATTTGTTTGCCAAGTTGAGTCTAAGCCCGAACGCCCAACGCGGTTCAGCCAACCGTTAACTAAATGCTTGGGTTCTTCCCATTTGATGTAATCGCTTGGGATGAGCTTGCGCAGTCAGCCACTTTATGACTGTTCTTTGCCGATGCGTTCCAGCATGCTCCCCAACTTGGTAAATGTATATTAAGCCTTCGGTTTCTTATAAACTTGTTTGTACAATAGCGCAATAATTGAACGTTTGTAAGCTGCTAGTTTTTTGACAGAAACAGCTAAACTAGCGCATGATGCCGTTGGTTAAAGGCGAGATTGATGGATTGTATTTAAGCTTCTGATAAGTTTGATTTTCAATAGTCGATGGCTTTGGAATTTTTCGGGTTTATATATGGTTAGATTTTAAACATGGTTTGAGTTTTAAATAATGGGTCGTCCATATCCACGGTAAGGAATGAGGATGAACAACAGAGAGAAGTTTGAGCAGGACTTAACCACTTTAATGTCGCGGCTCACAGTCGATGTGGATAAAGAGGTTGAGAACAAGCTAAACATGCTCAAGGAGTGGCTTTTGAAGCTTCAAAAGGAGAATGTTGTAAAGATTAACCATTCCGTCATGGAGCTTGTTTGTGCCAAACACTTGATTCTCAAAGGTTATGAGGTGCAGCTTGAATACCCGCTTAATGACATCTTAACGTGTGACCTGTACTCTATAAAAGGCTACGGAAACCTCATAGTGGAAATAGAAACAGGCTTCATCCCACCCGAGCACGCGTTAGACCCTTTAACCTACACTTCGGCGCGGTTAGCCAGCAAAATAATCAGGTACAACAGCTTCGCCGGAAAATTCGCGCTGGGCATGCCGCCTCACTACGTGTTGCCGTTTCCACACGCTTTAGCCAAGCCGCCGAGAAAAAGAGCCAGCGAGGAAGTGGAAGCGATAAAAAACCTCTGTGACAGGTACTACAAGAATCCGCCAGTGACAACAGAAGAAATATGCAACGCGCGAATACAGGAACTTTACATCATTGACGTTGACCAAGCGAAAGTCAAGGAGATAGACCCAGAAGCCTACATGAAAAGCGCCTTCAACAAAGACTCCTTTTGCGATTACACTGGTTCTTAACTTTTAGGAGCGCATCGTGGCACATGCCTTTTTACGTGTACATACTTCTCTGCACCGATGGAAGCTTCTACACGGGGTACACTAAAAACATAGACGCGCGAACAAGACTGCATGCAAACGGCAAAGGCGCCCGATACACCAGGACACATAAGCCTGAACGGGTTGCTTACGTTGAACTTTTCGATTCTCGGGCAGAAGCTATGCGTCGTGAAAGGGAAATAAAACGGCTTTCACATCAGCAGAAGCAAAATCTGATTAACTCCCGAAACCACCATGAATAGCGTCTCGCAAGGAAAAATTAATTAAAAACTTTCGACAATGGCAACAATAGGCGAGCTTATGCCAAAAAAGAAACCAACATGGATTGAAAAGCTAAACGACAGCAAAGATTTGCCCAAAGTTGAGAAAATCACCGACAAAACGAGCAAACGCTGGGGCACAGGCACCGTCGTCATCCCCGCACCAATAGAAGTGGACGAGATTATGCGGAAAGTTCCCGCTGGAAACCTCATAACCATCAACGAGATTCGCAGCGCGCTCGCAAGGAAGCATAAAGCCACAATCGGCTGCCCCATGACCACAGGCATCTTCGCTTGGGTTGCAGCCCACGCCGCAGACGAGCGCGAAAAAAGCGGAAAGAAAAACGTCACACCCTACTGGCGCACCCTGAAATCGGGCGGTGTTTTGAACGAAAAATATCCTGGCGGAGCCGAAGCGCAAAAGCTGCGTTTAACGCGGGAAGGGCACACGGTAATCAGGAAGGGCAAGAACTACGCTGTGCTAAACTACGAAAAAACGCTTGTTCAAATCTAAACCAGAAACAGCAACGCCAAGCCCGTGCCTAACGGTATCAGAATATTGTCGTTTATCGGCAAAGGCAAGCTTTCGATGGCCATGGCCACTGCGGCGCCAATTAACGCCAGCACGGGCGACACGAAAAATGTGCCTGCCAAAAAAGCAAAAAAGAACCCAGCGAACGAACCCTCCACGGTTTTGCCTTTGTTGAAGGGTAACGGCTTCTTCGAGATTAAGCCTCCGAAGAGTGAGGCGGTGCTGTCACCTAAAGTGAAAATGGCTATGGCGGCGCCGTTCACTGGCGCAGGGAACAGCAGCAAGGTCAGAAATATGCCCATGGCGAAGTACAGGGGAGCCCCGGCGAACTCGTACCGCTCTGTCGGTGACACGGCGTTCCGCGTTATTGCGGAGATAACGGGCAAGTTTTTTCGGTTCATCCTTGACAGTTCAGATAAGAAGTAAAACACGCTCACCACGCAAATCATCAACGCCACTGGGTAAACGCCCAGGAAACCTGCGAGAACGGGAATAAAAAAGCCCGAAGCGTGAATGGCTTCACGTATCAGGTCGTTTTTTGACGGCAGAGACCGCTTTTTTGGTTTGCCAAAGATCACGGGCAGAATCCCAGATAGCTTGCCTGTCACGACCTTGTCAGCCTTGACGCGCAGCACGAAGTCTGGGTTGTAACCTATCTTCTGCATTCCAGGGAGAAAAATGGACCCGTTGTTCCTGTCATCTGCGACCACCACGCAATCTTCCAGTTTCAGCCCTTCAGCCTCCAAGATTCTGGACAAGACCTTGAATTTCCCATTCGGTTCTATGGCGTCGCCCCAAATCTCGCCTGTCAACGCGTTATCTTTAACGCCGACTTCGATGCCGAAGGCGTAGTCTGCGCCAATTATGCTGGCTAATTTTTCCACCACGATGGTGGGCAGTCCTGAGCTTATTAACGCGGTTTTGCAGTTTCGCATCTTAAGTTGAGCAAAAAAACTCTCCAACTGAGGTCTGGAAGGAATTTCATCGAAAATGCACATGAGCGTTTCAACCTTCACGTCCCGCATAATTTTGAATATCCGTTTTAGCGCGGGTTTCAACGGAACTACGCCTAGCTGATAGAGAAAACCTATAAGCAGCATCTTCAGCAGCTGAAAAACGCCTAGGCTTTTACCAACGTCGAAGAGGAAGCGATTTTTGGAAATAAGCACTCCTTCAACGTCGAATATTACAAGCCGTGGGTTTCTACGTGGCGTTTCCAACAGTTTTCACTTCAGGTTTCTGTGTCGTTATCCATGCGAACTGCTTAGACTAGGCTTCGTGCCCTAAAATGAGTTGCTATGCTCGGCTATCCATTTTGACCGCAAACGTACTGTTTATCCAGCAGCTCTAACGGGCAGCCTCCGCCACACACCTGCAGTTGAGGGCAGTCTTTACATTTGGGCTCTACATACTCTCAGTTTCGAATTTTCGCTGCAAGAGGGTGATTCCAGATCTTCTCCCAGTCATCCATAAGAATGTTTCCGAGGCTTTCGAAGTAGCTTTGGCACGGATAAACA
>CAZPND010000100.1:0-7809 GCA_964587975.1 uncultured Candidatus Bathyarchaeia archaeon
TCTATATATAGAATAGGCTGTAGGTTGAACCTTGCTGAGGTGTAGGTTTCACTCAGAAAAACTGTTGGTTCGTTGCGAGTGTGAAAATTGAAAGGTTTTTTAGTTTATTGGTGTTTCGGAGTTGTACCATTTGAGGATTTCCGTTATTGCTTTGTTCGAGTAGCCTATCTCCTTCAGGACTGTTTTTAAGTCGTCTGTTGTTTCGATGCTCATGTGGCAACACCATATAATATGTAGTTTCAATCTTTATTTAACTGTTCATTCCGAAATCGGAATATGTCGTGAACCTCACCTAACCGCGGTCATAATAGGAATCTGAATACGTGAGTGTTCTTGCAGAATCTCTATATTGCTCGATGAAGTTTGTTCACAACAGAACGGCACATAACACTTCCAGGGAGCAGTTTCGCCAGTGATAGATCAGACGCAAGTTGTGGACGCTTTAATGAAGCCTGAAGCATACGAAGAAAACCCAGGCAGCATTGAGCTGGTCCAGACACACATATCCTTCGTGTTTTTGACTAGGCGCTTCGTTTACAAGGTGAAGAAGGCTGTGAACCTCGGCTTCTTGGATTTCACCACGCTTGAAAAGAGGCGTTTCTTCTGCGAAAAAGAACTGGAGCTTAACAGACGATTGTGCAGAGACATGTACTTGGAAGTGGTTCCCATCAACAAGGCATATGCTATCAAGATAAAAGGCGAGGGAGAAACGGTTGAGTACGCGGTGAAGATGAAGCAGATGCCTCAGGAAAAAATGATGAGCAAGCTTCTTGAAAAAAACCAGGTTGACGACACGCTTGTTGACAGAATAGCCAAGATAATCTCGGAGTTCCACTCAAAAGCCCAGACAGACAGTCGAATAAGCGACTTCGGCTCCGTAGAAACAATAGAAACGAATTGGAAAGAGAATTTCGAGCAAACTGAGCTGTATGTTGGCAAAACAATATCCTTTGAGGATTTCAAGATAATACGCGAGAGAATCGAAGATTTCGTGACGGGAAACGTGTCCCTTTTTGAGAAGAGGATGGCTGAAGGTAGAGTTAGAGACTGCCACGGTGACATCCATTCGGGTAACATTTTTGCTACCGATGGCATCTACATTTTTGACGCCATAGAATTCAACGAGCGCTTCAGGTATTCGGATGTTGCCGCTGACGTGGCTTTCCTTGCCATGGACTTAGACTTCAGAAAACGATCTGATCTTTCTGACTTTTTCGTCGAGAGATATGCCCTATATTCTGGAGACCAAGAGTTGACGAAATTTTTGCCCTTCTACAAGTGCTACCGAGCCTACGTGCGGGGAAAAGTTGTCGGGTTCAAACTTAACGACCCCAACGTCAGCAACGAGGACAAAAACGCCGCAGCGGAAGAAGCAGAAGCATACTTCAAACTAGCCGCAGACTACGCGAAAATACTCTAAGCAACATAGCCGATTAAGAGGCTAAAATTGGTCCGCAACATAGTCGGGGACAGCTACGGTGCCCATCACAACTGGTTTCTGGTGGCAGTCGCTCCCTCCAGTCACCATTAAGCCATGTTCTTTTGCAAACCGTAGATAGTGGCTGGTTGTCTGAGCATCACTTCTTGAATGCCAGCACTCCACACCATCAATGTGCACCAGCATGGCGTCTTCGATTATTCGAGTTTGTTCAGGCAACGATTTGGTAAGTGCCACAAGCGAAGTTCCATGCGGGTCGTTAGGATGAGCCACCACTATTTTCCCGCCCGCGTTATGCACCAGCTTAGCGGCGTCTTCAAGGTAAAGCGGATACTTGGGAACGTTACAGCGTACAAGGTACTTGTCAAAAGCCTCCTGCCTGTTTCTAACAATGCCCTTCCTCACCAGATAATCCGCGATGTGAGGCCGCCCAAGCACACCGTCAACAGAGGCTTGAATCTCCTCAAAATCCTTTTTTGATAGCTTTTTAATGCCTTCTTTCTCGAATTCGCCGTTAAGGTTATCGAGAATTTTCGCGGCTCTTGTCTCTCGGTACTCCGCCATCTGCTGAAGCTTATCCGTCAACGCTTGGTTCTTAGGGTCAAATTGGTAGCCTAAAAAATCCAGCGCTACGGGCTTGCCCGCGTGGTATTTTGGATGTGAGAAAGTCACGTTCAATTCAACGCCGGAAACGTAGCGGATTCCAGCTTTCTCAGCTAAATCCATGGCTACCGGCTGGCAGCCAATCGAATCATGATCCGTGATAGACATAAATCCGATGTTTCTGCGCTTGGCTTCCTTAACGATTTCTTCAACCGTGAAAGCGCCGTCGGAGCTTTGCGAGTGAATGTGTAAATCTATTATCATGGCGTTGTCCAGTTATCTTTTTTCCATTCCGATGACGTACCAGTCTTCGGGAGAGTCGTGGCACGTGTCAACTGTCAACTTCACGATTTTAAGCTGTGGATGAAGCTTTTTCAAGTCATCCAAGTCAACGGGTTCAAACTTGTTCTTGTTGGCAAGATACGCCTCCACCGTCAAAGCGTTTGACTCATACTTCTCCTTCGTTCTTCGTTTGATCCGCTCGACCGACACTTCCTGGGAACAACTAGTTTCCAGTATAACGAAAGTAAAGCCGTGCTTCGCCGCAATCTCAGCTGCGCGCCTCCGCAACTCCTGAGTTACAAAGGTGGCATCCAAAATCACGCCCTTACGTTCTCCAGCAAGGTCGTCTGCACGCTTGAACATTTCGTCGTAAACCGACAGCCGCTTGTTCATGTTCCCCGCAACTTTCGGGTCAAACACATCCTCGTTCTTAAGAACCTCCAATCTGATTAAGTCGCTACGAAGGATGGGATAACCCTTGATCTTTGACACTTCTGCTGAAGTCTCTGTTTTCCATGTCGCCGGAAGCCCGACGGTAATCAACAGAGTCTTAGCGCCTAACTCAGCATTAACAAACTTGGCGAAAGGTTCCCTCAACCGTGCACCCCTCACAGTAGAGTTCAGGTAAAAACATAATTAAACCTTTTTGACCCTAAAAAAACATGCGCTTGACAGCTTGCTTATAACGCGCCTAAAGGAAAGCTAAATAGTCAGGGTTGGCATCTTTCCTAAAAGAAGGTTAACGTAAATGGAAGAATTTCAGGTTAAAGACAAGGCGCTCGCGCCTCAAGGTCATTTGCAGATAGAGTGGGCTTCAGCTCACATGCCCGTGTTGAACCAAGTTAAGCGCAGGTTCAGCAAGGAACAACCGTTGAAAGGTTTAACGTTAGGTGCATGCCTGCACGTAACAAAGGAAACCGCGGTGCTAGTAGACACGCTAGTCGCTGGGGGCGCCAAAGTGGCTCTGTGCGGTTCTAACCCGCTCTCCACCCAAGACGACGTTGCGGCGGCTCTGGCTGAAAAAGGCGTCCACGTTTTTGCACAGCGAGGACAAACAACCGAAGAATACTACTGGTGCATCAACAAAGTGCTAGATTACAAACCAGTGATAACGCTTGACGACGGCGCAGACCTCGTGGGCACCCTGCACAGCAAAAGAACAGAAGGCCTACAGTGCGTTAAAGGCGGAACCGAAGAAACCACCACAGGCGTGGTCAGACTGAGAGCCATGCAAGCAGACGGAAGTCTGAAGTACCCCATCATAGCCGTAAACGACGCTTACACCAAGTACCTTTTCGACAACCGCTACGGCACAGGCCAAAGCACTATAGACGGCATACTACGCGCCACAAGCGTCTTGCTGGCGGGCAAAAACTTTGTGGTCTGCGGCTACGGCTGGTGCAGCAGAGGCATAGCCATGCGCGCACGAGGCTTAGGCGCCAACGTCATAGTAACCGAGGTGATACCCACCAAAGCCCTGGAAGCAGCCATGGACGGCTTACGCGTGATGCCCATAGCTGAAGCAGCAGCCATAGGCGACATATTCGTGACCGCCACAGGCGACATTAACGTCATACGCGGAGAGCACATGGAAAAAATGAAGGATGGCGCCATAATGGCTAACAGCGGGCACTTCAACGTGGAAATAAGCCTGAAAGACCTGGAAGCGTTATCTGTGGCAAAGAGAACGATGCGGCCTAACATGGTGGAGTACAAGCTTAAAGACGGCAGAAAACTCTATCTTCTCGCCGAAGGAAGACTTGTGAATCTTTCAGCTGCGGAGGGTCACCCATCCGAGGTTATGGATATGTCATTCGCGAATCAAGCGTTGTGCACGGAGTACATGGCGAAAGCTGGGAAGATGCCGCCGAAGGTTTACCCTGTTCCCAAAGACATCGATGAAACCGTTGCTGAGTTGAAGCTCAAAGCCATGGGAGTAAAAATCGACGAGCTCACACCTGAACAAAAAAGGTATCTGTCAACGTGGGAAATGGGAACCACCTAGCAAGATTATATCGGCAGATATGGTAAACTTTAAATGGTTTAAGATAATAACATGGCTAATAAGAATGGTGAATCGCAATGAGTAAAGATCAAGCAATAGGTGGAGCAATCTTCATCGTGTGCATAATTGTCGCCGTAGGCTACTTAGTGACACTTTTCTATCCAGACTGGCTTGTAACAGTCGGGCTCCTCGGCAATACCGCAAACGTTCAATTCTGGGTCATAGCTGTACCAGTCTTCATAGCCTTCATCGCCATAATGTTCATAGGCGCATGGATCGGATGGACAATGGCTACTACACCGCCGCCAAAACCAATCGAAGAAATCACTACCGAAATGGAAGAGAAAAAGGAAGAAATGAAAACCGAAGAATCCACAGAAGCAGAGATGCCAGAAACACCTAAGAAAAAAAGCTAAGCCACAACAATTCTACTATTTAACAAATAATCTCCTAATTCTACAGTTTTTTTAATTTAAGATAAATCAAGCATTCACTTGAAATTATACGATTAAAAAAAGGTTAAAGTCCTAACGCGTTTAAACCAAAATACAAGCCCACATTGACTGCCGCGGATATGATAAGCACGGTTAAAATGAATTTGGGAGAAAGCGAAAAGAAAGAACTTTCTTCACCTTTAGGTTGCACATCATATTCTTTAATTTCACGCGTCTCAGCGTCAATGCGAACAACAGCAGTGAATTTTTTTGTGTCAACCTCAACAGTATAAACGTCGCCTTCCAACGAAACCCGCTTTGGCTTCAACCCGCTCTTGTGCCCCAACCTCTTCAGAAACGCGGTCGTCATTGTCGTAACTACCTCAGCGTTCATTTTTTTCTGCGTTGAAGCCGCAGAAGTTACAACTTCTGGAGTGGTCTCTTGCAAAGTAGCCGCCAAACGTATTGTCTCCTAACTGTGTTTTAAAAAACAGGTTGAGGCGTATAAGTAGGTGTGTGTATCACTAAGAACCGACCTACTCCTATTCCTTCATTTTCTTAAGCATACACTGAACGATGTCCTTGCACATCATGCACTCGTCTGGAATCTGCTCTTTTGACGATCTTTCACTCAGATAGCCCATGTGGTGCTGGCATCCAGATGGCGCCTCAGGGACTTCAATATGTTTTTCTGCAGGCGAAGCTTTCTCTTCAACTTCAAATTCAGGCTCAGCTTCCGCTTCTTCCTCTTCAGAGGTTTCTGGTTCTTCAGGGGTAACAGCCGGCATATCATCCACGTTTATTTCGGTTAAGCAGTATGGGCACGCGTCGAAGGGTCCGTCAGGGTCTTGTTGCAAATTCAAAGCTTTAAGAGGCTTGCTGAAAACTTTGCCGCAAGAGGCATTCGGGCAAGTAAACATACTACCTTTTTTGGTTTTTTCTTCAATTTGGGACATTTATAGCCCTCTGTAGAAGTAAATACTATTACCCGTTTATAGTGTTAATGAATTCGAAATAAATATCCAAACTATTCCTCATCACAACGATGTTCGGGAGACGCAAGTTTCTTGAGGTCTTCGACTCCTTCCGCGTAACCTGAAGCCAGCAGAACATCACCTAGCTGAATCTTTATGTCAGGCTTAGGGCGCAAGCTTTTTTCGCCGCGTTTTATAGCCAAAATCCACATGCCCGTTTCTTCAGGAACACGCGCTTCCTTCAAAGTCTTGTCAATAAGCGGCGAACCTTCCGTCACGCACGCTTGAGTCACGGTTTCCTCCGCCTCCCGAATTGCCAGCTTCAACACCGGATGCGGTTCAATGCCTCTCAGGACAACTTCCGCCATCTCAGCCGCAGCATCAGCAATCCTCTCGGTCGCCACGCCTAGTCGGATGAGCCCTAAAAAGCCTGAAGCTTCTTCTTTCTTAAAACCGCTTGTCAAAGCCAGTAGTTCGAATTCTGTATGCAGCTTATCCACGTATTCCTCTAGACGCTCTACTTCTTCAGCCAAGTCCTTACTGTTCAGCATGAGCGATGAATAAGCCAAGTCAATCATCAGTTCAGAGGTGTTCTTAAGCTCAACGAACCGCTCAACGATTTCTTCGAAAACTTCGTGCTTGTGCTCCACCATTGTTAATCCTCCAGCTTTGTGAGCCGCCCTTCAGCTAAATCTTTAAACTCCTTAATGCCCATGGGCGCTCCGCGCGTAATCAGAATGTCTCCGAGAAAAACACGTTCAGTATCGTCAGGATCAAGTATCCAATCTTTGTTTCGGCGGATGGCAATTATGTCAACCCCCATTCTTGCAGCCAGATCAAGTTCCTCTATCCGTTTCCCCGCTATCACGGAGCCTTCTTTGACGGTTGCTTTCATGAGGCGCTCTTCAACCTTTTCAAAAATCTCGCCGATTATGGGGTGTATGCCGATGTTGCGAGTGACTATGGCGGCGATGTCTGCGGCGGCATCCGAAATTTTATCTGCCGCAGCTGCTACCGTGGACACTCCTATCAAGGTTTCCGCGTCTTCGGCGTCTCTGGCGGCGATCATGATTTCCATGTCTAAAAGATAAGCCAAAGTGTCGATGCGGCTTTCAAGTTCTATAACGTCTTCGGCGAGTTCTTTGTCGTTGAATAAAGCGGCTGAATACGCTAAGTCAATCATAAGCTCGGAGAGGTTTTTCATTTCCACCAGAAGGTCGCTCACTGGGATAGGTTTGTATTCTATCTTTTCAAATTGTGGCATGCTTTTGAATGGCGCTCCGCAATTAGATAATGGTCATGAGATATTTTAATCATACCCTTAAGGTTAACCGATGAGGAGTAACGCCACAAGTAACGCAATTGTGGTGATGCTGTCGGCGAAGGAACTTTCGATGGGAATAACAAAATTGTCAGGGTCTAAACCTCGCTTGAATGTTAATATCGAAATTGAATATGACAGAAGCACTATTGCGGTGACTGCGATGACGTTGGCGATTAGAAGAATTGTGAATAGGTTTAGAATTCGGGACAAAGAGAACACGTTGTTTATCGCTAGAGATAGAACGGCTAAGATAACAAACACCGCAAGGGACGCTGACCAAGCGCTGAAAATGTTCTTTGCATGGCTCCGCATTGAAGCTAAAGATGGAGTGAGCAAACCTAAGGCAAGTTTTGTGGTGGCTGTGGAGCCTACAACGGAGCCTACGTCGCCAATTGTGTCAATTAAAGCTGGGTAGACGGTGATGATTTCACTCCTGTCCGACACGAAATAGCTTATTTGCCTGAGAGCTGTCCCTGTTATGTTGACTACGAAAGCCACAATCAACATGGTAGTCATAGACTCCTTGATGGTTTTGACGAAGTCCACGTCATGTATGTTTTTTGGCAAGATGTACAAAACAAGAAAACCGAAAGCTAAAGCGATGGCGGCAATTATCCAGCTTCCTAGGTAACTGGAGAAAAAGAGGCTGATCACTCCGATGTAAAAAAGCGTTATGAAAATGTCGGCGACAGTGGACATGATTGGATAGACCACGATGTCTGGGTCTAAACCTCGCTTGAACGAAACAA
>CAZPND010000101.1:0-7807 GCA_964587975.1 uncultured Candidatus Bathyarchaeia archaeon
TAGTTTCTGCATAGAATCTCTATTAGGATCCAAATAGGCAGCAAATATGCTGGTTTGCCATTTACGGGTTTGATTTGATTCAGTTTTCGCAAATTCTCTAAGGCTTGCGGAATGGATCAACCTTGATTATCTTGGGAATTTTGCCGGCTGTCCCCGTGAAACCCTTATAAATAATTAGTACGCCTTCGACGCCCTGAATGGACAAAGCTTTGCTTATTCCATCTTGGATGGCGGCTTGGCAGTCCTCGCCTTTCACTACGTTGCATACTGCTGTTGCCGCGGCGTCTGCTAACCCTGCGTTTTTGCAGAAGACTGTTGCTGCTTCTGCGTCGCCGAAGCTTAAGGCGTGGCTGAAACGTCCCGAACTGGTGGCGACACCTATGGGAAATTCCGTGAGCCTGAAGCCGAACCGTTTTGACAGCGGCTCGTCTCCCGCGGCAACCGCCACGTCAATCGGCTCATTTGACACTGCGGAGATTTCGCCGCCGTTTTCCACGACCGCCACCTCACAGCCAGCGCTGACCATGTCCTTTACCGCTAAATCCGCCAGGACGCCGGCGACGGCTGCCATGGGTCCGACCGATGCTTTTTCTGCGGCTTCCGCCATCAGCTTGGCAACCAACGGGTCAGGGGGCACGGCAACGGGTTCGAGTGTGTGAAGAAAAGTGGGGTTGGTTTTGACGTACGCTTCCAACTGCTGGCGGTGATGCTTGAGCGAGGTTTTGGCTGCTTGGATGCCTGCTTGCGTGTCGGCGATTACGTGGCACTGCGACTCTTTAAGGGTGAAGGCTTCTCGGTGAAGGTTCTTCATTTCTTACGCTCTTCAGTGCGTGTTGTTGGCTCCGAGTTCCGTGTTGTTCTGCTTCACCGATTTTATGGCTCTAGAGGGGCAGGCGTCCACGCAGGCGCTGCATGTGCTGCCGAGGCATTTTTCCTTGTTGAAAACCACTGAGCCGTCTTCATCCATCGTTATGGCTTCAACCGGGCATAAGGTTACGCAGGCGCCGCAGCTTAAGCATTTTTCGCTGTCAACTTCGATGAGTTTGGGTATGCTGACGGTGGCGCCTCGTTTGCGGAACTCTCGGACCAACGTTTCCAACGATTCATCAGGCACTTCAGCTAAGACTTCGCCGCCCTTCGAATTCACGTGCGCCGTGATTATGTTGATGGGCACCTTCAGCTCTAAGATTATCTGCGATATTATCGGCTCCTCAACTATTTTCTCCGAGAACCTAAGTAATATTCGAACCATTCGTTGTTCACCTTCCCAGAAGCTTGGACACATCCTCAGCCGTGACTATGCCCAACACTTTCTTCTCATTGTCAATCACGGGTAACGCGGAGATATTGTGCTGCGCCATCCGCTTCGACGCGGTCTCCAAAGGCTCATCAGGCTTCGCCGTGAAAACGTGCCGAGTGAGGATGTCCGCCAGCGCTGTTTTGCCCTGAGCCAATGCACGCGTAATGTCCCACGAAGTCACGATGCCCGTAAGCCTGCTGCTGCCGTCAACCACGACGATGTGGTTAACCGACTGCGTCACAATGCGCTCCGCTATAGCCTGCACCGCCTCGCGCTCGCTGCACGTCACTGCTTTCTGCATGACGTTAGCCACAAACGGCGTCTCCTCGGTCTCCCGCATTGGCTTAAACACGGTGTCAACAGGCAACCGCTCAACAGGCGCCGTCAGAAAGAACTCGCCGTTCTGAATCCACGACTTCAATGTTCCAGCGATTTTCCGCGCCGTCTTCAAACTGGACATCGAGCTTACTCTTATCCGCCTATCGCCTACGGTTATCTTGCCCGACTTCAGCTCCTTGTAGCTTACCTCAGCCAGTTTTGTGCGGCTCCTACGCGGAACGCCGTAATCCACCACACTTGTGAAGATTTCCTCGTCCCGTATGGCCGTCTTTTTCGCCAAGCCCTCATTCAAGATAGGTATGGGTATGCCTAGCCCAACGTAGAGCGTGGTGCCGTACCGCGTGAATGCCGCGCCCCGCAGAAACTCCGGGCTCATCTGTTTGGCGTCTCCGCGGACCATGATGGTGCCGAAACGGTTCGTGGGGTCATGCTGTGTTCCCTCGCCAATCACATAGCCTTGGGTTCCGCCTAGGAAAATGCGGGTTCCGATGCCGATGGTTTCGTAGTCAGGGTCATTCATCAACGGGTTTAATTCGCCCGCGCCCGAATAGGTGGCGTTTCGCAACCGCGGCAGCAACTTGCCCATGTACGTGTAAATCGTTTCGTCGCGACCGTTCACGGCGCAGTTATAGCGTTGATAGCAGTTGCGGAAGTTAAGCAAATAAAACTGGTTCAAGTCATCCTTTGTCAAGCGAGTGTTAACCTGCGTCCTTGGGTAGCAGTCGGTGCCGTAAGCCGTGGCTTTGAAGTCCACTTCTTTTCCGCCCACAAGGTCCTCAATAACGTGTCCGCCGCCGTACTCGAAAGGCTGCCGCTCCGACATGACGGTGGCACCTATGTACAGGTCCACGGCAGCGCCAGGATGGCAAGCTGGAACGCCGTTGATCCATGCTTTTTCAATTTTTATTGGCGGGTCTGAATGCCCAACGTTTATGATGGCGCCTGAAGAACACATCGCTCCAAAAGTTCCTGTGGTTACAACGTCTACTTCTCGGAAAGCAACTTCGACGCCGCTGCTTTCAACGAGGCGTTTCATTTCTTCGGCGGTTAAAACTTGGGCATCGCCCTTTCTGATTTTCGCGTTTATCTCGTCGATTGTTCGGGTATTTTGTTTGGTTTTGAGTTTCGTTTACCTCCAACCAGTACCCAACGGAATGGGATAAACGCGTATTAAAGGCTTTTGGAAGTTTGCATACGTTTAGAGCATACGTATAGTAAGTTTCACCACAGCTTCCACGGCAACTCGTCCATGTACTCATTCAAAGACCGAATGCTATTCCCGTTATGGTCTCTTTGTTGCAACACTCGCACAAGAGCCGAAGCCAACTCCAAATTCGTAATCACAGGAACGTTAAACTCCACCGCCTGCCGACGGATAAGGTACCCATCCGTCAACATGTCCGAGTAGTTGCGCTGCTTATTCGCCATAGGCACGTTAATGACCAAATCTATCTTCTGGTTCTGCAGGTAATCAAGAATGTTCGGGTTCTCGCCCGACTCCTTAACCTTACTCAACACGGAAACGCTGCTTATCCCCGCCGCCTTCAGCACCGCCGCCGTATGCTCAGTAGCGTAAATCTTGAAACCCATCTCCTCAAACGCCTGAGCCAAAGGCACCACCCGCCGCTTCGGCTCTTCACCGCCAACCGTTATGAGCACCGAACCATCCTTGGGGGGCATACGGAACTCCGCAGACTGCAACGCCTTCGAAAACGCATCATCGAAAGTCTCGCCTAAACACGCCACTTCACCTGTGCTGAGCATTTCAACACCCAACACGGGGTCCGCGCCGCTTAAACGCATAAAACTGAACTGAGGCACCTTCACGCCGAAATGGTTGGTAGGCGGCAACCCACATGTCTTAAGCACTTTTTCATATTTCTTGTCAAGCATCGCCAACGTGGCAAGCTCAATCAGGTTTATGCCCCGTGTCTTGCTCACGAAAGGCATCGACCGTGAAGCCCGCAAGTTACACTCGATAACGTAGACCACGCCCTCTTTCACGAGGTATTGGATGTTGTAAGGTCCTTTGATTTTCAGGGCTTTCACAATTCTCTCTGTGGCATCCCCAACCTTCTTCTGGATTTCAGCGGAAAGTGTGTGCGGCGGAATGCTCATGGTGGCGTCGCCGCTGTGAACCCCCGCGTTCTCCACATGCTCCATTATGGAGCCGATAAAGCAGGTTTCGCCGTCGTAGACGCCGTCCACTTCAACTTCCTTGGCGTTGTTGACGAACTTGGAGATAACCACTGGCTGGTCACGGGACACCTTGGTTGCCAATTTAAGAAAGTTTTCCAGTGCTGACTCATTGAAAGCCACGCGCATTGCAGAGCCTGACAGCACATAGCTGGGACGCACGATGACGGGGTAGCCTATTTGCTCCGCGAACAGCTTAGCCGCAGTTATCGACTTGAGTTTGCTCCAGCCCGGCTGAGGAATTCCCAGCTGATCTAAGAGCGCGCTGAATTTCGAGCGGTCCTCGGCTAAGTCGATGTTTTCTGCCGTGGTGCCCAGCAACTTCACGCCTGAATTCGCCAGCTTCAACGCCAAATTATTCGGAATCTGACCGCCGACGCTGGCGATTACGCCCATCGGGTTTTCCTTCTCGTAAATATCCAGAATCCTCTCGGTGGTTAACTCTTCGAAATACAGTTTGTCGGAGATGTCGTAGTCTGTGCTGACGGTTTCAGGGTTGTAGTTGACCATTATAGCTTCTTGGATGCCGTTTTTCTTCAGCGACCATATGGTGTTGACTCCGCACCAGTCGAACTCCACGCTGGAGCCTATGCGGAAGACGCCGGCGCCCAAAACGATAACCTTGCTCTTGCCGCTACGTAGTTCTATGTCGTCCTCGTCTCCGCCGTACGTCAAGTACAGATAGTTAGTTTTAGCAGGCCACTCCGCCGCCAGCGTGTCAATCTGCTTTATCGACGGAATAATGCCCGCGCTTTTTCTGAATTTCCGTATCGCCGCTTCAGTGGTGTTTTGGCAGACGGCGATTTGTTCATCAGAGAAGCCTAGGCGCTTTGCTTCTCGCACGGTTTCTGCCGCGTCTTCGTCGCCGAGGTTCAAGCTGCAGAGTTCTTTTTCCATGTCGATGATGTTCTGGATTTTGTGGAGGAAGAACGGGTCCACACCGCTTAAACGATAAATCTCGTCGATGGAAATGCCCATCTTCAGGGCTTTAACTAGCTTGAAAAGGCGCTCGTCAGTCGGGTTAGCCACGGCATCTTTGATTTGCTCTTCGGTTTCAGGCTCATCATCATCTTCGTCGTTGCACACCAGCCCCATCTTGCCGATGTCCAACATCCGCACCGCTTTCTGCAGCGCCTCCTCCATGCAGCGCCCGATGGACATCACTTCCCCAACGGAACGCATCTGGGGTCCTATGTGGCGGTCTGCCTTCTTGAATTTCTGCAGGTCCCAACGAGGGATTTTGATGGTGACGTAATCAAGCGCGGGTTCAAAGCAGGCGGTGGTGACCTCGGTTACTTTGTTTATGAGTTCGGGGAGAAGATAGCCGATGGATAGTTTAGTGGCGATGTACGCCAGTGGGTAGCCGGTTACTTTGCTTGCCAGCGCCGAGCTTCTTGACATGCGTGAGTTGACTTCTATGACGCGGAACTCTTCGGACTTCGGGTGCGCAGCCCACTGGATGTTGCATTCGCCGATTATGCCTAGGCTTCGGATGGCGTTTATGGCGGCGGACCGCATGAAGTGGTATTCGCGGTTTGACAGCGTCTGTGAAGGCGCCACCACAATTGAGTCACCTGTGTGGACGCCCATGGGGTCTAGGTTTTCCATGTTGCAGACAATCAAGCAGTTGTCCGCGTAGTCGCGCATGACTTCGTACTCGAGTTCCTTCCAGTGACCCACGTACTCTTCTACAAGCACCTGAGTTATGCGGCTCTGAGCTAAGCCGCGTTTGACTATGTCCTTAAGCTCCCATGCGTTGTGGGCTACGCCTGCGCCTTTGCCGCCGAGAGTGTACGCCACTCGAACTATGACGGGGTAGCCTAAGTGGTTGGCGATGTCCATGGCTTCCTGAACCGTGTTGGCAGCCTTGCTTTTCAACGGCGGAACCTTAGCTTTAATCATTACTTGTCGGAAGCGTTCCCTGTCGCCCGTGTCCTCTATGGCTTCAACAGGCGTCCCCAGCACTTTCACGCCGTATTTTTCCAAGACACCAGATTTCGCCAGCTCAATGCCGCAGTTGAGCGCCGTTTGCCCTCCGAACCCCAGAAGGATACCGTCGGGCTTTTCTCTCTTGATGACTTTTTCCACGAACTCAGGCGTAACGGGGAGAAGGTACACTTTTCCTGAGAGGCGTGGGTCAGTCTGTATGGTCGCCACGTTCGGGTTAATCAGAACGGTTTCGATGCCCTCTTCCCGCAATGCTTTGAGGCATTGGCTGCCCGAATAGTCGAATTCGGCGGCTTCGCCGATTTTTATGGCGCCGCTGCCCAGCACCAGCACTTTTTTGATCCACTCGAACTTTGGCAGTTTAGGCGCCCTCCATCAGCTTTGCGAAAGTGTCGAAGAGGAATTCGGTGTCATAGGGTCCAGGCGACGCCTCAGGATGCCACTGCACCGCGAAAACGGGTTTGCTCTTGTGCTTGACGCCTTCAATCGTCTTATCGTTAGGGTTGAGGAACCATGGGTCTAACGGGGTTTTCTTTATGGAGTCGTTGGCGATGGCGTAGCCGTGGTTCTGAGTGGTGATGTAGCAGCGGTTGGTTTTCAGGTCAAGCGCGGGCTGGTTCTGGGAACGATGCCCATACTTGAGCTTGTAAGTGTCCCCGCCCATGGCTAACGTCAAGATTTGGGCGCCGAGGCAGATTCCCATCAACGGCACTTCATCAACAAGTTCGCGTATGCAGTCTATGGTTTTGACGCATGTTTTCGGGTCTCCAGGACCGTTGCTTAGGAAAACGCCGCTTGGCTTGTACTCCATGACTTCTTTAGCGGAGAAATCATAAGGCACCCGCACCACGCTTATGCCGCGTTTCAGCAGGTTCCGAATGATGCTGTACTTGACGCCGCAGTCAATCAACACAACGGTGCGTTTGCCGTCAACCTTGTAGTAAACAGGCTCTTTCACCGAGACTTGGCGAACCAAATCAGTCAGATTCGGGTCAGGTATGCTTTTCGCTTGCGCCAAAAGCTGTTCCAAGTTGGGTTCTTCGCCAGCCTCGCACACATGCAGTAGGCCAAGCATGACGCCGTGTGCCCTCAGCTTCTTGGTTAAGCGTCTGGTGTCTACGCCGTAGATTCCCGGTATGCCTTCGTCGGACAGCCACTTGTCCAGGGTTCTCGTTGAAGCCCAGTGGTACGGGTTATAGCACAGTTCATGGATAACGAGACCCTGAACTTGAATACGGTCGGACTCGAAGTAGAGGGGAAATCCGAAGTTAAGGTCGTAAGGCGGAACGCCGTAGTTGCCCACAAGCGGGTAAGTTAACGTGAGAACCTGCCCCTTATACGAGGGGTCTGTGAGCGCTTCCGGGTAGCCAACCATGGAAGTGGAGAAAACTACTTCGCCTGAAGTCTTCTTTGGTGCCCCAAAACCCTTGCCCAAGAAAAAGGTGCCGTCTTCTAAGACTATAACCGCTTTTTTGCTGTTGCTTTTTTTGCTGGAATTAAGTTCTGGGACCAAAGCCCTATACTACCTACAAGTTTGAATTTTTAAGGTTTACGTTTTCACGGGAACTCACGGGAAAATATGCTTGAGCAGCCTTCTCCAGTTTGTTTTCAGCCTCTTCAAGCAGCTTGTCCATCTGTAATATATTGGATTTGGTCAGCAACACTTTTTTCTTCCATGCGTCCAACGCTTTTTTGACTTCGGTTGGCGCGGGTCCGCCCTTGACCTGGCAGGCTTCAACCAGCGCAAATGGGTCTGCAAGCGCTTTCAGCTCGTCAGCTTTCACGGTTAACTTTATGTCTACAACGTCTTTTGCGGCTTTCTGCAGCAGCTCGGGTGTGGCGTCTGCGAAAGTGAGTTTCGCCTCTATCAACGATTTGACGAGGGCGCCGACTACCTTGTGGGCGGTTCGGAACGTAACATCATACTTGCGGACAAGCAAATTAGCCAGCTCGGTTGCAGCCACGAAGCTTGCGTTAGCCTTGCCAGAGACATCCGTGGTTACTTTCAGTTTTGGAAGCAGCTTG
>CAZPND010000102.1:0-7559 GCA_964587975.1 uncultured Candidatus Bathyarchaeia archaeon
TTAGAAACAGAAGGGCCGGTAGTCTAGCTCGGTTAGGACATCTGCTTGACGTGCAGAAGGTCACCGGTTCAAATCCGGTCCGGCCCACCAAAACATTTTTCGTGCAATTATTACGCTAAGGCATATCGTTTGTAGCTACGTGGTCTTTTTCCATTTATCACGATTAACCAAACCAATGATGAGGTATATCAGACCCAAGGCGACAAGAGGCAGGCCGATTTCAAACGGTAATTCCGTCAGAAAGTAAGCCAGCATCATAGCAATTCCAGTAGGCAAAAAAGCTGCGCCCATGATGAAGAAGGCTCGGTAGTTGGGGTCTCCTTTTTTCGCCTCTTTTTTATTTTTCCGCAGAAACACTACCATTAGTAACGTAACTAAGATGCCTATGCCGAGAATCAGGCTCATAACGGTCGTTGTGTCATTCATTTGTTCATCTCTTTAGCAAGTTAGAATTGTGTGGTTCACCTAAAAAGCTTGAGGCGCAACACTTCGATTGTCATTTGCCAAGTTTAATTCGCAGAGGAAGCCAGCTTCTTTCTATCATAACAAACGGAAAAATTGGTCGCAAAATCGGCAAGTTGCCACTTTCGAGCCGCAAGGTTTAAGGGTTGAAGTTTTGTTAGGTTTCGCGTACTCGATTACTAGGAGTTTGTGCTTTGAAGTTCAAAGGAGAAACAATAGAGGAACGCAAGGCTGAGGTTCTAATAAAACTCAGAAAATACAAACTGATAAAAAAAGAAACACATGAAGGCGCTTACGCCTACATAGTTAACATACCTAAAGATAAAGAGAAAGCTTTAGTCTGGTGCATTCTTAACGAGGTAACTGTGGGCATTGCGTTGATGAACTCTTTGTACAAATTGTTGAAAGAGAAGAAGCTGGAACGTGCCATCGTAATTACGGAAGGGCGATTCACGCACGCGGCTAAGCAAGGTGCTAAAAAAAGAAAGGTGGAGCTTCTGCCTAAGTCTTTTCCTGTGTTCGAAATTTTTGAGCACGCGTTGGTTCCGAAGCATGAGATTCTAACTGAAAAGGAAAAAAGCCAGGTTCTCGCCCAGTACAAGATTCAGCCGTATCAGATGCCGCAGATAAAAGCAACCGACCCAGCCGTGAAAGCTATAGGTGCCAGACCTGGTGACCTGCTGAGAGTAATTAGGAAGAGTGCAACCGCGGGCGAGCATATTGCTTACCGTTATGTGGTGGAGTAAAAAAAGGGAAAACCGCAGGCTACTTGGATATCATAACTTCTGTTGATTTGATGACGGCGTTTACTTCGTCGCCTACTTTTATGCCTAAGTCTTCAACCGCTTCTTTCGTTATTACTGCCGTGACCACTGCAGGCGCTTTTATTTCAACTTTGACTTTTGCGGTTATCCCATCTTTTTCAATAGAAACTACTTTCCCTTTCAGTTGATTTCGTGCGCTGATTTTCAGTCCTAACACCTCCCAATACTCTTGGTCTGCAAGAACCTCACTCATGAAGCCCGCCACACGCTGGTACTCCTCTATCAAGCTTTGCCCCAGCGCGGTTAGTTTTGCGCCGCCACCTCCAGTTTTGCCGCCTTTGTATGTTTCGACGACGGGTGCTTCGATGGTTTTTTGAATTTTCTGCAGGTAGTTCCATACGTAGCGATAAGACATGTTGAGCGTTTTGGAAGCTTTTGAGATGGATTGCTCTTTTGCTATTGCTTTTAGAATTTCGGCGCCGCCTTTGCCCAGGACAGGTGTTCCTTTGTATTCTATCCATACTTTGCAGGAGGGCTTGTGCTTTTTGTGAGTTAGCATTCCATTTAGGTTTTATCGCGACAAAGTTTATAAGGGTAGTGATATGAATGACAAAACATAACGGTGTTTGAAAAATGAAAGCATGGCAAAAACTGCTTATAGTGGCAGTGTTAGCAACAATAATAGTGGTCGCAGGAACGCTCGTTTACTTCAATTACTTCTCGAAACGCAGACTCTTCATATCTACAACCACAAGTCTATACGACACAGGATTACTGACCGCCATCGAGAAAGACTACGAATCAAGCCACCCCGTAGACCTGCAAATAACAGCAGTGGGAACAGGCGTAGCCATCCAACAAGCTGAAAGTGGTGACGCCGACGTCGTTCTTGTTCATGCGCCTTCAACGGAACTACAGTTTCTTGAAGGCGGTTACGGCGTGAATAGGAAAATCATAGCCTACAACTTCTTCACAATTGTTGGACCAGCAGACGACCCAGCGCAAATTTCAGGGAAAAACGCAACCGACGCCTTAAAAAGCATAGTCACTTACGGGCAAAACATGGCTGACCAGTCAGGGGCAACGCAAATCTGGATTTCTCGAGGCGACAACTCAGGCACAAACTCCAAAGAGAAAAGCCTTTGGACCGCAGCTGGCTACGACTACGCAGAACTTTCAAATGAAGTCTGGTTCGCAAGCACTGGTCAAGGCATGGGAGCCACCTTAACCGTGGCTAACCAAAAAGAGGCTTACACGCTCTCGGACATAGGCACTTACCTGAAATTCAGTACAGACGGCTCGATAGACTTAGATGCGCTCATAGTTGAGGAGCAGTCCCTGCTCAACGTTTACAGTGTAATGGCTGTGAACTCAGAAACGGTGCAAGCAAACCAGACACTCCATGAAAGTATAAACTTTAACGACGCTATGGACTTCATAGAGTACTTGATTTCACCTGCAACCCAGCAGCTGATAAATGACTTTGGTAAAGACACGTACGACCAACCTCTCTTCTACGAAGCTGTTCAACCGCTAAAAGACAACGCGCCTCAGCCCATAGTAAGCTGGATACAGAGCTACGCATTCTTTGGCGGTTCCGAATGTCCACCGCAATACAGAAATGGCTACTCAAGCCTTTACAGTTAGAGGAACACAATCGTGGCTGATATACTCAGCGACACAATACAAGCATTACAGTTGATACTTTCTGGCGACCCAACAATCTACGGGATTGTTTCCCGTTCCCTCCTTTTTTCCGGAACAGCCATCATTTTAGCCATTCTATGGGGCACACCACTATCCATGTTAATTGCCATGAAAGAATTTCGAGGTAAAATTATAATCAAAACGTTCTTTAACACTTTAATCGGCTTGCCAACAGTGGTTTTGGGTCTAATTCTTTTTCTCAGCTTTTCAAGAAGCGGACCCTTAGGCTTTCTGGGGTTGCTTTACACGCCAGGGGCTATAATGATTGGACAAGCCATACTTATAACGCCAATTCTTGTCAGCATCGGGGTTTCAGCTATTGAATCAGTTGACCCTGATATAATGAATTTGGCTCAAACTCTGGGCGCTTCGGAGTCTCAGGCACAAATAGCTGTTTTGAAGGAAGCAATCAACGGAATACTTCTATCCTATCTCGGCAGCTTCAATCGTGCAATAGGCGAGTTGGGAGTAGTGCTGATGGTTGGCGGCAACATCGAAGGCGGCGGTCTCCAGACTGCCGTGATGACTACGTCTATTGCACGTGATGTTCAAATAAGCGAATTCGGTCTTGCCATAGCTCTAGGAATATTATTAGTACTAATCCTTTTCACCATAAACATGATAGTGGTTCTATTAAGGAAGGCAAACTACCTAGTCGAATTGGCAAAAGGTCCATATGCGAAACTTAAACGTTCCAGAGAGACTAAAAGATGACGGTGAATGCTGAATTAAAAGATGTAACTAAGACCTACGGCAACAAAATAGTCTTGGATACAGTGAACCTGCAAATCCGCGAAGGTGAAATACTCGCGCTTCTTGGACCTAACGGCTCAGGAAAAACAACAATACTGAAGATTCTCGCGTTCATCGAAAATCCCTCAAGCGGCGAAGTGACCTTCCAAGGCGAAAAGGTCAACTTCAAAAACACCGAAAAAGTGCGGCTTCAAAGCACTCTTGTGTTCCAAAAAACAACCGTGTTTGGCACCTCAGTCTACAACAACATCGCGTACGGCTTGAAATTAAGGAAGATGCCGAAGGAAACACGCGACAGAGAAGTTAAAAAAGGGTTGGAACTGGTGAAATTGGAGGGTTTTGAGAAGCGCAACGCAAGAAAGCTTTCTGGCGGAGAACAACAACGAGTCGCGATAGCAAGAGCCTTAGTTCTTAAGACGAAACTACTGCTTTTAGACGAGCCAACCGCAAATCTGGACCCGAAAAACGCGGGCATACTTGAAGAGGTCATCGATACCGTGAACCGAGAAAACAAAACCACCATAGTAATGGCAACGCACAACATGTTTCAGGCTAAAAAGTTGCCTCACCGCATCGCGTTAATGGACGAAGGAAAAATTACGGAAGTTGGCTCTCCAGCGGAGGTTTTCGGTAAACTCTCCAAAAACTTGGCGAGCTTCGCCGCTGTTGATAACACTTTCACCGGAACCGCCAAAGCAACCGCGGCTGGCACATCAAGAGTTGACGTGGGTAACGGAGTGCAGATTGAAGTAGCTGCTCAAAGGCAGGGCGCTACCGTGGTTTTCATAAATCCGCAGGACATAATCTTGTCCAAAACCGCCGTGAAGTCAAGCGCCAGAAACGTGTTCAAGGGCAAAATCACGGAAATCACGGATTTGGATTCGCTCGTAAAACTCAAAGTGGACGTCGGCAAGACCTTCACGGTTCAGATAACCAAGCAGTCTTTTAACGAGATGGGGCTTTGCTTGAACGCTGAGGTTTTCATCGCTTTTAAGGCATCAAGCGTTCAGGTGATTTAGGCAGGGGTTTTTCTTTCCTCCGCCAACTCATAAAGTATAACCAAGGCTTCGCCGAGAGGCATGTCCAGCCTGTTCGCCAGTTCCAAGGCGGTTATGTCAGGCTTTTCGCGTAGTACATCGTCTCGTGTGTACGCTTTGTGGCTTGGGTACATCACCGAGGCGTGAACAGTCTCGACAAGGATGGGCCACAGTTTTTCCTTCATGTACTCTTCTAGGCTCATGTAGCATCACAGTGTTCAATGTGTCAAGTGGTTATTCAGCTTTACCGCAAAAACCCACATCAACTTTGAAATCCGAGCAAGGCAACTTTAAATTACCTCAAACCGCCAAAAGTACAGGGTGAACAAAAGTTGATTAAAACAGCTTTTATCGTTTACTGGTCAAAAACAGGTAACACCCAGAAAGTAGCGGACGCCATCAAACAAGGCTTGGAAGAGGCAAAAGTCCAAGTTACCCTGAAAAAGCAGGAAGAGGCGGAAAACGTTGACTATTTCGACTATGACCTCGTCTGCGTGGGGGCTCCTTCATATTCTTGGCATCCACCGGAACCGATGGCTAACTTCTTGAAAAACAAGTTCGTGGCTTACCGCAAAGAAGGCAAAATCAAACCTGGCGCGCCAAAAATTCTAGGCAAAAACGCGTTGATTTTCGTCACTTACTCAGGGCCTCACACGGGCATAGATGAAGCGACACCTGCGGGCAAGTACATGCGGCAGTTCTTTGAGCACCTAGGCTTCAAGGTCTTAGACGAATGGTACATCCTAAGCGAGTTCCATGGTTCGCTGGAGAACAGCACACAGGGCAGGATGGGCGACATAAGAGGAAAGCCTACCGCTGAAGAATTGGCAAAAATCAAGGAAGCCGCGGAACAAATAGCCAAAAATAGTTGATGTGCTCTCGGAGACTACCCCCTCCCTTTTAAATAGATTCAACTTCAACCGTACTCTTGTTTTTGCTGGGCGCAAAGTTAATAGTTCCATAGCCATTGAGTTATTTGGAGGAGAAAATTTTTGAAAGCTGCTGTTTACAGGGGTCCACGCAACATTAAGGTTGAAGAGGTTCCGGAGCCGCGTGTTTCAGGCAGAAAGGTGCTGGTGAAGTTTAAGGCGGGAGGCATATGCGGCACTGACATGCACTTTTACAGGGGCGAATGGAAATGGATGAAACGCGGACGAATAACCGGTCACGACGCTTGCGGAGTGAGGGCGGACACTGGCGAACGAGTGGTGATGTTGCCCCTCGCTTACTGCGGCAAATGCTACTACTGCCTCAGAGGACTGCCCACTTACTGCACAAGAGGCAAGTTCATGGGCTTAACCAGAGACGGTTTTTTCGCCGAAAACATTGCGTTAAGTCCAAGAAACCTTGTTCCCGTGCCAGACAGCGTCAGCGATGAGGAAGCCGCAACTGTTGAGCCTGTGGCCTTGGCGCTTCGCGTATTAAATGCGTTGAAGCCTGACGTGGGTGATTGGGTTACCATTATCGGGCAAGGCGCTATAGGCTTGTTGATGACTCAGGTGGCGCGGTTGAAGGGTTGCAGGGTCATAGCCGTCGATTTGGAGGATTACCGGTTGCGGCTTGCCGAGAAGTACGGTGCGGAGTTTTGCGTCAACGCGAAAAGGGACGATGCGGTTAAGCGGGTTAGGGAAATTACGAAACGCGGCTCTGACGCGGTGGTTGAAGCTGCTGGAACCATTGGGACGGTGGAGCAGACGCCGTTTATGGTGCGGAAAGCTGGCAAAGTTGTTTTGATCGGTGAGTCCAAAGGTTATCTGAACTTGGAAGATGCGGATGAAGCCGTGTTTTTTACAATGTACATTTCTCCTGTGGAGTATCCCTTAGCCGTGGAGCTAATCGCCGAAAAAACCGTGGACGTTAAAGGCTTGGTCACGCACAGGTTCAGGCTTGCAGATTTTGAGAAGGCGCTTCGAACGGTTGATAACCCTGCGGCGAAAGCGTTGAAAGTTGTCATAACCGAATAAGGTCAATTAGGCTTATCGTACCGTAAAGTATATTCTTTGAAAATATTTGATTCATTCTTTTATGCAATTGGACGAAATTTATCTGCTGCGAATTAAACATTGTCATTATCAAAAACGTGCCAATTCTGACTCAAGTAAGTTGCGATACCTCTTCTTGGTTGATAAAACGAATATAGTTTCTTGAAATCAGAAACAGCTTTGATGTAGCTCTCATTGCTCACTTTTCGGCTTCTTTTAGTGTGTGACCCCGAAAAAAATTGGGGGAAGATTGATTGCTTTTTTTGCTGTGCGCTTACCGTTTTCTGAGCATCAGGATTATTACTAGCCCGACTGCTATGACTGCGATGATTATTCCGATTATGCCCGGAACTAAGTAGGTGTCAGCCATCGATGGCGGTGGGGGTGTCGGTGTAGGTGTGGCTTATGGTGCTTCTGCAACGCCCATGTAAGTTGTCGCAGATGAGCTCCCGTATGATGCTGAGCCTTCGAACCTAGCGAATATTCGATATTGTCCTGGAACTTCCGGAGTGAACAGAAGGCCGAAGTTGCCGCTTGAGTCGCTTGTGGTATTGCCGATCTCGTAGAAGTTACCATTGGGATCAATTGTTTCTAAGATCACTTCAACGCCTGTCGCATTCTCGGGCTTCGGTCTTTGATGGAACATATACTCCATCCAAGCGTCCATGCTATCGTCAGAAATCGCCGGAGTACCCTTAAGCGAAAAGTCAAGGCTGCCAGCAACGTTGTGCCTGCCAGAAGGTGACTGATCCGTAACAGTGCCTGTGATCATAACGCTGGATCCCACAGTCGGAACAAGCTGTGGCGCAGAAACCGTGGTGGCGCTTGGTCCTTTGCCGAGGCAGTATATTTAA
>CAZPND010000103.1:0-7406 GCA_964587975.1 uncultured Candidatus Bathyarchaeia archaeon
GTGTCTTTGAGTTTTTCGGTTACGGTGGAGAGTATCTGGTCTACGGCGGTTTGCAGTTGGTCTTCTTGGGATTCGATTTCGAATTCTATGTCGCCGATTTTCATTTTTACTTTTATTGGTGGTTTTTGCGGTTTTTCTGTCAAGTTGTCACCTATTGCTTATTGTATTGTGCAAGATGCACATGCACAACACTTAAATATTTCGCCCATAGCATATTGGCTATTGGTGAATCTTGGTGATTGAACAATACACTATAACAACAACCCCGAAATATAATTTTCCACAACCCACCATCGACACAACATTACCCCAACGCTTTTTAGAACAAAGCCTCCAATCCCAAAAACAAGTGCAGCCCCAACGCCTTCAACTAAACCAACAACCCTTTCAACAATACCACAACTACGAGCAGCAACCTTCGCATCTGCGGCTGAATCACACCCCAATCACCTTGAAACCCAACCACCAAGAAACAACAATCGCCGCAGTAGACACCTCAACCATAAAAATCGGCGAAACCGCCACAGGCATCATAATCGCCATCCGAGGCGCAACCACCTGGAAACAAAACAGGCAATACCACTACACCCGCCTCGGACCATTCATATTCCACATAACAGAAGAAAACAAAAACGAAGTCTACAACACCCTCGAAAAAGCCTACTTCAACATTTACTACAACAGCAACCGCCAAGCCTCACCCCACCTCACGCAGATGCCCACCCGCCTCGCCAGCCTCCTCGAACGCTGGCTCCAAACCATGCTCGCAAAAACCGTAAGCCACGGACTAATCCTGTTCGACGGCTCCCTAACCTCAGGAACCTTCGACACCCCAGTGCAACGCATGAAAGAAATTCTCAGCCTATCCAGAAGAAACAAAAGCATCGTGCTCGCCTTCAGCAAAATGACCAGCCTCCGAGTCAACGGCTACCTCATAACCGAACAACTCCCCAAACACGAACCGCCGTACCTGTTGGAAACCACCGGCTTACGTTTCAAGTCCCCCATGATTCCGCTCGGCGACGTGTACGTGGCAAGACTGAACAAGGCAAACTACGCCTTCCGCCTGGACATAGACCGAGAAAACCCCCTGCAGCAAAGAATGACCGCGGTTGAGCAACTCTTAGGCAACGACCTCCACATGCAAGGCTACCCAGAAACCCTACGGCTATCACACATTCTATGCACCTTCACCGCCAACGAAGTCCTAGCCATCAAACACTTCATCACCCGCAAACACGGCATCCAAATCATAAACAGACCCGATATGCACCGCCTGCTGTTCGGACCTTTCGGCAGAGGAGAAATCTACTCATGAAACTCTACAAAAAAGAAGGCAACATACTCCAAATCCTAAGCTTCTCAAACGAAAACGCCGAAAAAGGCGACTACCTGCTGGTTGAAGACCCAGAAGCAAGAAAAGCCATAATCGCCCAAGTAATAGACGTGCAGTTCGCAAGCATCCCAGGGGTTCTCGAAGAATTATTGCGCACACTCCCAGACGGCGGCGTACCCATCCAAGGCGAAGACATCGACCCTCTGGAGATCGCCCCGCACATCACGTACATCCAAGACGCCAGCCTACTTGTCTGCAAAATAAGGGCAACACTCGAAAACGAGAGGCTCAGCCCAAGCAGCAGCTGGCTACCCAGCCGCTCACAATCCACCATCAAGAAACTATCCGTTCCTATGCTGTTGAAGCTAGCGAACGTTGAGGGAAACCGCCCCATAATCCTCGGAGGCACCAAAGACTCCTCGCTTCTGACCATAGACGCCACAGCCGTAGACGGCACATTGAACATAATAACGGGCAAGAAAGGCTGCGGCAAATCACATTTGTCTAAGCTCCTGATGGTGAGCCTCATAGGCTACAAGGCAACCGTCGTCATCTTCGACTTGAACGGCGAATACTCCAGCATAGGAATGACGACGGACGGAAAACGAAACATGCACTACCACAAAATCCATGCGTTAACCCCCTCGCAAAACTTCAAAGTAGCCCTCGAACAACTGCACCTGAACGTGGTGATGGGCATACTGATCCACGCGTTACATCTGCCCGGCACAAGCGCCCGCGAATTCAGACGCATCTGGAAAACACTGCAAGACAAGGGCAACCTGACGCTTTCCGCGTTAGGAGAAGCCATACGAAACCTGAACTGCAACCAGCACGTGCGGGACGCGTTGACGTCGCGCTACCACGCTCTTGTTAACTCGGGTTTTTTCACCGACAACCTCGCAGAAGCCACCCTTCTTGATGAAAGCCTGCTGAAATCTAAGGATGAAGGCGGCGCTATAATCATAAACCTCCGAAACACAAGCACCATCGACCGCCAAATACTGGTTGAATACGTCCTTGGGAAACTCGTTGATTCCCTACAAAGCTGGAAGCTCAAAGCCGTCTTCCTCTTCGCTGAGGAGGCTCATTTATACCTGCGCGAAACGTACTGGGACGACATCGTCACCCGCATGCGCCACTTCGGGATTTTCACCACGTTCATAACCAACCAGCCCGACACCATCCGAGAAAGCATCTACCGCCAAGCAGACAACATCTTCCTCTTCAACTTCACGAATGAGCATGACTTGGACGTTGTAAGCCGCGCCTCCCGTGTGGATGCGGAAACTGTCCGCTCCATCGCAAGGGACCTGCCGCCGCACCACTGCCTCACCTTAGGAAAAGTCGTACAGGATTTCCCCATAGTCGCCCGAGTCAGAACGCTAGACGTCAAAACAATGGGTGAAACACGGCTGTTCTTCACAGGTAAAAACTAGGATTCTCCAGCTTCGCCCGGTTCCGCTCAAAAAACCTGCGAAAAGACTCGGTTAAATCGTATTCTTCCAACTCGTTGAAGGGCACCCACTTCAAAGCAGCCGCGTCGCTTGCCGCCTTAGGCTTGCCGCTCCTCACGGTTACCAGATAATCCACAATCACGTAATGATACATCACAGCGCCTCTTTCACCGAAGCTGACGTAATTAACTACGTCAACAAGCCGTGGTTCATACACGTCCAAGCCAGTTTCCTCCTTCACTTCGCGAACAACCGCATCCTCCAAGCTTTCACCCAACTCCACCAAGCCGCCGGGAACGCTCCATTTGCCTTTGCTGGGCTCGTTTTTTCTTTGTTCCAGCAGAATCATGTCTCCGTCAAGGATTACGGCGCCGACGCCTACAACCGGCTTTTTAGGGTACTGCCTGCTCAACACGCAAACCTCGCTTCTGATATAGGGTTAATTGTATCTTAAAGCTTCTGCGGGTTTAAACTTTAACGCTCGCAAACAAAAAGAAGCGCATGTTCAGGTCAATTGCGGTCTTGGATTATTTTGGCAGGTTAAAAGCGCGTTTTTTGGGGAAGTCTTTGCACTTGTAGATGCGAAGTGTTCTTTGAGGTGTTATGCGGCATCTTTTACGGGCGTTCTTGCGCCTGAGCCGGGGAGCTAATTGAAAGAAGGGGCATCTTGAACACAGGGTACTCAAGCTATTTCGCCTCGCCTAACGTTTTTCTGTAATTGCGTTTTTTCGAATCTTGTTTTGGTTATTTTCTCCATGTTTACCGCGTCATCATTCTCCTGAACACTGGCACCGCAATCACAGTCATGACTACGCCGAAAGTAATGAGGATTATCAGCTCTGTGGAGATTTCGGGTATACCTGCGCCCAGCACCATTACTTTTCTGAGAGCATCAGCAGCGTAAGTGAGAGGCAGGAACTTGGAGACCCCCTGCATGTACCAGGGCATCTGCTGTATCGGGAAGAACACGCCGCTAAGGAACATCATTGGAAACATCAGCGTCATCATGAGCATCTGCGCGGTTTCTTGGTCTTTTGTGAAGGAGGTTATCACTATGCCTAACCCGACGAAGGAGAATATGCCCAGCAGGAGCAACCCGAACACGAGTAGGATGTTGCCGTGAATGGTGACTCCGAATAACCCCACTGCAAGCACGAGTATTATGACTCCTTGGATGAGCCCTCTTGCAACTTGCCCCATGGTTTTTCCCAGAATTATGGAGAGCCTGTTAATCGGTGCCACCATCATGCCATCCATTGTCCCGATTTCTTTCTCCTGAGAAATGGCCACCGGTAGCCCAGTCATGACGCTCATCATAACCGTCATTGCTATGATGCCTGGGGCGATGAAGTCAAAGTAGCTGGGGGTTCCAGAAACTACGCCTTGGGTTTGCACGTTGTAGGGTTTGACTACGGCGAGGGGGTTGGTTGCGTTCAGCGGCTGAACATTCTGGATTGCCAGCTGCGTGCCCATTTGGTCAAACACGGCAGACAAGGCGGCTTGGACCGTAGCGGAAACCTGCGGATTCGACTGGTCACTCATAATTATCAGGACGCCTTGTTGCCCGGTCATTATGCTCTCGGAGAAGTTGCTGGATATGATGATACCTCCGTTCAGTTCTCCTCGTTGCACCATGTCTTTGATGTCATCAACTGTGGACACATTAGAGAGCTTGAGCATGTTGGTTTGGGCGTTGAAAGCCTGCAAACGCATTATGAAGGCTTGACTTGGGCTTGGAATAGTTGAACTGTTGTAGCTTAAATCTTCATTCACCAGTCCAATGGGCAAATTGGTTAAGGTGGAGCCGTTGGATGGATATATGAAGCCAACCATAACCATCATAAACAGCGGCATGACTATAAGCAAAACAAGTCCTAAGCGGTTTCTAAACAGTTCAGTCAGGTCTTTCGCAGCTATTCGGAAGCTATGTGAAAGCAGATTTTTGGCGCCCATGCTACTTCACCTTATTAACGTCCCCGTGCTTGCGGTCTTTGTCCAAACCGCCGCCGCGTCTCCATTGGAATCTTCTGGTCTGCCACGTCTCTCACTTGGTGGCCAGTGATGTGCAGGAACACATCCTCCAGCGTTGGCTGAAGGTTCTGCACGGAGTTGATTTTTCCTTTCTTTACACGCACCGAATCAAGCACTGAGTCAAAGGCTTCAGAGCCGTGAACTATTATGCGGAGGTGCATCGAGTTTTCTTGGGTCACAGAGTCTACGCAATCGAGTTTTCGGACAGTATCTATCAGTTCTTGGTTGAGGTTAGCAAGTTCTAAGCTAATTATTGTGGTATCCGCTCCTGAGATGGTCTTCTTTAAATTAGTAGAAGTGTCAAGCGCAACGATTTTGCCATGGTCTACAATGGCTATTCGGTCGCACAACAAGTCAGCGTCAACCATCATGTGCGTAGTAATAAGGACGGTTGTGCCGTTTTCTTGGTTAAGCTTCTTCACAAACTCCCTTATTTCCACCGAGGATTGAGGATCTAAACCCAACGTGGGTTCATCAAGAAACAGGACTTGGGGCATGTTAAGGAGGGCGCGTACCACGTTTATTCTTTGGCGCATACCGGTGGAGAAGGTCCCTACTTGCGAGTTCTTCCACTTGGTAAGCTGAACCAGCTCTAAAAGCTCATCGATTCTCTTGTTTAAGACGTCTTTGGGAATGTTGAAAAGGTTGCCAAAAAACCGCAAGTTCTCAGCTGCAGTTAAGCGGTTGTACATTATCATTTTTTCGGAAACGATGCCGATTAGCTTGCGGACTTCATTGTCGTTTTTCAAGATGTCGTAGCCGCCTATGACGGCAGTTCCCTTTGTGGGTCTAGCTAACGTTGAGAGCACTCGCAGGGTTGTGCTTTTTCCCGCGCCGTTTGGACCCAGAAGACCAAATATTTCGCCTTTCTTCACGTTGAAGCTGATGTCGTCTACGGCGGTGAACTTTCCGAACCTTTTTGTCAGGTTCTTGACTTGAATTATTGAATTATTCTCCATAATCATCATCCTGACCGCAATATTATTCACTGCAATATATTTTGGTAAAATATAAATATTGCTGACGATTATAGGTAGATTGAAGGGCTTATGCCAGTAAATACTGAAGAGAAAACAACTGCAAACTGGATGAAAGAAGCCCAAAAAGGGTACATACGCGTAGCAGTGCTCATCCTGCTCAACAATAAACCTTCCCACGGCTACGAAATCATGAAAGAAATCAGAGATAAAACCCGAGGCTTTTACACACCCACCCCCGGTGGCGTATACCCCATCCTAAGAAACCTAGAGAAAACTGGATACATCAAAGGCGAATGGCATAGACAAAACAACAGAAACATAAAAACATACAGAATAACCGAAAAAGGCAAACTCATCCTAAGAAACGCCATTATAAAACAAAGCGAAATCGCCAGAAACATCAACACCCTTTTTCAAGAATTCGCAAGAGACGTGCTAAACATTGAATCAGCAGCAGTTCCAATGCCCGTCATGCCTAATCCCTTCTCAGCATTCCTCGAAGAAGAAACCAAAAAAACATCTGATATTAAAGAACTTGAGCACCAAAGAAGACAGCTCAAACAACACAGCCGAATAATTCAGGAAAAGTTGAAGTCAATAGAAAAAGAATTGGCAGAGGAAAAAGCCAAAAAAACAATTAAAAAATAGGTTTTTTCGTAAGTACGCTGCTTTACTCGTATCTTAAGGCTTCCACAGGTTTCAGTTTTGATGCTCTCCATGCAGGGTACGCCGCAAAGATTACGCTGACGCCTATGCCGAAACCTAACGCGCCGAAAAGGACTTCGGGTGTCAGGATGGGCGTTATGGTAAGTGCGCTGCCGATGAGTCCACCGCGTCCAAGGACCAGAGCAACCACGTTCGCTAAGACCCAGCCTGATGCGATGCCGATTACGGCGCCTATCAAGCCGATTATTATCGATTCGGTCAGGAAGATGTACAGCACCGTTCGGCTTTTCATGCCTAATGCTTTAAGGATGCCTATTTCTCGGGTGCGCTCAATCAGCGAGACAATCATGATGTTCATTATGCCTATGCCCGCCACAAGCAACGAGATGGCTGCGATTCCGCCCAGGAACAGGGAGACAGTTGAGAAAATCGTTGACAGAAGGCTTTGCACCGCGGTGGCTGAAATCACCGAAACCTGATTTCCGAAATAGTCAGTTATTGCCTTCGATGTGCTGTTAATTACGGCCGCGTCGCTGCTTTTCAACTTCACGATTATCATGTCCGCTTCATCCGTCCCGAAGAACTTTTCAGCCTGAGACAGCGGAACATAAATCCCTGTGTCCGAAGGGCCACCCACGCCGAACCCGCCGACTTGGTCGAGAACGGCTGAAATGTGAGCGGTATAAGTTTCATTGGCGAACGGGATTATGGTGTTGTTTGTCCATATGATGCTTACGTCCTCGTCAGCTTGAACAAATAGTGTTCCGTTCAGCCTTGGGTCGCTTACTCTTGCGCCGACTACTATGTCGCTATCTGAAGGGTTCATGGGTACGCTGCCGCTTGCCGCCACGAAGGTGGTTGAGTATGCATTGGCGTATTGGGTGAAGTTGACGCCTATAATGCTGTTTGCTCTTTTGGACTCGTTTGCGCTGTTCT
>CAZPND010000104.1:0-7267 GCA_964587975.1 uncultured Candidatus Bathyarchaeia archaeon
CGGAGACATGTACTGCACCACCATGTCCACGTTCCCGATGTCGATGCCCAGCTCAAGCGTGCTCGTGCAGATAATCGCCTTCAACGCTCCCGCTTTGAACTGTTCTTCGATGCTCACGCGTTCTTCCTTGCTGAGGGAGCCGTGGTGCACCGCGATGTCCGCGCGTCCGAGCTGGCTGAACTTGTGCCCCAGCATCTCGGCGATGGTGCGGCTGTTCACGAAGATAAGCGTTGACCTGTGGCTGTCCACCAGCTCAGCCAACCGTCGTATGCGCGCGGCGGCTTCGGGCGACGTCTCCAGTTTCCCAGCCAACTCAAAATCCTTTTCCGTCGGCACCGGACTCACCACGCGGTAGCGGTAGCTCTTGGCGAACACCGCCTGCACGATGCTGATTTCCCTGTCGGCTCCCGCGATGAACTTCGCCACCTCCTCAGGGTAACCCACTGTGGCGGATAAGCCGATACGCTGAAACTCCCGCTGCGTGACCTCAAAAAGCCGTTCAAGCGCCAAAGTTAACTGCACACCACGTTTGCTTTCCGCAAGCTCATGCACCTCGTCAACGATGACGTATTGCACGTGGCTGAGGTGTTTCCGCATTTGGGAGCCTGGAAGAATCGCCTGCAGCGTCTCGGGCGTGGTGACGAGCAGCTGCGGCGGCGAACGCGCTTGTCTTCTGCGGGTTTTCGCTTCTGTGTCGCCGTGCCTGACCTCCACCGAGACGCCCAGCCGCTCCGACCAGAAGGTCAGCCGCTTTAGCATGTCTCGGTTCAAAGCCCGCAACGGCGTGATGTACACCACCGCTATGCCCCGTTGCTCCTCCTTATCCTGCTGGATAAGCTTGGAAAACACAGGAAGCAGCACCGCCTCGGTCTTCCCGCTGCCCGTGGGCGCCACCAAAAGCACGTTTTTGCCTGCGAGCAGCGGCGGAAAAGCCATAACCTGCGGCAGCGTAGGCTCCGAAAACCCAAGCTCACCTAACGCCTTGCGAACAGGCTTGGCGAGTAATTCGAAAACCGAGTCGGGTTTTGCGTTCTGCATGACACCAAAACAAGGCGCTAAGCAAGCTTTATTCTTTTATCTGCCGTTTGAGGCGGAAGAAATGAGACGCGACACCACACCATCCTGTTCCACCAAGCCGAACGCGCCGTTCTTCGCTGAGTTTTCGTCAAACTTTTTGACGCCGTCAGCCTCCAACCACGGCGATTGAATGGCAAAGGGCACGGGGTCTTTCACATGCGTTCCGACTTTGATGGGTGTCGGGTGGTCTGGCAAGACCGCAATTGCGTACGGCTCCTTTAACCCGTTCAGGATTCTGCCGAGTAGCCTGCGGTCCAGGTCTTCTATGGTTTCGACTTTCAGCCTGTAATCCTTGACGTGCCCTGCCTCGTCGGGCGCCTCAACATGCACGAAAACCAGGTCGTTTTCCTCAAGCGCTTTTAGCGCGGCGTCTGCTTTGCCCTCGTAGTTCGTGTCTTCCCTGCCCGTGGCGCCTGGAACCTCGATGACTTTCATGCCCGTGTAGACGCCGATGCCTTTCACCAAGTCCACCGCGGAAATCACAGCGGCTTTCAAGCCGTATTTTTCCTTGAACGAGGGCATGCTTGGTTTTTCGCCCCCGCCCCAAGGCCAAATCATGTTGCCCGGATTTTCTCCGCGTTTCTGGCGGGTGACGTTCACGGGGTGAGCTTCTAAAACATCCTTGGATTTACGTATTGCGTCTTTGAGCAGGTTAGCTATTTTTTCTGTTTCGGGTTTCTTGGCTTTCGGCAGCACCGTTGCGATTTCTGCGCCTATGGCGTCGTGGGGAGGCGTGCAGTCGACTTGAAGCGCGAGTGGTGCGTTTCTCAGGATGAGGAAGTGGCGGTAGTCGAGTCCCGGGTAAAACTCGATGGTGCCTGGTTTTTCGCAGGCTTTTTTCACCGCTGCTATCAGCTGGTGGGATTCGCTGCTGGTTATGTGCCCTGCCGAGTAGTCCGCTAAGGCGCCGTTTTTTTCGGTTATCAGGTTGCATCTGAACGCTACGTCGCGTTCGTTTAGTTGGATGCCTCTGGCTGCGGCTTCGAAGGCTCCTCTGCCCGTGTAATATCGCTTCGGGCTGAAGCCCAGCACTGAGAGGATGGCTACGTCTGAGCCTGGCGTCATGCCTTCAGGTACTGTCTTGAGGAGACCGTTTCTCCCTTTGGCTGCTATCGAGTCCATGTTCGGCTTATGCGCCACTTGCAGCGGCGTTTTATTGCATAGTTCGGGGATGGGGTAGTCTGCCATTCCGTCTCCAACGATGAGTATGTACTTCATTTGCTTTAACATCCTGCGGCTCCTTGGGTGCTTGGGGCTTTGTTTTTGTTTCAAAGGTATTTGCAGCATGCTTATCTACTTTTTCTAAGCAGGCTTGGGAGAACTGGGCGCTTCGTGAGTTAGGTGGGGATAAAAGTTAAAGTGTGCCCAAAAACATTTAGGATTTAACAAGGGGAACTAGACCCTTTTGATGATGGATTTGGAAACGTTGATATTAACCGATGATGAAGTGAAGAAGCTTCTTTCTCTGTCCGAGGTTATTGAGGCTGTTGAGTCAGCTTTTAAGGAGAAAGGTCTGGGGCGCGTGCAGATGCCTGCCAAGATTTACCTGTACTATCGTAAGTATGGTGGCGATTTAAGAGCTATGCCCTCTTTTCTTGAGGACTTTGACATATCGGCGGTGAAGGTAGTGAATGTGCATCCTCAAAATCCAGCTAAGAATGGCTTGCCCACAGTTATGGCTGTGATAATCCTCATCGACCCTTCGACTGGAGCGCCCCTCGCCATAATGGGTGGAACCACAATAACCGACATGCGAACAGGCGCGGCGGGTGGTGTAGCCGCAAAATACTTGGCGAGAAAGAATTCAAAGATTGTGGGGCTTGTCGGCGCCGGCGCCCAAGCTCGTACTCAACTTGCAGCGCTTCTGGAAGTGTATAAGCATCTCGAAACGGTTAGGGTCTGGAGCCGCACCGAAGCGACCAAGAAAAGTTTTGCGGATGAAATTCAGCAAGACTATGGAGATGCGGTTCAGGTTGTTCCTGTGACGGGTGTGCGGGAAGCGGTTGAGGGGTCGGACATCGTGGTGACTGCGACTCCTTCTAGGCAGCCGTTGGTCATGAGTGACATGGTTTCAGCTGGGATGCACATAACATGCATCGGGGCAGACGCTGTTGGCAAGGAGGAGCTTGACCCTGCGATTCTGCAAAAGGCGAAGATAGTCGTTGATGATTGGGCGCAGGCTTCTCACAGTGGAGAAATCAACGTTCCGCTGAGTCGCGGGCTGATAGCGAAGGATGATGTGTGGGCTGATATAGGGGAGATTGTGGCGGGCTTGAAGATAGGCAGGCAGAACAAGGATGAAGTCACGGTTTTCATGTCCACGGGGCTGGCGGTTCAGGACGCGGTTACGGCTAAAATCGCTTACAGTAAGGCGCTGGCTGCCAAGGTTGGGCGGTTCATAAAAATCGTTTAATTGTCAAGTTATCAAGGTCTCTTCTATTTTCCTGCTTGAGTCCAGTGATAGATGTCTTGATATTCTCCTGTCAACGGGTATGCTGGGTCCTCGTAGACTATGTCTGTTTTTAAGCCGTGGTTTTGCAGGGCGGTCTGCGTTAGCTCCCAGAACTGGTGTGTTTGGTCGTCTGCTTTGAAGACGCCCCAGATTTTGTCTTCGCGGGTTCGCATGCCCCAGCCGTAGCTTCTGGGCAAGACCAGCACGGTGTCGGCTTTGATTGAGTCTTGGGTGACGTGGGGGTTTTTGACTACGGCGTTCCAGAAATCTTGTAGCGCTTGGAAATGTTCCGGCTGCAGTGTCCCGTAAGGGTTGTTGCCGTTCTCCTCATAATAGTTGAATAGCACGAAGTATTTGGCGCTGGCTTCGTATGCGGTGCGCATTTGGCTGAGTATCTCAGTTTCGTTATCCAGGTAGGGGGCTTGTTATATTTCCAGGTTATAACAATTCCCCAGTCCTTGTTCTGCTGTTTTGCCGCTCCACGTACGAGCGCTATCTGCTGAGTTTCTGTGAGGTTCCATCCTATTTGGGCGAGCATGACGTCGTAGCCGCTTAGGTAGTCCCACCAGTACAGAGCGTAGTCCGAAGTGAAAACCGTCACGGACTGGTTGCTTAGCCATTCGATTTTGTCGTGGTCACGTGCTAGGAACGCGTCGGCGACTTCGTTTGTGTTCTTGAACGGCTTCACTTTCATCAGGTCTTCGTAGGTTTCGAAATTGGATTGGTTGGGGTGGTCTCCAGTTATGGTGCCGTTGGGGTAAAACGTCGTGTACGTCGGCAGGGCGTCCTCGTTTCCGTTCACGGGTTCTGATACGTGGATTACGCCGCCGAGTTCGTAGTGGATGACTATGCCGTCTGTTTTTTGGAGGACGATGTCGCCGTAAATTGTTTTCTTTACGGTGTCGCCTGTTGCGTTTCTGAATTCTACGTTGCCGTCAAGCATTTTTCCGCCTGCCTCGTCGCTGTAGTAAACGCCTAGGAAGTGGTTTCCCCACTTCTGTTTGGCTGTTGTGAGCCAGTTTGAGAATGTTGATTCGATGTAGGTGCCGAAGTACGGGAGGAAGTATAGCCCGGAGGAGACCGCGTAGTCTCCCAGTTCATCCACGCTTGCCAGGTTTCTCTGCAGCTGGCCTGACTGCAGCACGAAAAGGTTGGTGTACCATTTCACTTTGTCTATGAGCATTTTTCCTTCGGCGACGATAGCCATTGAAGATTCCGAGACGAGACTTATCATAAAAATCTTCATGTCTCGAGGCTCATTACAGATTACGCCGTCTTCAGGTCCCGGCGGAGTCATCATCACATTTACTGGTTCAGGCTATGCTCCTGATTCCGGCGTCATCATTTCATATGATGATACCTTCTATGGCTTATGGACTGTCTGTGGTTCCGCGAAGGCTACCTCCAATGGGGATGTGACTTTTACAATGGAGATGCCTGACTTGAGAAAATCGGTAGGCGCTTATGATTCCGAAGGCTATACCACGATTTCCTTCAGAACCGAAAGTGAAGGTATCGTTCACAGCTACGCTGACTATCACCAGTATTCGAGAGGTCTAAAACAGGTCGGAAACCGAATCACGAACGGGCTTTTTGGTAACGGCACCGATTTAATCTCATCCGTTATCGTCGAAAACGGCGATACAATCACTGTTTCTGGTGAATGGTTCCATCCAGGTGACGCGATTTATGTCCGGTGGGATGGCCAAGCCCTCGTGGGCACCGTGACCAGTAGCGAGTGGCAGAACGCAGTGATCATTGGAAACGCGATTGCCAGCACAACGACGGGTTCCTTTACGGCGACAGCTACGATTCCAGCTGCTGATGGCGGTATGCATTACTTGGCGGTTGAAGACTCCGAAACCAGGGTAATAGTTAAGGTTGGCGTTCCAAACTCGACTAATCCGGAGCCTACACCGACACCTACCCCCACTCCTACACCTACGCCGCCTCCTACCGAAACGTTGCCCGACATCGAACTCTACTGCAGCAGCACCACAAGCTACAGCGGCTTTAAGGTTCAAATCTACGGCGACGTGTCATTCAGCGGTGTTCCCGCCTCAGGAGAATCAATCTTACTTTCATACAGCAAGAATGGCGGCAAATCATGGGACGACCTCACCCTCACGCAGACGGGTTCAAACGGCGAGTTCCGCGAAGTCTGGAACCCGTCCGTAACAGGAAACTACCTAATTCAGGCAAAATGGGAGGGCGAATCACCATTAAACGCAGTTAGCAAAATAGTAAGTTTGGCGATAACCCCGTACTCAGAGCAAACCCTGTTCTCAGTAGCGTCTAACTCAACCATAACCGAATTCGCCTTCAACTCCACAAGCAAAGAACTCACATTCACCGCATCCGGAGCCTCAGGAACAACAGGATACATGCGCGTCTACATTCCAAAAACACTCATAAACGACATTTCAGGGCTTAAGATACGTGTGGACGAAAACATCGTAACCTACACCAGCGAATCACAAGAAGACTTCTGGGCAATCTTCTTCACCTACTCCCACAGCACACACAAAGTCGTCATAGAATTAAGCGCCGCCGCCAACCGTGGCGACGAAACACCCCAAGACCTCATCATCTACGGAGCGGTCATAGCAGCTGTCGTAGTAGCAGTCGCAGTCGCAACTGTTGCCTTCAAAAGACGGCGAAGCACGCCCAGAACAGACACCCAGACAAGCTAACACAACCTCTCCCATTCTTTTTCCACACAAAAACTACAACTCTTTTCCACGCCCTCAATCAGTGAACCTGCAATTCTTTCTATTTATAGAGGAGGGGGTATAGACAAAAAATCGCACATCAGAGCAGGCAAGACGTTTGGAAAACCAAATTAACTTGTTCCTTTTCCTAGATTATTGGACGATGAGGAAATCGAGGTACGCCGAAGCTGAAAGCGGGGAATTTAAGCTAGAAGCTAGTGAGTGCTTTTTCCGCTACTGAGTCCACCCAAAAGTATGCCCGGCTTAATGTAAAAAAGTAGAAAACCAGACTTTACTAAAACGTAGAAATTTGTTGCCGAAGCAAAGAAGTTGGGGAAATTGTTGTACTTTATGGTCGGTTACGATTACCTGTCAAGTACGCCCATGCACTTACGAGCCCAACCGTCAGCACCGCACCAGCAAAACCCGCAATCATGTAGCTAGTCAAACCGCCAAGCGCTGGCAAAATCGCTATGACCCACGGAATAACGAACACCGCTGTCAGCTGCGCAATAACGCCTGCCATGAAACCCAAAAGTGCAACAATTCCGAATATTTTTAACCTGTCACCCATTCCATTCACCTTTTTGTTTAAGCATTAGATTACGCCTCTTTTTAGTCTAACTTACACGTTTTTGTCTAATATCCGAATACTGCCTACCTTGTCTTTTAATTTTACAATTAAAGCCGAAAACAAGTTTTTCCACCCCATATATCTCCACATATATACGTGCATATTTCCACCATATTAACAATGTATAAGATATTTCAACAGCATCTTTTGTTCAGGAGGTATTAATTTGTCAGAAAGATTTGCAAAAAAATGGGAAACTAAACGAGGTGAAGCACCTTTCACAGACCGCATAAAAGACGTTGTGAACCCACCAGGACCACTGAAGCCACGTCTCGACTTCGCCGTCAGACGAATCGAACTTCAAGTGCAGAAACTCGACCAAGCCACAGACCGCTTCAGCCAAAGAGACAAAGCAATCTTCGCCAGAATTGTTGACGCCTACACCAAACACGA
>CAZPND010000105.1:0-7221 GCA_964587975.1 uncultured Candidatus Bathyarchaeia archaeon
TGTGGCTATGGTTGATGTTTCAGTCAAAGCGGAAATTTTCAGGGAAGCAACCGCGAAAGGACAAATCAGGTTGAAACCTGAAACAGTGAATTTGATTCAAGAAGGAAAAATAGCCAAGGGCAACCCGCTTTACACGGCGAAAATTGCAGGGGTGCTTGCCGCCAAGAAAACAAGCGAGCTTGTTCCCCTCTGTCACCCGCTGCCCTTGACTAACGTGGACGTTGACGCTATAATCTTAGACAAGATCTGTGTGGAGGTCTCGGCTACAGTGAAAGCCAAAGCGAAGACGGGCGTGGAAATGGAAGCTTTAACCGCGGTTTCCATGGGGCTGCTGACCATTTGGGACATGGTTAAGCAGTACGAGAAAGACGCGGCTGGGCAGTACCCGACCACGGCTATAGAGAACATTCACGTGGTTAGAAAACTGAAGCAGGTGTGACGGCGTGAGCGAAACCAGCAAGAAACACAAGGCTTCAGCGCCTAAACAGCTGAAATTCGCAGTTTACGTTTGCAGCACATCTCGGTATGAGGAGCTGCAGAAGGGCGAGAAAATCACTGACGTTTCGGGCGATACGATTGAGGCTTTGCTGAAGAGCGGCGGTCACGTGGTTCTGTCCAGAAAGATTATCGCGGATGATAAACGCTTGATTGCAGAAGCCGTGAAAAACGTTTTGAACTCGGCAGAACTTGACGCGGCCATTTTTTGCGGTGGCACAGGAGTAGCCCCGAAAGACGTAACGATTGAAACGGTTCAGCCCTTTCTGGAGAAGGTGCTGCCTGGTTTCGGAGAGATTTTCCGGCGGTTAAGCTATGACAAGGTAGGTTCCGCGGCGGTTATGTCCCGCGCGGTGGCTGGCGTTGCCAAAGGAAAAGCAGTGTTCTGCATTCCAGGTTCCCCTGACGCTGTGCGAGTTTCGGTAGAAATGCTTATTTTGCCCGAAACGCCTCATATCGTTAGGCACATACGGGAATAACGATGGTTTTAACAGACAACTGCGGTCGTCCTTTGCTTAATTTGCGAATATCGATAACGCAGCGGTGCAACTTGCGCTGTGACTACTGCCACCGGGAAGGAGAAGGCTGCTGCGCAGGCGGCACAGCACAAGAAATGACTGTTGACGAAATCGCCCGCGTAGCACGAGTCGCCATCAGCTTGGATATCGCGAGGATCAAGCTGACAGGCGGAGAACCTCTTATGCGGAAGGACCTCTGCGACATAGTCAAGGGCATAGCCGCGAACCCGGGTTTGAAGGACCTTTCAATGACGACCAACGGTGCCCTGCTCGGTTTTCAAGCGCAGGAGCTACGTGCGTGCGGACTGCGGCGCGTAAACATAAGCCTGCCAACTTTGAACGCGGAAACCTACCATAAGCTCACGAATGGAAGAATCGAAAACGCGTTAGACGGCGTGAAAGCCGCGGTTGAGGCTGGATTGTACCCAGTGAAGCTAAACATGGTAATTTTGAACGGCGTCAACGCTGACGCGGTGCCCGAGATGATGGATTTCGCGCGGCAAACAGGCACCATATTGCAGCTTATCGAGCTTGACCCTGTAAACGTTAGCAGCAACTATTTCTCGGTTTACCACAAGTTCTTGGATGAACACGAAGAGATGTTTCGACAGAAAGCCGTGAAGGTTGAAACTAGACGGTTCATGCATAACCGCCACATCTACCACCTTCCTGACGTGACGGTGGAAGTGGTGCATCCGACCGAGAACGGCGAGTTCTGTGCGCACTGCACTAGGCTGCGGGTGACAAGCGACGGGAAACTGAAAACTTGCCTAATGAGAAATTATAATTTAATTGATATTTTGTCGCCTATGCGCCAAGGTGCAAGTGACGAGGAATTAAAGGCGCTTTTTGTGCGTGCGAACCAGATAAGAGAACCCTACAATAAGAGCACATAGGGCAAAGCCTGAAAAAGCAATTCTCGCAGCAGTCACCGTTTCTTTTACGGATTTCTCAAATCATTCCTTTCCTTTGAAACGGGCTTTCAACATAACTCATATCGGAAACAGTGATTCATCGAAAATGTTAAATTGTCCTAGCAAAGATAGGATGAGAACGAAAATATCAGGGGATTGTAAATGGACCAAAAAACAATAGCAATTGCGGTAATAGTAATAGTCATTGTAGCAGTCATAGGCGTCGGAGCATACTACTTTTTAAGTAACCCCGGCGAAAACGGCGGCACTGAACCCACACCTACTCCTACTCCCACAGGCGTTGCGGACGCAACTAGTCTAGAATACAGTGTCGAAATCACTGGAGGAGATTCAGCTGGATCATACGACTTCTATGCGAAAAACATCGGAACAAACGACTTCATGATACGATTAGACATTCCGCTCGGTGACATGAACTTTACATACATCGTGAACGGCGCGGAACAGAAAGCGTGGGCTAACGAAGGCAGCGGCTGGGTAGACCTTTCAAGTACTTACCAAGACCAATATGACTTATGGCAACCAACATATCAAGGATACGTAGACCAACTTGCAAGCTGGACTTCAGGCGAAGTCACATACACTGACGGTGATACTTCAATCACAATCAGTAACATAATGGTGAATCCTACACTGCCCGACTCGCTATTCCAAGCACCAGCAGCATAACCAAGCTGAAATCTCTAGAGAAACAAAGTATCACTCCCATCTTTTTTCTTATTTCCAGCAACGGTTCTTTCGGATTTTCTAAAGCGCTATTGAAAAAGGATTGTCACATTTCAGACAGCCTTCAATCCTTTCGGAACCAGCATATTTGGATCTAATAGAGATTCATTGCAGAAACTATAGAGGGGTAGGTCCGTATTGGCGCAGAAACCGCCCAAAAACATGCAGAAACCAGCGCTGCAGGATTCCATGCAGTTCAGTATATATAGAGGGGGTATAGACCGCCGCAAGCAGCAGTCACGCACATTCTCACACGTTGCTCCTCTTCAAAGCCAACAAGCATCCTAAGAAGAAAACCAAACCAAAACCTACCAGAGCAAAAAAGGACAGCCAAGGAAAAGGTTGCCCCAAAGCAGCAGCCCGCAAACTCTCACTCGAATGCGTAAGAGGCAAAACGTACAAGACAGCTTTCACAGGGTCTGGCAGCTGACTTAACGAAAAAAACGTGCCGCTGAGAAACGTCATAGGCAAAATCACCAAGGTGCTGAAGGTACCCATATCTTGATGCGATTTCGCCCATAACCCGACAAGAACCCCGAGAAAAGAAAACACAAAGCAAGACGTAACCAAGACCAAAACAAAAAGTGGACTAACCATCAACGTGGGAGAAAGCGCGATGCCCACCGCCAACAACGCCACAGAAGCGAGCAAACCCCGCACCACGCCAATCAAAGTTTTCCCGACCGCTAACGAAAACATGCTAATAGGCGACAACAAGTATTCGTCAAAACACTTGTAGAAAATACGATCCACATGCAGCTTCATTCCAGCACCATTAAAGCTCCCCGTCATAGCCGTAAGAGCAATTATACCCGGAATAACGAAATCAAGATAGCCGTAACCCCCAAAACTGATTCCGCGTCCCAAGCCAAACCCGAAAGCAACAAGATAAAGAATAGGACTAACAATGCTTGTGGCAAGCGTCCGAAGCCAATGCCGCCTCAGAAACCGCAAATCCACCCACAAAACCGAGTAAATATCACCCAACACACTAACCACTTAGTCACCATCCACCTTTTGCCCCGTTTGCTCCACAAAAACGTCCTCAAGATTTGAATCCCGAATAATTATGGTTTTAACCTCAGATGGCAATTTCTGAACATAACTCGTCGCCGCAGCCCTGTCAGCAAAATACTGGTAACGCGTCTCCTTATTGTTCACAAGCGTCTCCACCGTCACCAACCCCAGTTTTTGACGCAACTCCAAAGGCGCACCCAAAGCAATCAAACACCCCTGATGAAGTATTCCCACACGCTGACAAAGCGCCTCTGCCTCCTCAATATAATGCGTGGTGAGAAAAATGGTGGTGCCATCCAAGTTCAAACGGCGTATCAACTCCCACAAACGCCGCCTTGTCTGCGCATCCAAACCCACCGTCGGCTCATCAAGAAAAAGCACCTTAGGCCGATGCATCAAAGAACTAACAATCGACACGCGCTTCTGCATCCCACCAGAAAGCTTCTCAACAATCCGATTGGCATTCTCCTTAAGCCCCACGTAATCAAGCAACTCATCAATTCGCCGCTTGCGCTCAGACGCGCCAAGATGGTGCAGACGAGCACGAAACTCCATGTTCTCTCTAATCGTCAAATCACGATCCAAACTCAGATGCTGCTGCACCACACCGATAACTTTTTTCACCTTATCCGGCTCCTTCACAACATCAAAATCGTTCACTGACGCTTTTCCCGAAGTCGGCTTAGTCAAGGTGGTTAACACGCGGATAGTAGTGGTTTTCCCCGCTCCATTGGGACCCAAGAAACCGAAGATTTCACCCGAATGCACCGTAAGAGCCAAGTCTTGAATTGCTGAAATACCATCATATATCTTCGTCAACCTTTCGGTTTGTATCATTTCTTCCAATCCCCAGCTCCCCGTTTAACTCTTTGCAGCTGTCCCTTTTGCCATCATGGTGAAGTCATACCTATTATACTCTAGTTAATCCTTTATATCATGATACTGATACCCCCCCTAACAGCCTGAGAGGAAAAAACTTGAACAAAACGAAATTCGGCGTTTTCCTTCCCTTCTACGCTTTCAAATCTCTGCAGCCTTTTGACCACGTTCGAACCGTGGTGCTGGAATGCGAACGACTAGGATACGATTCCGTATGGTTAGACGACCATTTAATGTATGGAAAACACCCCATCCTTGAATGCTGGACAACCCTCTCAGCACTCGCGTCCTTAACCGGAAAGATACGGCTAGGCACCATGGTTCTGTGCAACTCTTACAGAAACCCCGCTTTACTCGCCAAAATGGCAGCCACACTCGACAACATATCAAACGGCCGATTGGAATTTGGCATCGGCGCTGGCGTCCAAAAAGATGAACATAACGCTTACGGAATCCCGTTCCCAAAGCCCAGTGACAGGATAGACAGAATGAAAGAAGCAGTGGAAATAATAAAGAAAATGTGGACCGAAGAAAAAGCAAACTGCCACGGCAAATACTACACCGTAAACGACGCCGTGTGCCTGCCAAAGCCCAGGCAGAAACCCCGTCCGCCCATAACAATCGGAGGCGGTGGAGAAAAACTCACCATGAAAGTAGCCGCACAACATGCAGACCGCTACGATTGGGGATACGTGCCATCTTTGGAACAGTACAAGCACAAAATGAAGATTCTGGAAAACCACTGCAACGCCGTGAACAGAGACTTCAAAGAAATGGAGAAGTCCTGTTGGCTTGGAGGACAGATTTTCATTGCCCAAAACCGAGAGGAAATTGACGAAAAAGTTTCGCAGTGGAAGCCGCAGAATGTTTCCTTGGAAGATTTTAAAAAATCCAGTTTTATAACCACTCCAGAGGAATGCAAACGGAAAATACGCGAATACGCAGGCTTAGGCGTAACCTATTTTATGCTGTTTTTCGGAGACTTACCCGACACTGATGGTTTGAGACTTTTCGCTGATGAAGTGGTGAAAACGTTAAATTAGCAAATCGCTGCCAACCTATGGTCAAGTTACCTTGCGCTCTCCAAAAAAATGGAAGGAAATGTTGCTTAGAAATGCGCACTTATGGGCTTAGTCAGCTGGTTAGTTCTTCGACTTCTTTTTTGTCTTCAGCCAGTTCTTTTCCTGCTGCTTGTCATTCATCAACAGCAGAGTCTGGACCTCGCCAACATGCGTCTTTTCTTCCTTAGCTATGTCCAGCAGAATCGCCTTTATGTTATGGTTCTCGGTTAACGCCGCCATCTGCTCGTAAAGGTTCACCGCATCCAACTCGGCGATGATTGCTGCTCTAAGGATTTCCTTGTTCAAGTCTTCTTTTCTTATTTTTTCAAGATTTATCGGAATCTTTGACAGCAAATTTCTTCGACTCCTTTCTTTGAAAAGCATTATAAGAGTACATAGTTCAAATAGAAAAAGGTTAACGTCCCAGCTCTGGGTTTGAAATTGACTTAAACCCTTGTCCCAGCTCTTCAATTAGCTTATTTACGTGGTAGTTTTCTCATGTAGTACGTGTTCCCTTCGTATTCAAGTTCTACTAATTTGTTTTCACCTAAAAGTTTCTCGACGACTTGCCAATCCGCATCAGCCTTTTCTAAAAGCTTTTCTACTGCTTCCTCGCGCATAGGATGCACAGCTGTTATACTCAGCAAATCCTCTTCAACGTTTCCAGTAGAGGCGAAAGCATTTCCTTCATAACCCATTAAATATTCAACTCTGTTAGCTCCAAGTTTTTTGGAAAAGGCTTGAAAAGCAGCGTTCACGGCGTCTTCTTTGGCGTGTTTAACCCATTTTTCTGTTGGCGGTCTTGTCGGAATTGCGATGTATGCCTTGTTCAGCTTTTTCAGCTCTGCTAGGAACCCTGCTATCCTTTCGACCTCGTCTCCATAGTCTATGTTTCCTATGAGCATGGTTTCGCTGACAACTGTTCCTCGAAACTCCTCTGTGAACTCCCTTATGCCTTCCAAAACAATGTTTAATCTTAAGTCTCTGTGGGGTCTGTTAACTTTCCGCCATAAATCTTCGCTGACAGCGTCCACTTTCAAAGAGACAAAGTCAGCTTTACGTAAATCTTCTTTCACATCGTCCCGCCAAAGTAGCGAAGCGTTAGTTATTACAGCTATGGGCAGTCCTGTTTGCTTTAAAGAGGATAATTCCTTAGATAGGTTAAGGTCTAGAGTTGGTTCTCCATCTGACACGAACGTAAGATAGTCAATTCTTTCGTTTCTCACGGTGGCTTCATGGACTTTTCTTCTAACCGCTATCGAAAGGTCTTCTGATTTGTAGAAAATTTGCCTGTCAACACTGATATTGGTGGTTTTTCCCACTTGGCAGTAAACGCATGAATAAGAGCACGTTTTAGGTGGAATATTATTTATTCCTAAACTTCTTCCCAGACGTCTTGATGGCACTGGACCGAAAGCAAGTGTTTTCATGTCTTGCAAATTAGCCATTTCCACGGTTAAAAGAATCTTTACAGCGTTTCCAGATGTTCTCAATTTCTTTTGCAACATCGCTCTCTGGAGCGTACTCCATAATGCTTTTCCCGTTGACCATGGCTTCGGTAACTTTTGGGTTAAAGGGAATTCTGCCAAC
>CAZPND010000106.1:0-7142 GCA_964587975.1 uncultured Candidatus Bathyarchaeia archaeon
GCCAAACCCAGTACTAATCCTACACCAACGTCTATCAAAGAGGTCTGACTTCGAATAGCAATTTGTGAACTAACTGGCAAGTCAAAGAAAAAAGACGCGAAAAACGTAATTAAAGCCGACAAAGCAATTACAGATGCGAGAAGGATTATAATTGAGACCTCTATTCTGATTAATTTCTTGACTTTTCCAATGCTTGCATTTACCGCAAAAGCGTTTATTGGACCCAATAAGGGGGAAAGAAGCATTGCACCAATTACTGTAACTGCGCTGTCGAGAAAAAGACCTGTAATGGCGATCAAAGTGGCAAATAGCGCCATTATTAAGATTTCCTTGCTGAGGTTTGTGAATTTTTCAGCGTTTTCAACTAGCCGTTCAAAAGGGTTGGAAGGCGGACTTTCTTTCTCAATTTTTTCAGTTATTCGATCAATTTGTGTTGAAATGTGAGCTTCAACATTATAGACTTTGATGGTGTTCTCTTTTAATCGTGAGTCCATCGCTTTTAGAATTTCTTCAATTGCCTTATCAACAAGCTTATCAGGCAATAGACTCGAAAATACCCCACATTCTTGATTTTCTATATTCGCTGTGGAGTAAGCATAAGACAACTCCAAATTCTTAAGCACGTCTTGGACGTTATCAGTTTGGCTTTTTATTACAGTAACTTCAAGGCTCTTCAATATCTACCCACACGTCAATTATTTAAAAAAGAAATACGATAATATAGTTCTAGAGGCTTAAATTATTTACCCATTGGTCAATTAAGCGCTATTTTATTTCTTGCATGCAGTAATGTCAGGTGAGTGTTCTATATCATCTAAGGATTTGTCTATTGTTACGCATTCGCCTACGGTTTGGTTTTTAAAAAAATATGTGGTATTTGAAGAAATGCGATTTATGTCTACTATTGCTTAACTGTGGTTCATGGAATCCAATCTTTGCATTTCTTTCTAAGATATTTAGCAAGCAGTAACGCTTCTTCATTTATCAGTGTCTCAACTGTTTGTCTATTTCCTACTTTTATTCGTGGAATCTCAATACTTGTTTCAAAAAAGTCGTTAAGTCTCGCAGTGAAAATCTTGGTTTCAACATCATTAAGGTACTCGCGTTTTCCTTTCTTCTGAGCCGATAGCTTCTCTGTCTTAAATGTAAAATCTCGTTTTCCTATTTGCTGGCAGTACTGAACGACAAAATCATCAATCAAATACCGATATAGCTCTTGGAAATCACACACTAAACTTGGCTTGCCAAACTGCTCTGAATGCAGAAAACCCAAATACGGCTCAAGCTTGGCATTAATCAACGCTCGGTGAACTTTCCATGCGAGAAGCTCGTAAGCCAGATTGAAAAGATTATTAACGCCATCGTAAGCCTTGAACGTCTTTCTTCTTTCGGGTCTAATCCTTTCAGGAATCAGCTGAAAAATCTGTCTGAAGTAGAATTGACTGAATTTGGCTTCAATTTGCATTAATCGTCTCCTGAAAGAAGTCAGATTATCAGTCTCGAGAGCATTAATTCTCAGCTTAACGGAAGTGTCCGTTTTCAAACCGTACTTCTTCAAAACGATGTTTTGTCCTTCGATTTTGGCTTTAACAAATTGCTTGGCAATTTCAAACGCTCTGTCATCTTTCAATGCTTCATACTGGCAAACTCTTGTCTTGACGTGGCTGTCATCATCCAAGCTTTTCAGCATGGCAACAGGTTTTCCCTTCTGAGTGACTATTAGAGTGTCTATTCCCCAGAATCCCAGTGAAGCAAGAGCACCAGTAGAAACAGCATTACCGCTTTTCAGAACCACTTCGCCGATTTCATTTTCAAAAAGAGGATACTTGGCAGTCTTTCCGTCTTTGTTTTTGACTGTGAAGCAACCTTTCTCCATTCCTAGATATGAACAGTTGGAATCTAGGACTATTTTCTGAGTTTTAGTTCGAGTCATTGTTTTTCATCTCCGCAACTGTGGTGCTAACTTTTTCTTGAAGTGACCTTTTCCCTTTCAGTAGGTCAATGAATTCTTCTTCCTCGATTCTGTCCAATTCGATACCTTTGAGAAGTAACGCTCTTGCTTCTTCAAGTAACATTGAGAGAAATTCGGCTGGGTCTATTTTTATTAGCAATGGTTTGAGTTTCGATAAATCAATTTGAATCCCCAATGGCTCCTTTATTGTATCATTAGGTATTCTGCTTACTTCTTCTTTAAACAGGGTTAACGGTGTTGCTGCGACGGTAAACAATTTTCCTTTTTCACGCGTAGTAATGGTGAATCGTCAAAACATTGAGCTATCTTCGGTTTCAGCGTTTTCACCCAAAACTTTAAGCTTTTCTGTCACTTTTCAAGCTTCTAAATAGCTAAAGTTTGTTGACGTGTTTCTATAATTCTATCGAAGAGTTTTGGCTTTCTCTATTGCAGAGGCTATGCTCTCATTAGTTATTATACCCATGACTATGTCAGTGGCTTCTCTGTCTACGACCGGTAAAAGGTCTATCTTTTCATGTCTCATGATTTTGTAAGCTTCAAGGACGGACTCATCGTCGAATATCAGGAGTTTCTTCATCGGAAGTTTTCCGATTTGCAGCTCTGCTCTTTGCTCTGGCTTAACCTTCATTATATCATTCCAAGTCACAACCCCTACAAAAAGATCGTCTTTTTCAACCAGAATGTCATGGTATCGTGATTTGAACATTATTTCGAGAGCTTCCGAAACAGTTGTCTCAGGTGCGGCAACACCTTTCTCTTGAAACATGACGTCCTTCACTCGAACCCGCGCAAGAGTGGTTGAGACAATTGTGGTCTCTGCCTCTTCACTTGCGCCGATGTAAATGAACAAGCCTATTATGATCAGCCAGAAGTTAAAGATGAACCCGAACACAGCCATTACTATGCCAAGAATCCTACCTAAATAAGCAGCGTATTTGGTCGCGTCCGCATGTTTCATGTGTTCTGCGAGTATGGCTCTAAAAACTCGCCCACCATCCATTGGGAAAGCCGGAATTAAATTGAATGCCCCCAAAAACAGGTTAAGCATCCCCAAAGTGAAAAGAAGACTTCCCGTCACGGCCAATCCAGATATTTCAGGTGTTTCTATCGCAATGACCTGGTTTAAGCCCAAAAGCAGAGCTCCGATCAAAAAGCTTGTGATGGGGCCGGCAATAGCCATTCGCCATTCAATCCGCGGATTATCAGGTATCTCTTCGATTTCGGAAACCCCGCCAATCGGGTAAAGCACTATCTTGCGTACTTTGATGCCGTAGCGCCTAGCAACCCAAGAATGAGCCAATTCATGAACAACAACAAAACCAAAAAGAAACAAGACTAGAACGAGCAAATAAGTATCAGGAAAAGTGAAGGCAAACACACCTATCATTAACAGAATAAATGTCAAATGCACCTCAATGGGAATTCCCCATACAGAACTGATCTTAAAGGAGTATTTCATGATAACAAAATGATGCCTAGCCAATTATTAGCCTTTCGAAAGACAACATCATGGAGCTTATCACTTTATCTCAGGAAAAACCGGAATCAAGCGAATGAACAGTTTGATGCCATAATAAAGCGGCATCATAAAAAGAGCTAAGAACGGTAATGTGGGGACAGCGCCTAGCTAGTAGAAGTTAACCTGCATGAACGCATATACATAGGCTCCTACGTACACCAGAGAAGCTCTAACGCGTCCATATTTGCAGATTCAAAAAGCGCGCGCTGTTGAGAGCGATTCAGGCGGCGATGGTGTGGGTGTTACCTTGGAGACATCAACGGGCTGCGCAAACGGATAATGGTCAATGTTATCTTCGCGCGCTGAGCTCTCTGGGAGCGACGAAAACGTTTTTCTATTGAATAATCCTGTGTCTATGTGGTTGTGTTTTGTCATGAAAGAATATGATTTAATTGTAATTGGAACAGGCTCCGCGATGGAAGTGGCAGACGCCATGATTCGAGACAAACCAAGCATGCACGTTGCGGTGATAGACAAAAACGAGCCTGGAGGAATATGCCTGACAAGAGGTTGCATACCATCCAAACTCTTAATCTACCCAGCAGACATAGCAAGAACAATCCAGCAAAGCGGCGAATTTGGAATTCACACGGAAATCGCCAAAATAGACTTCCAAGCCATCATGCAACGAATGCGCACCATCATCCAGCGTGACATAAACAACATACGGAACGGACTCACCACCTCAAAAAACATAGACTACTACAACAGCCAAGCCGAATTCACCGCACCCTACACCCTGAAAGTCAGAGAAGAAACCATAACCTCAAAAATGGTCCTTCTATCAACCGGCTCAAAACCTTTAATCCCACCAATAGAAGGCCTAAAAGAAGCAGGTTACCTCACGAGCGACACTTTCCTCAACCTAAACAATCTTCCAAAAAGCGTCGCCTTCATAGGCGGCGGATATATCGCCGCCGAATACGGGCACTTCCTATCTGCCATGGGCACAAACGTAACAATCATCGAGATGGCACCACACTATCTGCCATTAGAAGAGCCAGAAATTTCCGCGGTGGCTGCACACAAAATGCAACAACACGCTGTATTAATCACAAATCACGTAGTCCGCAAAGTCCAAGTCGTGCCTGAAGGCAAAAAACTCACCGCTGAAAACCGCGATGACAAAACAGAAAAAGAGGTAATAGTCGAAGAAATCTTCGTAGCCACTGGAAGAGGTCCAACCACGGATATTCTCCACCCTGAAAAAGCGGGAATAAAAACAGACCCGAAAGGCTATATCACCGTCGACGACCACATGCAGACATCACAACCTGGTGTCTACGCTATAGGAGACGCCAACGGAAGGTTCCTATTCAAACACGTGGCAAACCACGAGGCAAAAGTGGTCTACTACAATGTCGCGCTCAAAAAGAAAATCAAAGTCGACTATCACGCGGTTCCTCACGCCGTTTTCACCGACCCCGAAATCGCCAGCGTAGCACTACGAGAAGAAGAAGCCATCGAAAAATACGGCGAAGACAACGTGCTAATCGGTTTCTACAGGTATGAGGACACAGCCAAAGGTGAAGCCATGGCGCGAAAAGACGAATTCGTCAAAGTCATAGTCACGCAAGACACCGGAAAAATCTTGGGCGCTCACATAATAGGTGTGCAAGCCTCAGTCCTAATACAGGAAATAGTGAACCTCATGTACACGCAAGACCAAAGCTCAGAACCACTCATCGAAGCCATGCACATACACCCAGCCATGCCTGAAGTCGTTGCAAGAGCCTTCAGCAACCTAATGACGCTGGAGCAATACCACCACTTCTTACAGGAACATTCAAACTTGCCGCGTTAATGATTCTGTCAAAAGGAAACAATCAGGGCCTTATCTAAAATAGACTATTGGCTTCATGGTTCCTTCTCTTGGCGATAAATCTTTCTTAAAAACTGTGCAAACCCACGCGCGGCAGAGTAAATAATACTTGATTTATTTGCTCAATAATAATATGTGCTCAGAGACTCCGCACCAATTGAGTAACAAAGAAAAGCTGATTAGAAACCCCCTCCGTATAGTTCTTAAAAGGAAGCGCGTCGCATATGGAGGTACCTGAACAAGCAGTACTGGGCAACAACAGGATGTTAGTAACGATTGGCAAGCACGGTGAGCTTCGATATTTATTCTGGCCGACCATAGATTACCCTCAACATGTGCGGGGCTCTTTGCCTGGAATTTTCTACTCAATTAAAGGAGAAAACCGTTTTGATTGGCTTACTGATTCAGCATGGGCGAAGAAACAAGAATACCTGCCTGACACCAACATCGTTCGCACCTTTTTCAAACATCAGAATCCAGACTTGAACATAACATTGACAGATGCAGTCTTGCCTGATTCTGACGCATTGATCAGACAATTTGTAATCCAGAACGTCAGTGACGATGAAGCCTTTCTGAGGTTATTCTACTATAACGATTTAGCAATATCGGAATCGCCCATTGACGATGCCGCCTACTACTTGATAGACGACGATGCCATCCTTCACTACAAGCGCAATTTCCACTTCGCATACACAGGAACCCTGCTTTCCTCGGGTCATCAGTGCGGGTGCATGGCGAAGGCTCAGACTCGTTTAGAGATGTGTTTGACCAGAAACTGTCGGGGGGCTCCCTCACGTTGTACGGTGGCTCAAGAGATGTTAACTCCTGCCTAAGCTGGGATATCCCCAATTTGCGGATCAATGAATCAAAAAGTTTAGCAGTCATAATTGCTATGGCATCCAAGGAGAAAGAAGTGTTAGAAACCCTTGGAAAATACAAAAATGAATCATTGGAAAGGCAAATCAGCGGAACGGAAGAATTTTGGAAATAATGGCTTACTAATTTTAAAATGATGAATACCGATGTGCAATTATCGACCAGGACAAAACGCTCTTCCACTCAGGCGGCCTCAGCTTCACCGTGGGCGACTTCATCGGCATTTTCAGCCTCATCGCCGCAGCCACAAGCATAGTCGTCTTCATAGAAACCGTCCGCCACAAGAAATAATATTTTCTTACTGAACGTAATAACCCGCGAAAGTGACAATAGATATTTGGATCAACTCCTCGAATAGCCTCTCAAAGCCTTCGACACCGATCTTGTGCTTGAATCGGTTCAGCGCTGACTGGCTAGGCGTTCCCCTACGACGTTTAAAGCCTTGGTTGAAGCCGCTAGGTACATGGGTTTTTGTTCATTTTTGAGAAAAATATTTCAATGCACGATGAGACAACATTAGGTTGAGGGAGTACATGAGCAAAACAAGAAGAAAGAAGACTAAGCATATAGATACTGACGAAGCTGAACAAGAGGAGGAAAGAGAAACTGGGGACATTTATGATGACAAGCAGAGAGGAGAGATGTTGAAAGCAGATGGAATTACTGCTGCTGAAAACGCGTTTATGCAAGGGAGAGAGATGAAGCCAGATAAGAAAAAACACCCCACGCATGAAGACACCGTTTCAGTTCAACTCGCTGAAAACGAATACAAAGAAGACTAAGTCAGGTCGCGCTAAAATCTACAATCACTCTTCAATAATATTTGTCGTTTAAACGATTAATCTATTAAGACAATAAGCCAATACACTTATAAGTATGTATTCATATAGTGTACTATGTGAATAAGCGAGTTAAAGGTGAATGAAAATGATAACAACAAAAATAAACGT
>CAZPND010000107.1:0-7141 GCA_964587975.1 uncultured Candidatus Bathyarchaeia archaeon
AACAGAGTATTCCGATGCATCTTGAAGGGACCTTACTCCATCATCATCAAAAGTTACCATAGTTGCTGTATAAGTGGCGTATTCATTTGCACCAATCACCAATATTTCTTCTTGAAAACCTTTTGTTTGAACGTTAACACTGTTTAAGAACAAAGTAATTGTGGCTTTATCCAATGAAACAGTAAACGTTCCTTTATTATGAATATTCAATTCTATATCAGCTGAGAAATATGAAGAAGTCTTTTCGGTTGTCAATTTTGTTAGCTCAACCGATATGCTATTTACTGATTCTTTCCGCTTTTGTTCTAATTCTAATGCCTGTTGACGTGCTTCTTCCTCTTCCTTTGCTTGCTGTTGTAACTTGGCTAAGATTTGTTGCTGTTGCCAAAAGTAACTAACAATTACGACAGAGCTGATTATTACACCTGTTATAGAAGCTACCATATACATCTTTTTTCGGTCTATTGTAGCTCACTCTCCATTTATGCAGTAGTCTGTTTAGAGCTATAACACTTTGCATTTTCCTAAAATTATTAATGACACTTAAGACAAATTGTTGTGTATCGTGTGAAATAGAATGCCCAATCTTGAGGAACACTGCAGAAGAACATTGAAGCGATATGGAGTAGAAGGCAGCGACATTCATACATGGCTAGATGAACCCTCAAGAGAGTATGCAGGTTCTCACAGGCAATTTCGACATGACACAGAGACGATAAAATTAGTGGGAGAGATTTTTGGAAAAACCTATGGAAAAAGCCTTGCTGAGAACATAGCCTTAGACCACATAATGGTTGACCACGAAGGAGAAATCAAAAAACGCAACACTACCATTGTTGTCAATCTTCCAGAGAAAAAAGAAATACCCACAATTCCCTGCAGTTACTGTCAGACTCTGTTAAAACCAAGCGACCAAACTTGTCCTAAATGTGGAGCTACCAGAACGAAAATTATCGAACAATTTGACAGCGCCTATGAACTGGAAAAACTGAAACTCCAAGAGGAAAAAAGACAAAAGAGAAAAGAGTTAAAGCGGGAGCTTTTTCTAAAGGGGCTTTTACCAGAAGAAAGGGTTCGTTGGCTATGGATAACGCCAAGAGACCCCATTTTGCAGAAAATGGTACACGAAGATTTTGAAAAACATCCTGAATTGAGAGTAAAATTTGAGCAAGATGTTGAAAAGCGAAGAAAAGCAAAAGCCAGAAAGCCATACGTTAAACTTTTTTCGTTTCTTATCTTAGTCTCAATTCCAGCGATCTACTTGTGGACTATCTTTTTCCTTTTCGGAATCATCTGGTTTGTTGTTGGAAGCGTTATTGTTTTAGCCCTATAAATGGAAAATCCGGAGCCAACAAGATTAACCAAGCAATGCAAGTTTAAGATGGATATTTTTTTTCGTTGATTAGGTTTCCTGAGATTGTTATTAGGAGGTTGTTGCCGTTTATTGTTACTACGCGGTGTTTTTTGTCCATGTTGTAGAATCTTTTGAAGTTTCCTGGAATTTCTAAAACGAGTTTGCCGTTGTCTCTTTTTATGGGAATTTGTTTCAGGAAACAAGATATTTCTGCCCATTCTGGCATTTCGTGACCTGAAATTCCTATGGTTGTGCTGTCTAAGGCGTAAATGAACGCGGAGTCAAGCCAAGTTGGGTTTCCAACATGTAATAGTTTTTCGGGAACTTCCACAATGTTCGTGGGTTTTGATTCCTCGGGGTAAACGAGGTTCACGCGCCTGCCGTTTCTCTCTAAAGTCTTGATTACGATTTGCCCTTCGTTGAGTAGTCTTCTTATGGCGCCGTCAACGCGACCACTTTGCCACTTCAGCTTCTTCGCTAACTCATACTGTGAAAGCCCAGGATAACCCTTTACTTTCGCCAGTAAAATCTCGTCTGATTCGAGGCCTCTTTTGTTTCTTGTTTTCTGTTCCGTCATAGTGATAGTAGTAGTGGTAGTAGCGGCTAATTAAGTTTTTGGAATATTCCAAAATAACATAAATACGAAAACACGCATATTTAGAGCCATGCCACACTTCCAGCCTCGCAGAAAATTGTACGGTGGACAAATAGACTACGCTGCTCAGCCAAGAAAATGGATGAGAACACATAATTTTGCAAGCAGAACTGGATTGAAAGTCAAATTCGATACGGCGAATGGATAAGGGACAGAAACAGTCAGAACGGTTTCTTAATCTACGCAACCAACATCGATGGAACAAAAACCGTCACATTCTTAATCAAAATAATGTTTTTTGAAACTCACGTCCTTGTTTACCACATTCACCTCTTACGATGAAATCTCCCGCGCAGTGCTGAACAATGCATGTAACAGGACTTTCTGGGAACATTTCTGTTTACTATTTGCGTTTCTTAAAATAAGCCAGCAGACCTACCCCTACAATGGCCGCTGAAGCAATCAAAGCTAACAGTAATGCTGCCGGGAAGGGTGCTTCTGTCGGTTCGGTTAGAGTCTCTTCACTGGGGACTTGGATTTGTTGCATGTTTACGGGGTTCAAAAGTGGATTGCGGTCTTGGTTGTTTTCGTCTATGATGTATGGTGTCGCCCAGATGCCCGAGTCTTCCAGTTCTTCAGCATCAGGATACTCCTCAGCGTAGTTGCTCCAGTAGTTGCCTCCGTTTGGATAGCCGTTGTCCCATGTGTTTTCTGAAGGCAGCGGGACTCCCGGGAATTGTGGTTGTCCCCAAGAAGCATCATCGACCTGTTTTGTGTTATTGACAAAGTTGTTGTGGTAGATGAGGTTGCTTGACGATGTGTGGAAACTGATGCCTACGTCTTGGTCTGCTATGTTGTTTTCAGTGACTGTGTTGTTGTCTGCTGAACGGAGGAGGTAAATGCCCTTCTGGTTTCTGGTTATGTAGTTACCTGAAACAGTGTTCTGGTTTGAATATGAGAGTCGGATTCCCGCCCCACCGTTTGAGTTTATGTTGTTTTTTGTGATCTGGTTGTTTGAAGCGTAATTTAGAATCACGCCGTCGCCATAGGTGTTAGAAACGTCGTTGTTAGTTATTTGTGAGTTTGATGTCCAAGCCAAAAGCACGCCCTGCACGTTCAGATGAACGTTCTCAACAGTTATGCGTGTACAATTTACTAAGGCTAGGTAGCCAATGTTTGGGTAAGTGGACAGATTTATGGTCACGTCGGTTTCGTTGATTAGGCAGTAAATTTTTTTGCCGTTTACAGTGTTTGAATCATCAACGTCGTTGATAAATGACGATAGGGAGGGTTGTGGTGCGCCCGACATTTCGAAACCTATGTTAGTTCCACTTATGGAGTTGTCTCTGAGCACGTTGTTTGATGAAGTGTCCAGGAAAATACCGCCGCTGTTTGACAGCGTATTTGAAGAAATAACATTGCCCTCGCAACGTTCAAGACTAATGCTTCCGCTGCTCAGAAAGTTTGTTTCATTTAGTTCATTAAAGTCTGTGATGCTGTTCCCTGTTATCTTATTATAGTTTGACTTGTTCCTAAGAGATATTCCTTCGGGAAGATTGTTTCCGTCAAAAAAATTGTAAGAGCTTTCATACAAAGAGACAAAATAAAGCGTGTTTCTTGAGAAAGTATTGTAATCCGAATTTGACAGGTCAACACCGCCTTGCATTACGCTTGAAGCAACACTGTTCTCTGTAACATCATTATGAGAAGAAGACTCAAAAGCGATACCCGCTTCGACTTCCACGTTTATTTTGTTGCCAGATATAACATTGTTGTCGGACTCTCGAATCCGAATGCCTTTGTCTTCGGCTTGAATCTCATTGTCTATTATTTTGCAGCCAGAGCCGAAAATTTCAATTGCAGTTGCTGGAGAAATTACTTTCAGGTTTTTAACCTCCACGTTATCTCCGTTTACCGCATATATTTCGCCTTGAAGAGTGAACCCTGCTCCATCAAGCACGATGTTGCTTGCATCGATAACAATTGACGCCTCCTCAAGGTCGCTTGTGAACGTGTAAACATTTCCGCTACGCAGTATTGTGCTGGTCCCCTCCACGCTGCCGTCGGTTGTTATGTGAATGTTTAAGGGTTGAGCGGTTACCTGTTGAGTAACTCCCACTTGAAGCAAGATTACTGCAAGAACCAAAGTTACCCCGAACTTTTTTGCGAAAGTTATTGTTTAGCCCCTCATATAACAATGAGCAGGTTGGGTGATTAAAGGATTCTTACTAAGTTTCTTGACAAAACGGGTTTTTTTCAGTTAAGATATCTTGACCAACCATCATATTTGCCGTCTATTTGGATCCTAATAGAAATAGCATGCAGAAACCAGTAGAGGGGTCTATCTGCGCCGGGTGTTCTGCGGGATTCCATGCAGCCTGCTTTATATAAGGGGGGTATAAACTCTTCCGAGCCTAGTAGCATAACAAACCCGAAAAACCACCGCACAACCCCGAAAACCCAAATTAGCCCCGCAACAACCACCCACAAAACACCCGCAGTCACACATCAACTTTCAACCACAAAACCCATTAAGTTAATATAGCTTCCAACAACCTAATAATTCCCATAAAACGGAGGAAAAAAGGTTTGCACGGTTACGCAGGTCGCATTCTCCACGTTGACTTAACCACAGGAAAAACCCACACAGAAAAACTCAACATGGAATACGCCAAAAAATACATCGGCGGAATCGGCCTCGGCATGCGCCTATGGCTAGACAACTCCAAACCAAACCTCGACCCACTCACCCCAGAAAACCCGCTTGTCTTGGCACTCGGCCCAATCTCAGGAACCATGTTCCCCACAGGCGGAAACGGACACGCTTTCGTGGCAAAATCACCCGAAACCTTCGCAATCGGCGAAGCCATCGCACACGGCACCTTCGGCGCAGAACTCAAACGCGCAGGATACGACGCCATCATACTCACAGGCAAAGCAGAAAAACCCACTTACCTCTGGATCGACGACGACTCAGTCCAGCTGCTTGACGCTTCGAATCTCATGGGCAAATCCCCCGCCCAAACCGAAGAAACCATAAAAACCGACCTAGGCGACTACTACATCCGCGTAGCCGCCATCGGCATAGCCGGAGAAAAACTCACCCGCATCGCCTCCATCATAAACGAAAAAACCCGAGCCGCAGGACGCACCGGACTCGGCGCAGTCATGGGCAGCAAAAACCTCAAAGCCATCGCCGTCCGCGGCACACACGACATAATCCCAGCCAAACCCGACCAATTCATGGAAATGGTCCAAGAATTTCACGAACGCATGAAAGGACCAGCCACCAAAAAATACCGCACCCTCGGCACACCCGAAAACGTCCTCGTCCACAACGCACTCTACTGCATGCCCACACGCAACTACAACAACGCACACTTCGAAGACGCCGACAAAGTCAGCGGCGAACTCCTCAACGAGAAATACGTCGCAAAAATTATTGGCTGTAACAGCTGCGCCATGCGATGTGAACATGAAGTCGTAGTCCCAGAAGGACCCTACAAAGGCACCTTGACCCGCATGGAATATGAAACCCTCTGGGCAATGGGACCCTACTGCGGCATCAACCGCCTAGACGCCATCATAAAAGCCATGGAACTCGCCAACTACTACGGCATGGACGCCATAAGCACAGGAGTCATAGTCGGCTTCACCATGGACTGCTACGAAAACGGCATACTAACCAAAAAAGACCTTGACGGCATAGAAGCCAACTTCGGCAACTCCGAAGCCCTCATTCAACTCATAGAAAAAATAGGAAACCGCCAAGGCATCGGCAACACCCTCGCCGAAGGCGTGCGCATCGCAGCCAAAAAAATAGGCAAAGGCGCAGAAAAACTCGCCCAACACATCAAAGGCCTAGAAGTCACAGGCTACGACCTCAGATGCCTCAAAACCGCAGCCCTAGGATTCGCCGTCTCCTTCCGAGGAGCAGACCACAACCGGCACGGCGCATACTCCTTTGACGTCAAAGGCAAGGTAAACCGCTTAAAAGCCGAAAAAGGCAGAGGACCAATGGTTCGCGACATGGAGGACACCTACGCTGTCATCGACTCTCTTATCATATGCAAGTTTTCAAGAGGCACCTACTACAAAGGCTTGGTGGAAATGGCTAAACTGTACAACTTAGTCACGGGAATTGACATGACAGCCGAAGAACTGAAGCAGTCAGGTGAAAGAATAAACACCGTGGCCAGGGTAATTAACATCCGAGAGGGTTTAGGCAGAAAAGACGACACTTTACCGTGGAAGGTTATGAACATGCCCATTCCCGACGAAGGACCTGTGAAAGGAGCCGTGGTGACGCAGAAGGAGCTGGATTTGCTGCTGGATGATTATTATGAGTCTCGTGGGTGGACGTTGGAAGGCGTTCCCACGTTGGCGAAGCTGAAGGAGCTGGGCATGGACGACTTGGTAAGCGTTGTTGAAGGGAAACAGGAGGCTTAAGCGGAATGGTGAAGATTCATGAAAGAAAATTTGTTTCGGCTGATCCTGACAAGTGTGTAGGCTGCGGGATTTGTGAGTATGCTTGTTCGTGGACGAAGGAGAAAGCTTTTAACCCGTTGAAATCGCGCATACGCGTGGTGCGGGTGAATCAGCTGGCGAACATGGCTGTTACGTGTAGGCGTTGTGAGGATCCGCCGTGTGTTGCTGCGTGTCCGCGTGATGCTTTGACGCAGTCGGAGGAAACGGGCACGATTATGTTGGATGCGGATAAGTGTAACGGTTGCGGTTGGTGTATTGAGGCTTGCGATTATGGGGCGATTATGTTGCATCCGGAATCTAAGGTTGTTCATGTTTGCGACTTGTGTAAAGATGAGGGTGAACCTCAGTGTGTCAAGTGGTGTCCTGAAGAGGCTTTGACGTTGGTGACGAGTGATGTGCTGGCGCAGAAAGCGCGGATTAGTGCGGTGAAGAAGCTTTTCCAAGAGGCAAAGAAAAAGAAGTAGACGGGTTATTTTCCTGTCTTTTTTGCGTTTTTCTTAGAATGGGTTAATGGTTTTTGCTTATTTTCTTTTTTTGCGGTCTAAGTCTTCTTCGTCGTTGTCTTCTCCGGTTAAGAGTAGGCGCAGTTCTTTCACTTCGTCTCTTAGCATGTTGATTTCGCTTTCCAAGGCTTTGGCTTTTGCGTCTGCCATCTTTTTGAGTTCTTCGATTTCAAGTAGCAAGTTTCCTCGTTCGGATTCTAA
>CAZPND010000108.1:0-6986 GCA_964587975.1 uncultured Candidatus Bathyarchaeia archaeon
TGGCAGCTTATTATTTTGGCTGAGCTGGGAGCGGACGGAAAAGACCCGCGTGTCAAGAAGGCGTGCGAGTTCATTTTAGCGAACTCTCAAGACCGTAAAAGCGGTGGCTTCTCCGCGTGGCTAAGCGTTAAGGTAGGCGGGGGAAGATATAGCGGTGTGCTGCCGTGTTTGACGGGTAACATGGTTTGGAGTTTGATCCGGCTGGGCTTTCTGGGTGACCCGCGGGATCAGCGTGGAATAGAGTGGATTGTTCGGTATCAGAGGTTTGATGATGGGGAGGCGTGGCCCCCTACGATTTGGCCCTACGAGAAAGCCACAAGCTGCTTTGGGAAGCATTCTTGCCACATGGGCGTGGTTAAGTCTCTGAAGGCGTTGGCGGAGATTCCTGCGGATAAAAGGTCCAAGGACGTTGTGGGCACCATCGAGAAAGGCGTAGAGTACATGCTAAAACATCACATTCACAAAAGAAGCCACAACCTGAGCCGAGTGTCTAAGCCTGGCTGGCTACGTTTCGGTTTTCCTTTGATGTACCAGACGGATGTGCTGGAAATCTTGGGCATACTGACGAAGCTTGGCGTTAAGGACGAGCGGATGCAGGAGGCAGTTGACTTAGTCTTGTCGAAGCAGGACGAGCAGGGCAGGTGGATGTTGGAAAACACGTTTAATGGCCGCTTCCAGACAAACATTGAGCAGAAGGGCGGCAGTAGCAAATGGGTAACTTTGAAAGCGCTTAGCGTGCTGAAAGAGTTTTATGGTTGATGTTTAGTTGCGGGGCGGGGTAGGTTTAAATACGGGTTTTTAGAGAGGTAAACTCGTTATGTTTGGGCGTTCATAACGATAAGTGAAGTTAAAACTTATCCTCTCCCAAAAAAACGCCCCTTTAGCCTCGCCTTGCGCGCTTTGAAGTTTTTCAAGGCGCGTTCTTGAATTTTTGTTATGGCGCAGTAAAGCTTAAATAACGCTATGTTATGTTTATCTAACATGAAGTTATTTATTTCCAACATAAAGTTAGAAATAAATAATGAGGTTTAAAAAAATTGAACAGCAAAACCCGAACATTGCGATACGCCCTATTCATCGTAGGCGTAGCCTTATGCTTAACAGGCGCAGTCCTAATGGTACACGGCAGCCTTTTCGGCGACAGAACCATAGGCATCGCCACCATTACTGGCATGGTCGGAATCGGCTTGATAAGCACTTCCAACCTTACGTCAGGACTGAAAAGCGTCAACAAGTCACAGGGCAAAACTGCAAATGTCAACGATGCAAAGAGGTGAGGTCATGACTGACTTACTCCCATGGTCGATTGTTAGCGTTGCGATACCAGTACTAATCGTGCTAATCGCCATTTTAATAGTGTGGAGAATACTCAAAGACCGAAAATCAGGGTTCCCAAGAGCCGACGAGCGAACCCAAAGAATCACTGGCAAAGCCGCAACCTACACGCTGCTCATAGGCAACTACTTCACATTAGCGCTCATGTTCATGCTCATCTTCGGAAGAGAAGTCTACAACCTGCAGAACGTTGACGCTGGCTACCTGCTGCTATCTGTTCTCCTCGTGTTCAGCATATCCTTCCTTGTGCTGAGTTGGTTTTTCAGCAGAAAAGGCGACTAACCATACAGTTCAAAACTAGAATCAAAGAACTGAGAGCCCGGTACGACATGACTCAAGATGACTTGGCAAGGCAAGTGGGCGTGAGAAGAGAAACCATACTCTACCTGGAAAAAGGCAAATACAACCCCTCGCTCATGCTGGCGCACCAGATAGCCAAAGCATTAAAAACGACAATAGATGACCTGTTCATCTTCGAGGAGTAGGCGCAGTCACTCTCTATCTTCCGCACCTTTTTTGGATAGAACCCCTCCAGCAGCTCAAGAAGTATTTTTTTCATCCGTTAACGCCCGTTGGCAAGTGCTTCGAGCGTGACGTTTTTATCCTCTGTAAAGCTCAGCCAAATCACCTTTCGGGAGGTTTCCTTCGCAGAAGGTGCTTTCCACCCAGCTTTTTATTTCGTCTCGGACGACTCTGACGTTCCGCATAATTTCCTCTTCTGTTCCCGTGAAGGCGGAGGGGTCAGGAAAACTCTTATCGATTTCTATTTCTCCGGGGAAAAACGGGCAGTTTTCGCGTGCCGCGTCGCACACCGTGGCCACGTAGTTGAAGGTTTTTCCTTGAAATTCCATTAGGCTCTTAGACCGGTGCGTTGAAAGGTCGATGCCGACTTCCGACATTGCCTTCAAAACGTAAGGGTTGAGCCCCGTTGGCGTGATGCCGGCGCTTTTGGCTTCGTACTTGTCTCCGCAAAGCGTGTTTAAGAACGCCTCTGCCATCTGGGAACGCGCTGAATTATGTGTGCAAATAAACAGAACTGTCTTCAACCGTGGGCGCCTAACCTGCTATTCTTTTGGATGCCTAATAAGGCTTCTGAACATCACAAAATAGGGAAAAAGATGGCAGGAATATTTACTTATTTTTCTGTTTTTTCAGGTGCCCGCCTTTTTTTCCAGAATACGAAACCGAAAGTGCACGCTAAGCCTGCGGTTAAGGTTCCAAGAGGAACTTCTGGAATCACCAAGATTTTTGCCAAGACGCAGACGTTCGTTGACACCGTCAACTCAAAGGTGGTTCCGATTCCAATTAAGTCCTGCCTTTTCTCGTCATTCAAATCCATGTAAAGCTGCGGCCACACGCTTCTGGTTGAAGCTTTGACTTCGATGCTTTCGCCATTCTGAATGTCATCGGACATTGTCACGGTAACCTCGGCTATTCCGTTGCTGTCCGTGTGTGTTACCATCGGAGACAGGTGAGTTGCGTCCAATTCAACGTTGTCTGGTCGAAGCACAGCAGTGAACATTATTCTTACGCCCGCTCTCGGAGTTCCAAACGCGTCTGTGAGTTTAGCCTTGAAAACGATTGTTTCACCCGGATTACCTATCAGGGCTGACTGGTTGGCAGTTACAGGTTCAATCCACTGGAAAATGTCATCCTGCCTCACAACATCTTTGTCTTTAACTTCATCAGCCAAAGCGTTGCCTGCGGCATCAAGGCTTGAGGATAAGCAGTCAGGTGCCACATAATCATAACCTCTTGTGCCGTTTAGAATTCTCCAGATCGCCACCTGATTAGCAGCTGCCGCACCATTGTCCACTGGAGGATTATGCCATGTCAAAATGTAGCTAACGGCTCTCCATTCAGCAGTGTTCATTACTGACGCCAATTCGGCTGGGTAGGTGCTGCCCGCGTAGACTGTTCTGTCAAAGTTCATACAGTATGCCGTTGTCTGCTGTGCAGATTCACCGTCACCACTCACAGTTACCGGGATTTCGCCCACCCAGCAGTTGTCCGACACCACGCCTTCAGCGCAATTGGCGCTGTTCAACGGGTTCCTAATGTAAACTGAAACTGAAACGCCTACCGCAGCGTAAACAGCTACACCCGTGGACGCACAAAGTAAACTTAGAAGCAAAACGCTGGCTATTTTTGAAGCCTTTTTCAATTTCTCCTTCAAGGAATCTTTTTCCCAGAGGGCTTTTATAAACCGCTATGGTGATTAGTTAAAGAAGAAATCAGGCGATTATCTATAGCTTTTTTCTAGAGAAAACGCAAGTTACCGCGCCTTCTTGACAACTTTGCGTCTCGACTTGCTTGACTTCCCGCGGAGAAAACCGTGAATTTTGAGCTTTTCCCATACGGAAAGCATATGAAGCCGTTACCTCAATCATCAAAGGCAACATGACCCTGCAGTCTAAGCCCCGAAGTGCAAACGCCACAGACAATTGGCTACTCGACCACATCAAACGCAGCAGCTCAGTTGCCGCAGAAAGCCAGATTGTCGCCCGAGCGTCACAAAGCAGCCTCTGCGTCTTATGCAAGGGTTCCCGGTTTCTCTGTGGAAAAACTCGTTGCCCAATAATGGTGAAAGTCAACTATTTCCTGAAAAGCGTGCCTTTAATGTCAACGGAGGACATTTCAGGTGTTTCCCCGCCCAGCGTGTTCATCGGAAGAATCGGCTACCCAAACGTATACGTCGGGCCTCTGGTGCCGCCTGTGCATGAGGACACCAGCCTCTATGACCTGCCTGAGCAATGGTTCGGGCGGTCAATTGACGAAATCGTGGGTTTCCGCTCCTTGCTTATCCGCGGCAAACACCGCGTTCACGTGCAAAAATTCAATGAGGCAGGCAAGATAATGGAGCAGACCCGCGAGCTGGCCTTGGCGGAAAACAGCGTGGACACCGAACTGAATCTTACAAAAAAACCCCGCGGCTCAATATTCATGGACGATTCTGTTCAACCTTTTGGGCCTTCCGCGCCCATAAAAGACTTGCATGTGGGCAACGCCCGGTATGAGCATAGGATCGAGAAAGCCTACTATGACACTGATTTACGCGCTACCCAAGCGGTTCTGGAGCTTTACGACCGAGGCGTCATGGTCACGAAGATACAGAAAGCCTTCAGCGTGGGCGCCTTCGGCATAGAGAAGAACAGGCGTTTGGTTCCGACGCGTTGGAGCATAACAGCCGTGGACGACATCGTCTCCAAAAACTTGGCTGAGACGGTGAAGACTTTTCCTGAGATAAACGAGTACCGCGTCTACGAGTCGGTTTACTTGGATAACATTTTCGAGATTTTGATGATCCCCGCCCAGTGGAGTTACGAGTCTATGGAGGCGTGGTATCCGGGCACTGTTTGGAATCCGCATGGTAGGAACACAGCGATTTTCTCGGACTATGAAGGCAACAACGGGCGGACAACTTACGCGGAAATAGGCGGCTGCTACTACTCGGCGCGGTTGGCGGTTTGCGAGCAACTAATCAAAGAGCGTCGTCAAGCCACAGTGGTTGTGCTTCGGGAAGCGCGTCCAGGCTACATTATGCCTGTGGGCGTGTGGCAGGTTAGGGAGAACGTGCGGAACGCCATGCGTCAGAAGCCGCATCTTTTCAACAGTTTGGATGCGTCCTTGAAGTTTATCAGCGGCAGGTTTGAGATTCCGTTGAGGCGGTGGATACTGCAGAGCGAGCTTTTGAAGAACGCGCTTTTCCAGAAGAAGATAACGGACTTTTTTTCAGGCAAACAAACGTAACATGTTGTTGGAGTACATTTTACCCGCCAAAATGTGACTCTGCTTACTAGGGAAGTAGCTTCTCTCTTAAGATAAGCTTGCCTATTGAAAGAAGCAGTCCAATCGACGCTAACAATATGGCAGCAGCTAATGAAACATCAATTATTAAAGCGTATGAAGGAAAGATAAAGGGCAATATCAACGCTGGAAACACTGGAATTATTCCAAGGGATACCCCGAGAGGCTGATTAGCTCCCATACGTGTTTTCTGCAAGGAACTGAAAGCAATCATGCTGACAGTCACAAGGAAAACCACAGAGACACCTATTGAAAACGTTAGAATAGCAATTGTAGCTAAAAGCGTCAAGCTGGTTCCCACGAAGGTTCCGATGACCGTATTCAGAACGATGACAAAAGCCAAAAGAGAGGATGCTAACAGCAAGGAAGCCTTAACGTAACCTTTGAAGATATCAAGCTGATCTAGGCCTGTTGAAAGAAGATACTCAAAGATGCCATTATTCTTGTCATATACGAAGAGCATCACCACAGGCATTGAAAAAAGCAAGGCTGAAAGCGAAAGGATAGCCACTGAGAGAAGCGGAAAAATGTTTGTTAAATCAATTGGCGTGTTGACAGTATTAGTAGGAAGTAGCGGCAATAAGTTTGAGAGGATTGTTCCATACAAGGCTAACACTATGCCAATGATGACATATGTCTTGCTTAGGTTGATGCTTCTTTGCATAGTAACACGCCAAAAGGTCATTTGCATCAGTCCTCCTCGAAAAGTTCCTGAAGCGGATTATCCAACTCTCTAACCTCAGCTAATTCAGCGCCGCCTCGCACCAAGTCATTAATGATCCCTGCAACCATCTTCGGGCTGTCCACCGTCACAACGTAGTAATCATTTTCAAGCTTGGCTTCGGGCAGAAGCCTGGAAATATCATTCAGCGACTTAATGCCGATACGGTAATGCTTCATTTTCACGTTCTCTACCTTATCAAAAAACTTGAGTTGCCCATTCCTGATAAGAATCAGATAAGTCCCAATTTCCTTCGCTTCGTAAAGATTATGTGAAGAATAAAGAACGAATTTGTCCTTGCTCAACTTGATAAGTATGTCTCTAATCTCTTTGGAGACCTTTGGATCCACGTTTGAGGTTGGTTCATCAAGGAGGTACAGGTCTCGGTCTCTGAGAAAGATTTTGCCGATTGAAACCCTCTTTTTCTGTCCTTGAGACAGCGTGTTGTATTTGCTGTCCTTAAGTTCTCTCAAGTTCAGAAGGTCAAGGACGCGGTCAACGTCGCCACCCTCTATTTCAGCGTAATACTTCAAAGCATCAAGAACAGTCATTTCCTCCGGGATCGCATTCAAGTGGGAAAGATAGGTTATTCTTCTTCGAGTTTCTTTTGAATAAAAAAGATCACTCTCATCAAATTTCACTTGACCCGAAAAGGGCTTGAGTATTCCGCCTATTGTTCTGAAAAGAGTGGTCTTTCCAGCGCCATTCGGTCCAAGAACAACGTAGATTGACGGTTCAGTAATCTTGAGGCTTAATTGGTGGATGACTTCGTTTCTCCCGTATCCTGAGCTAACTTCGGTGAGTTCAAGTTTCTGCATCGCTTCATTCCTTCTCAGTCGAATTACTAAGGGTATTTTTCAGCCCAAAATTCTTCAAGGTACAGGCTATTATAAGGTATTTAAGGTTGTAGAAAGCGTTTTCATATCATGAATTGAGTCAAGATTCTCGATTCTAACGCTTGGAAGCTTTTAGCCAAAGCCATGACAAAAGAGCTTTTTCTCAGGCAGTAACAGGGATTAATGACAAATCTTAAAATGATACCACCTGCAATTATATTCGGGATGAATATTTTCGGGATTATGTTCAGTATTCTCTAATTTTCTTTTTTGGTTTTTTGTTCTTT
>CAZPND010000109.1:0-6846 GCA_964587975.1 uncultured Candidatus Bathyarchaeia archaeon
CATACACATAGCGGCTGAACTGGCGAAAAACAAGTTTAAGCTTGCGCCGTGGGAAGAAGTGATAGACTGCATCCTCGCTAATTTGCCTGCATCGGTGATTCTTAATGTTGGAAGAGGCGACCTCATAGTGAGCTACAACAGAGACAAAGACTGCCTTGAGAAGTGCGAGGCACCGGAAGTGTGCCTGTCCACACGGAAAAGAAAACCCTGTACCATGGATAAACTGATGAAATTCGCCTACCCTGAAGGCACGGTTCTAGTTAGTTACCAGCTAGCTCCAGGCATGGGCGCTCTCAAAGGTAGTGAACTTTTAGAGTTTTTGGCTCAAGCGGAAAAGAAAGACAAGTTTGTGGTGGCCACGGCTTGCAGTTGCCACGGCTTTTTCACTGCCCTCAAAAAAGTGCCAAGCGACAAATGATTATTTTGCGTTCCGGAAAGCTCGCGTGTAGACGTTAGATGAAACGCCGGCGACCAAGCCGCCTATGGCATCGTTCGTGATTGGCCCCAGCTTCTTCAGTATTCCCGGCTTAGCTTGATCGAACCGAGTGAATTCGAAGATCCCTTTCACTCCCGCGAGGTAGTTGGCTATAGCCAATCCTAAAAGCTCGTCAGCTACAAGTCCTGGGCGCCCCATGAACCTTTCTTTTGACAGCCCAGGTATCAGCCCGTTCTCAGCGTCTTCTTGCGCTCGGAAGCAGGCAACTTCCAAAGTGGAAACATTAACGTCGAAGAGGGCATCAAGAAATTCTTCACGAAGCATTTCAGCGGCTTTTTCTTCCGTGTCTAAGCCAGGATGAGGAACGAACAACTCAAGCGCCGTGTCTACAAGGTCTTTTAGTGATATACCTTTCTTTTCCAGATAAACCAGTAAAGGTGGAGTTTCGGAAATCATGTTCATCAGTACCCTCTCTAATGGAAGAGCTTGTTTTAAATATTATGTGTTTGGAGAAATGTTTATTAGAGTAGGATGGATAAACCGTCCAAGGGGAAGTGATGCGTTGAATACTAAATATGTCATTGCAGCAGTTGTCATAATCGTCTTAATAGCGTCAGCGGCGTTTGTATATGTCTACTATCAGGGGCAAACTTCTGATTCTGGACTCGCTGCTTTGCAGAATCTGGTGGATGACCATGGCGACAAAACCAGCCTAACGGCTTATCCTGAAAAGATTGTTTCGGTTGCGCCCAGTGCAACGGAGATATTGTATGCTATAGGTGTAGGCGATAAGGTCGTGGCAGTTACCGACTACGATAATTACCCATACAATTTCATGGAGTGGATTAAAGCAGGCAATATGACAAGTGTCGGTACATTTACAGCCCCGAATCTGGAGGTAATCACTGCTCTTGATCCCGATTTGATTCTTGCGAGCGGCGGCGTCCAAGCGGAAAGCGTAGATACCTTACGTAACCTTGGGTACAAAGTGTTAGTGTTAGATCCAACCAGCGTCGACGGTATTCTGAATGATATTGAACTTGTTGGAAATGCAACGGGTAATCGTGCTGAGGCAACAGCGCTTGTAAACGAGATAACCAGCCGGATTACAGCAGTAGAAAACACAGTAGCGAATGCAGCTAAGCCAAAAGTTTACTACGAGACTTATTATGACCCCACCTCATCATGGACAATCGGTGCAAAGGCATGGCAAAACGAACTCATAGAAAAAGCGGGTGGAACCAACATTTTCGGTGATCAGCAAATAGACTACTATCAATATCAAGTTGAAGCACTTATCGACCGAAATCCCGACGTTATAGTATTGCCTGGTGAAGGCATGGGTACAGGTACAGCGTCAACCTTTGACGCGGTCAAAGCACGACCAGGTTGGGATACAACAAACGCCGTTCAAAATAACCGGCTCTACCAGATTAATTCTGATATTATAGAAAGAGCTGGACCCAGAATAGCAGACGCCATAGAGCAGCTAGCTGCGTTCTTCCATCCTGAACTCTTTTAAACCACCTTTCCTTTTTTTGTGTGAAAACCATGAGCAAAGACGAAGTTGAAAGCACTTTTTTTCGGCGTACTTCACGATGGAAACTTATCGTGTTTCTTCTAGTTTTGGCTTTGTTCGTGACAGTCATAGTATCTCTAAATATAGGTTACGCTCAGATTCCTTTTCCCGATATTCTCGGCATACTTGGCAAGCAGATTCCAGTTTTGAATGGCTTAATTGATTCTTCGTTGATTTCACCTCAGAACACAGCTATAATTCTTCAAATTCGTTTGCCGCGGATATTAGCGGGCGTTTTAGTTGGCGCAGCTTTAGCCGCAGCAGGGGTCCTGTACCAAGGCGTATTCAAAAATCCTATGGCGGACTCTTACGTGCTGGGCGTTTCGGCTGGCGCCGCAGTCGGCGCTTCCCTCTCCATACTTTCCGGCGTTGGTTTTGCATTTTTGGGGTTACGCCTTGTCCAAGTGGCAGCTTTTGTTGGTGCCGTATCAGCTATGTTTCTAGTTTACAACATTTCACGAGTTGGCTCTAGAGTCCCAGTGGCAACGTTACTGCTTTGTGGAATTGCCGTTAACTTTTTCTTGTTTGCAGTCGTTGGGCTTTTGGAAGTGGTAGCTGGCGACGAGCTTCATTCAATCGTGTTTTGGCTTGTGGGAGGTTTTTCAAACGTTTTGTGGAGAGACATATGGGCGATCCTTCCGTTCATACTAATTGGCATCGTGGCCTCGTATTTCTACGCTCGTGATCTTAATTTGCTTGCTATGGGCGAAGAAACCGCTCATCACCTTGGCGTAAATGTTGAGAAATCAAAACAAATCCTGCTGGTGCTGGCCTCTTTGACAACAGCAGCAGCCGTCTCCATCTGTGGTCTCGTGGGCTTCGTAGGTTTAATGATTCCGCATCTGACTAGGTTGATAATTGGGCCTGACCATCGCATTCTCTTGCCAACCTCCACTGTAATCGGCGCGATATTCCTTGTGATTTGCGATGATTTAGCTCGGGTTGTGGCGACTCCATTTGCGTCGACACTGGAATTGCCTGTGGGAATCATTACCATGCTTTTTGGCGCGCCCTTCTTCATTATCCTTTTTAAGAAGAAAAAACAGAGCTATGCAACATGAGCGGATGGCGGCAAGTTTGGTTTTGTTAAACGTTGATGGCGTCGAATGCCGTTATGGATCTGTCAAGGTTCTTGAAGACGTGAACCTTAAGGTCGAAGGCGGCGACTTCGTGGGAATTCTTGGACCTAACGGTTCTGGAAAAACAACTTTGCTCAAGAGCATAAGCCGAATCCTCAAACCCCATAAAGGCACTATCCTACTCAATGAAGCGGACATCTACTCTCTCAAAAGTGTTGACGTTGCGAAACAAATGGCAGTGGTTCCACAGGACACTAGTATCGGTTTCAATTTTGCCGCTTTGGATGTCGTTCTAATGGGGCGTAATCCTCACATGAAACGGTTCCAGATGGAAAGTGAGAAGGACATGGCTGTCGCGCGAAAAGTCATGAACCTAACTAACATTTGGCATTTAGCGGAAAGACCGATAAATGAGTTAAGTGGCGGTGAGAAACAACGGGTAATAATTGCTCGCGCTTTAGCTCAGGAACCGAAAATCTTGCTACTAGATGAACCTTTGACTCATTTGGACATCATCAATCAATTAGAAATTATGGATCTTGTCAAAGACCTCTGCGTGAAAGAGAATTTAATCGTGTTAGCTGTTTTTCACGACTTCAATCTGGCTGCACGTTATTGTAACTCAGCCATCATGCTTAAGGATAACAAGGTTTTTTCCGCTGGAAGCTTGACTGATGTTCTGACAAGTGAAAACATCAAGAGCGTTTTTCATGTTGACGCCATAGTGAAAAAGCATCTTGTCACCAACTCCATATTCGTTATTCCCTTGTCACCCCAAAAATCTTCGCCCTCCAGAAAATGTTCCATCCACCTAATATGTGGGGCTGGCACGGGAACCGCGTTGATGAAGGTTCTCCTGGATGAAGGCTACAGCGTCACCGCAGGGGTTCTCAACGTTCTGGACACTGACTTTGAGACGGCGCAGTTTTTGAAAATTCCCGTCACTAGTGAAGCGCCGTTTTCTCCAATAACCGAAAAAACGCACAAGGCGAATTTGGCGATGATATGTGAAGCCAGCACCGTGGTGTTGACTTCTGTTCCGTTTGGTTATGGTAACCTGCAGAATTTGGAGGCGGCTCTGGCTGCTTTGGAGAGGGGAATTCCAACTTTCGTCATTGAAGAGGTTCCCATTGAAAAAAGGGATTTCACCAAGGGAAAGGCAAAAGCGCTGCTTACCGAGTTGAAAAGCAAGGGCGCTGAATCCGTTAAGGACCAAAACGAGCTTTTATCCATGCTTAACGTGTCTATTGAAAAGTTTAAGACCGCTAAAGAAGAAAGAGACAGAATTCTTGATCACCTGAAACCTGAAGAAACTAAAATAAAAGGTGCAGGTGAGAAAAGTTAAGGAGGAAAAATTGTATGAAAATTGTTGCTGCATGGAGTGGAGGAAAAGACAGCTGCTTTGCATGCTACAAGGCTATTCAAGAAGGCTATGATGTGTCACAGCTTCTCATCATGATGTCAGACCCAAGCAAATCGAATTTCCACCTGATACGTTCTGACATGCTGGATGCACAATCACAAGCAATTGGAATTCCGATAGTGAAATGGACAACTAAACCAGACACTTATGAACAAGACTTCAAAAAAGCGTTGGGGCAAATAAAAGCCAAGGGCGCGGAAGGCATTGTGACGGGAGACGTTTACGACGTTGCCTTGCATGAGGCAGGTTGGCTAGACCGCGTCTGCAAAGAAGTAGGTTTAACACCGGTAAAGCCTCTGTGGCATCGTGACACGCAGCAGATTCTCAGTGAATTCATAAGTGAAGGGTTCAAAGCGACTGTGGTCAGAGTAAAAACTGATGTGCTGGGGATGGAATGGCTTGGAAGAGAAGTTAACAATGAGTTCCTCGACGATTTACTTAAGCTTGGCACGGTAGACCCATGCGGTGAACGGGGCGAGTTCCACACGTTCGTAACGGATGGCCCATTGTTCAAGAAGCGAATAGAGATTCTCGAAAGCGAAAGGGTAAAGCTTAACGGTAATGGACGGTTAGTAATCAACCGCTTTGACGTTAAGCCTAAAGGGAGTTAATTCAAGCAAATGAAAAAAGTGTTTGATGCGCTGTTGGTTAATAACGAGTTCAAAGCAGAAGCGTTCATCAAGGAAATGGAAGGCAAGAAACCGCTCTTCGTCTGCACCATAGCCACAACTGAAACCGCCAAGATTCCCGAAATCTCTGCGGCTGGAAAACATCCCGAGTTCACTGATTACACGCCACCGGCGGACGCTGAACTGCTTCTGCTGGGCAAGTGTAAATGCATCAACGGGGTGCCTGTTACTCCTGACGGGATTCCTACGCCGGCGTTGATAACTATGTCGGCTTTACAGCTCGCGGATATTCCTGTTCTGGTTGCAAGTGGCGGATTGAAGGTGAAACCTCAGATTCCGTTTTTGGATTTAGGTGGAAAACCCGGCAGGGATATACGAAGTGGAAACGCAGTGGATAATGTTGAGGAAGTGATTGAACGAGCCACTTTAGCTGGCGAACAACTGGCTAAAACAGCTGACTACTTGGTAATCGGTGAAAGCATACCTGGCGGCACAACAACGGCGCTGGGCGTTCTATCCGCCATGGGCGTAAACGCAGAGGGAAAAGTAAGCAGTAGCATGCCGGATAATCCACACGGGCTAAAGAATGAAACCGCCCGCGCAGGATTAGCGGCTTCAGGCGCAAGTTTTGGCAGTTTGGCGAAGAACCCTGTTAAGGCAGTTTCCTGCGTGGGTGACCCTATGATGCCTGCTTTTGCGGGATTAGTGGTTGGCGCCGCTGCGCAGGTTCCTGTTTTGATGGCTGGAGGAACCCAGATGACTGCAGTATTAGCCGTTGTAAACGCGTTGAACCCCGATGTTCTCTGCAACGTGGCGATTGGCACCACAAGATGGGTTGCAAACGACTTGTCATCTGATATTAAAGGCATAGTTGCCCAGATCGCGGATGTGCCCGTTTTGGCTGCTGACTTGGACTTTGCGCAATCCAGATTTTCAGGTCTTCAGGCTTATGAAAAGGGCATTGTTAAAGAAGGGGTGGGTGCCGGAGGCGTTGCCATAGCGGCAATGGCTAAATTAGGTGGTGCCGTAACTAAGGATATGCTGCTTAGAGAGATTGAGAGAAATTATGCGTTGCTAATGGGAACAAAGTGATGAGGCTGGATGCTTAAAGAGATCAAGAACCTCTTTTCTTTTCTCACTACCATCCCGGTAGCTATGGATAAAGATATGTTGACTGACGCCGCGAAAGGTATGTTCCTGTTCCCCTTAATAGGCGCGTTTATCGGATTGCTGGCGGGGCTATTCGGTTGGGTGACTTCTATGGTTCTTCCCAGCTTGATTGTTGCAGCGTTGGTGCTTGGGTTTTTGTTGTTAATCACCGGACTCCATCACACCGATGGCTTGCTTGACTTCGGAGACGGCGTTATGGCTCATGGTTCCCCAGAAAGAAAAATTGAAATCATGCATGACCAATTGACGGGCGCTGGAGGCTTATCGTTGGGGATAATGACGTTTTTGGCTACCGCCTTCGCCATAGCCGAATTAGACCCGGCCTTCATGATACAAGGCTTGGTGGTGGTTGAGGTTTCAGCAAAACTCGCCATGGTCGTTGGCGCTTGGGGCGGAAAAGCCGTTCATCAGGGAATGAGTTCCTCTTTCCTAGAAGCCATGCACGGCAAGAAAGGTGCTGCACGGTTGATTGTGGCCTCAGCAATTCCGAAAGAAATTTCTGAGGGCACAATCAACCGTGCAGCACCTTT
>CAZPND010000110.1:0-6826 GCA_964587975.1 uncultured Candidatus Bathyarchaeia archaeon
AAAGTCAAAATCACAAACATAGACTCAGTCAGCGCATACGCAGAAATAACCAGCCGCCTCTAGAGCGAACGCTAAACGAATAAACAAGCGAAAAGAAGCCATATCAGAAAACATGAGAACAGCGCACGCTTACTGAGACGAAATCCATTTTCCAAATTCATAATTCATAAGAAGCAAACGATATGCATTGTTTACGGGATAAGATGTTCGGAAAAAGCAAAAGGCAAATAGAAAACGTGACCTTCGTACAACCACTCAAAGGCGAGGTATATTTCCACACTCCCATAGCATTTTCCAAAGAAGAGAAAGGAACGCAGGTTTTCAAAGATTCTGATTTGGCAATTGCAGGTAAGCTGAAGCTCATTTTTGAACGCGAAAAAATGATTTGGTTTGAAATCAGAGAAGAGAAATCATCAACATCATCCAAAGGGGAATACTGTTTTGCACTGTATTATTACCCTCATCGTTTAGTGGCGAGTCGGGTTTCCCCGTTCGATGAGAAAGCTACATTAGAAGATATAAAGAAACTGTTTGAATTCATTGTGACTGAAGACCAGACTAGATTAGCGGAAGTTCGGCAACCGCAATTGCTGTTAGCATATGGGTCAATCGTGGAAGAGTTACGCGAAGAATCGGACGCTACTACTTTAATGACAGAAGAGCCATACGAAGAATCGGACGCTATAATAGCGGAGAACGAACAGTATTAAACCGTCATCAGCTAACAGCACTCAGCGCGCAAGAAAACACTCACTAAAAAATGTTTGAGTTATTGAAGAATAGGCTATCATGTTAAGGCTGAGCGAATAAACTTCTACTGAGATAAAATCTGTCATTCAAATTCATAATTCATAAGAAGCAAACACGCCAAGTACACTTCATGGATTTAGGTGCTCAGAAAGAGCCAATGGGGGTATTAACAAAATGGAGCAAAAAGTAGCTCTTGCAATACTTCTCATGGTCAGCATAGTATTGGGCTTGATTGGGGGAGTAACAAGCTCTTTTCTTGCGGCTAAACCAGGTCCACAAGGTGAACAGGGACCTCAAGGACCGCAGGGCGAGCAGGGCCCTCAAGGCGAACAGGGAATAACCGGAGCAACAGGACCCGAAGGACCACAGGGGGCTGCAGGCGAACAGGGAGTTCAAGGAATACAAGGGGAACAAGGATCGCAGGGAGAACAAGGTCCTCAAGGAAGCAATTCCATAATACAGGCAATTCAAAGCAGAAACACCACAACATTCGAAACCCAAAGCTATCCCACTACGCAGTGGTTTAACATGTCAGAACTCGACTCTTCGATGATAATAAACATCAATGTCCAACAGAACTCCCGACTGCTAATTCAGTTCTCAGCTTCAATATACATCAGCCCCCCAGGCTTTTTACAAACCCGAATAGTTGTGGATAACAACTACAATAGCACAGCCTCTATGACCTCGGTTTATTCATCAAGCGCGGGAATAGTAAGGTCGCCAAATCACATAGAATTCTTAACGGACCCATTAAACAGTGGCATACACACGATTAACCTGCAGATACTTAGAGAATACGGGGCGCCCACAATATTAGATCGAACAATCACGGTAATGGAAATTGCAAGTTCATAAAGATCAAAACCTTCATTTGTGACTCATAGGCTTCAAATAAGCAATTACCAAGAACTGTTCGGAGTAGATGAAAAACACGTACACATGCGCTCTGAAAGCAAACCGCTTTTATCCTCTCTTAGCCGAAACGCAACGCAGTCAAAGACCAACACAGGAATAATACTCAGCAGACACCTCCAAAATGGTGCTGCACGCCCCTGGAGAAATAATGTGTATTATATAGATAACAATCAGAACCTTAACGCAGGCTAATTGATTCAAAATTTTTAACAAGATTTAAAATGTCTTACTATAGGAACCCTAAGCCATGCAGTATGTGGATGCCTATTATTATGTAGAATGAAAAGGAAAGACCGACATGCACGAATTTCCTTGTTTGTGACTTAATTTGCGGAATTAGCTGGAATCTATGAGTGAAACCAGTAGCTACCAGCAATATCATGATAATGTATAGTGCTAATCCCGTTCCTAAGTCTGGATAGAACGCTGCTGGTCGGTCGATTTGCCCCGAGAAGTGAAGTGATATTAATAGGAAAGCCAACAAGTTTCCGAAAACATGCAGTCTGAATAGAGCTAAGAATTTGCTGGGATATCGCCGTTTTGAAACGGCTATTATGGGTACAGTGAACGCTGTATATAATGTGCCAATCCACACGAACCAGTGATTAGCACGGAAAGGACCAACGAAAAAGCCAAAATGAACCCACTGCAAGTTGTCCGCAATCATAAGAACTATGGTCGCAATAATTATCGATAATGCTGCCCAAAATTCTACGCTCCTAAGAATTTTCAATGTTTTCTTTTCCGACCAGCTAATTATAATACAGATGTAACATATGGTTTGAATAAAACTCTTTGGATTAATTGATTTATTTTCGTCTTTGTTATTAACCACACAGCTTGAAAATAGACTAAATTTTTTCAAGAGCGCGCGCTAATGTGCGCTAAGTTATGATAATATATCTTTAAAGTCGTAGGCGCATGTGCCCTTTTTTCTTCACCTTGAAGAAATAGGTTAACAGACCAATGCCTGCAACAGCTAATGACGCCAAGCAAACCGCAATTATTGATTTTGGAAAAGGTTTCGCGCTGTAGCCACCTCTCGGCTTAGCTTCATTGCTTAATCGCAACAAATACGTCCCAAAGCCTTCATAATTGCCTTTCACAGCGTTAACCTCGTCACTTATCCTTCTAAGATATGAGTCGTCGCCTTCGTATATGCCTTGATACGCCTCTTTCAGGTCTTCATAATCCTTCAATTCTATATCCATAATTCGCGCGCCTTCCAATAATCTACTCAGCCATACATTATAAGACTTTGCTAACGCCGAATATCGCCCTTCTTTTATAAAAAATCAAACAAACAATAAACTACCACATATCGAAAAACATTAGAAACCTCAAATCTAGCTGTACTAAAACCACAGCAGAGGAAACGAAATTAGAAACCAACAAACCGATGATAATAATGATAGGATAATGATTATGATAATTATTATAGGATAATACCTATGCTTTTTGGCAGTATAAGAAGCTAAAATGAAAATGTTTGGTCGAAATCATGCGGCTGTGCTTATTCATTTTCTCTTTGACATGGAAAATACAAGCAAGATGTTAATGAGTACAAGGTAAGCTGGAAAGGCGATATCCGAGAATGCCCACGTCGGGGTCACAAGAAAACTTGTCATAGGACTAAAGACACCAACCAAGAACGGCCAGCTAAATTCGCTCTCCGGGTTGCGCCAGGCTTTTCTTAGCGTCGGCGCTGCGGCTAGGGCATCGCTAAAAATTGCGAAAATTATGGCCACGTTGGGGTTTTCTGTTATATACCACAATACTACCGCCAGAGCTGACAAGGCACCACAAGCATAGTCAAATGCTGAGAGTTTCCAGTATGCTCTCTTGTTGAGGAAGGAAGCTAACAAAATCAGCAAAGGCGAGAGACCTGACATGAACACAGGCACAACCGCCCAAGTTGCGCCACTATACAAGGAAGCAAAGGTTGCGGTGAAGGGCGCGACCGTCCACATCAGCCATGTCACGCGATTGGGGTTAGTTTTTCCTTTAAACATGGAGTGTACGTAGGCGATGGCGGCAACTAATGAGGCTAAGGCAGCAATTAAGACCAGAAACTCAAACATACGATTATCTAAATGTGCCGGTCAGATATTTAATGACATAACCTAGGCGATAATGTTTCATAGCACAGCTACTCTAGAAAACCACGTATAATCTTTCACATTTATGATTGCATCACGAGTTCTATACCGGGTATTCTCTTTTTCTCGTAGAGTATATCCATAATCTTGGAAAAGCCTGTGATCCAGACAAAATAGACGGCGCCGATTACAATCCAAACGGGGAGAACCTGGTATGTCCACATTATGATTGACGTGCCTGAGCTGACCAAATCGAATAAGCCTACGTATGTTACGGTAGCTGTGCTTTTTGTTAAAGAACAAAATTCGTTTGTCCATGATGGAATGACTATTCGGTAAGCTTGCGGTAGAATGACATAGCGAAGCGTTTGAGCTTTTGACATCCCCGTGGACAAACCTGCAGCCATCTGGTCATCCAGTACAGTTTGCATTGCCCCTTTCATGTAGCCCTTCTGGTAAGCAGCACTGTTTAAACCAAAAACCACGAAAGCCAAAAGAGCATGGTCTATGTGGACATTGAGTATGGCAGGCACTGTATACACTGCTAGGAACAGCTGAACAAAAAGGGGGCTTCCTCTGAAGAATTCCACGTAAACTGCGATTGCGCTTTTTGCAGGCTTTCCACCGTAAATATCCCCAATAGCAAGAAGCGTTCCAATAACTAAGCCAAGAAGAACTCCGAATAGAGTAATCTCTACTGTTAAAGTCAAGCCTTGCAAGATCCATGAGTAATACTTGGGGTCTACGAGCCAATCAAACTACTCAAGTTTATGAAAAGCGCAGCCTTTGCCACCGATGTGTTACCCATCGCTGCGTACTGAAGCAGATAACCTGTGCCGTTTGCTATTCCCAAGAGAACCAGGAGCTTTTTGTCTGTTATCTTGAACTGCAGTTTTCCCAAAAGCAACATCACGATTACCAGCGCGACTGAGGAGACAAAGAAGCGCCAGAAAACAAAAGCGAACGGATCAATGGAGCTTAGCCCGATTTTAATTATGGGAAAAGATGTCCCCCATAAAACGCCTGCCATTATTGTTAAGAATACCGCTTTTCCTTTCCGACTCAATAGTGGATTAGGCAATGCCCTTGTCTCCTTGCCCTTCCAATAGACAGCCCAAAGCAATAAAGCATTTTTGCCAATATTTATGAGGCTTTAATTGAAATCTTTTTTTGCATGATTTTGTAAGAAAATATTGGCGCGTGCGCTTTCACTGTTTTTACCCCTCATACACTACTGGATAGATCCATCCATTCCATCCTTATCCTACGGCAAGCTAATGTTGATTATCCAAAATAACCGTAACCAGACAGTACTCCGTTTTTGGTTGGATTAAAATGTGATATTAAACTCTTCTAAAGATTCAACTACTGATCAGCTAATTGCTCCTCTACAACTTCCTCGAGTATACCCAGATCCGTGTAATCTTCAATTGAGGTTGAGTTGTCTTCCGAAACAACAGAACGTATTTTCCTTTCATCGGCTGAATTGTTACTTGTCTGCTTATCTCCCACTACATACAGGATCCAACCTACAATAAAGATTAAGGCTATGATAGGAAAAAGCAGAATCTTTAGAATGCGGCTTTCCAAAGTGCCCAACCAAAACGCATATACTTACTGTGAGCTTATGACATTTATGAATCTCTCGTACATATTCTTGTCAAGTTTCTGATTCTGCCGACTCTCGCTTGATTATGAAGGCGTTAGCTTTCACCATTAATACTGTGCCGGTTGTAATTGACTTTAACGATTGCTTTACCAATTAATTCTTTTACATCACTCCAAAACAATTATATAATCTTAATATGTGTAGAAAAACGCAACATTGTTATAGATAATTTCTATAGATGTTACATTCTGCGCTGTTTAAATAGAACGCATGGAAAGGAGAAATGGAGAAGGAAGAGCAACGAAAACACAGCCGAGCCATTAATTTGTTCTCATCCACTCCCGTCAGGGAGGGATTTGATAAACATGAGTCTGTCCCAGAAGGGAAAAATTCGGAAGCTCCATGCATTGACTAAAGCTGTGAATTAGACAGAGCAGACCCAGAGGAACATTGAGACATATCTATACACGAATCCACAGGAATAAAACACTGCAACGTGGCCTGCTCTAATATGAATTAGCTGGACTTTCTGTGATTAAAAGAAAGTAACAAGGAAAAGGGCAGAGGCTGGCTCCACACCAATGACATCGCCTGATTAAAGATCATTCTGTCTTTTTGTTGTTTTTCTACCATTCAAAAAATTGAGGAAATGTAATTGAAAAATTATAGAGGAAAGCTGGATATTATAGCAGACATACTGCAAGTCGTTAGCCAAAAGGCCAAGAAAACGCATATAATGCATAAAGCAAACTTGAGTTACACAGTATTGAAGAAATATCTGGAAGAAGTAACTGATGATTCCTTAGTCAGCTTCAACACAGCAGATCATTGCTACGTACTTACTCAAAGGGGACAGGACTTCCTCGAGGCTTACAAGGACTATGACAAAACCAACAAAAGAATGAAAAAACGCTTTAAAGATGTTGACAGCAAAAAGAAAAATCTGGAAAACTTTTGCTCAACCAAATGAGCAAGCTTTATCACACTCAACATTTCTTAATTTGAAGCTGGTGAAAGAAGAAACTTGCGGATTCCATACAAGATAGCCGTTGTGACGGCAACTCTTCTACTAATATCTGTTTCAGTCGCGCAGCCAGTTTTGGCGAATCAAACGGATGCAGCCGCGGCTATCGATTCAGCCAAAGACAATATCCTGGGCGCCTACGACGCTGCCAAAGAAGCAGAATCTGCGGGCGCTAACATCACCGTTCTCACAAGTAAGCTTAACAACGCTGGTCTGCTACTCTCGCAAGCCGAATTAGCCTATGCAAAAAATGATTTCGAAGGAGCGCTTAGTCTTGCAACTCAAAGCCAGACAGTTTTGAATGGCTTTGCTTCAGAAGCTGATGCTTTAGGACTGTCCGCATTGCAGCAGCAGAATCAAGACTTTTTAATTCACGTTGTAGGCTCGATCAGCGCAACTTTGGTTATTTTGATTGCTGGATTTGTG
>CAZPND010000111.1:0-6730 GCA_964587975.1 uncultured Candidatus Bathyarchaeia archaeon
ATGGCATTAGGTGACCTCGTAACCATAACAGCGATAGTGTCAGTGGTGACCATCGCCATTCTAATCGTCATCTACGCCATGCGAAAACTGGGAAAAACACCCACAAAAACTCCCCAAAAACCCGAAGAACCAAACCTCACAGGCTTACCATTCAAAATCACCAAAAGCATACAATCAAACGACGCATCCCAAGCAAAAAACGAGCTACGCATCCTGGACTTAGAACGGGAAATTCTAAGCGACTCCATAAGACGACTCTACGAAGCACACGCAGAAGGAAAAATCAGCGAACAAGAACGCGAACGCCTAGCCAGCAGCTACAAAAACCGCATGATGGCAGTCAAAGACTCCATGGCAAAAGACGAAACAATCGTGGCTCTGCACGAACTTGAAGGCATGCAAGAAGACCTAATGAAACTTTTCAGCGAACGCTTCGGAGACCTAAGCACAAAAGTCGAAGAACTCCGATCAAAAATCGACGTGCAACCCATCAAAGAAATACCCGTCAAAATGCCCAAACCGCAAACGCCCGAAGAACTGGAAACAGGCGACGAAGAAGAAGAGGAAGAAGAAGAAAAAGGCAAACCCAAAAGAAAGAAAAAAGCACCAGCAAAACCAAGCCCAAAAACCGAAGCGGAAAAACGAATAGAAGAAATCAGAAACGAAGTAGAAAAAGTACTAGACAAACTGGGACAGATGGAAATTGAATCCTAAACAAGCAGAAGAAGCCAAGAAAAAAGCAGCCTACGCAGCCGTCGAACACGTCAAAAACGACTTCACCGTAGGCTTGGGCAGCGGAACCACAGCCGCCTACGCCATAAAAGCGTTAGGCGAAAAAATAAAACGCGAACACCTAAACGTGCTTGCCGTGCCAACCTCCTACCAAGCCTTCCTTTTAGCAGTCCAACATGGAATCACCATAACCACCCTTGAAGAACATCCAACCCTTGACGTAACCATCGACGGCGCAGACCAAATAGACCCAAACCTAAACCTGATCAAAGGCATGGGTGCAGCACTCGCCAGAGAAAAAATCGTAGCCTCAACATCAAAACACAACATCATAATCGCCGACGCAAACAAAAAAGTCACAACCCTCGGCCAGAACAATCAGCCCATACCAGTGGAAATTCTCCCGTTCGCCATAGCCCCAGTACAGCGCAGAATAATGCTTGCTGGCGGAAAACCAATCTTAAGAGAAGCAAAAAACAAGCTAGGACCAGTAATAACAGACAACGGAAACGCACTCATAGACGCCTACTTCGGAACCATAAACAACCCCGCAGAACTTGAGAAGGAGCTGAAACTTATTCCCGGCGTAGTCGAAACCGGACTGTTCATCAACCTGGCAGACGTCGCTTACGTTGGAACCGCTTCTGCCGTTGAGAAAATCGAGAAACAAAGAAAATAGCGCCCTGTAAAGCATCATTTAGAGTTTTTTGCGCGTGTTGAAAGAGAAACCTCACAATAAGTATTAAATCTTCAGCGTAGTATAGCATTTGAACATGGCGAAACATGACGTTATTGACCTTTCCAAGAAACAATTAAGCGACTACGTTTTTCTGGAAACGTACTCGAAATGGAAGGAATTCACCGATTTTCTGGATAAGCAGAACCTTAGACCCTACTGCTATCAACAGAGGGAAAAAGACTACATTTGCTGGTATGTCGGGTTCAAAGATGTGCAGAAACCCTACATTTTACACTTCAACATCACCCTAACGGGCTTGATGGTTTGGTTTAGACGACCCCAGTTTCTATCCAAGCGGGGACAAGAGAAAACCAAGCCTGTTGTTAACTACAGGTACATGCCAATTCATGATTTTGATGAAACTGAACAGAAAATAGTTTTCGACTATGTGAAAGCCATTGATGAACCCTTGCATGAAGGAAAAGTGGCGCTTGACAAAACGGACAAACATAAAAAATGCGAAGTAAAGCTTAAAGTTTCCACCGCTGCCTCTGCCACCTGAATCACAGGCTCAACAAACCGCTCTTTCAGCGTGTTAGGTCAAATCTTCATCCTTCTTAACTGGGGAAGTGACAAACTCCAGAAACTGCTTCCCCAAGCTTGTTGTATGACTGGCAAACATCCCGCTTCTGCCGGTTACAATAGTCATCGATTCCCAATCAGACGCAAGCCCCCTCGCTGACAAATCCCGAAACAACTGCCTTGCAAAAGCCTCTCTTTTTTCTAATTCAGGAAAAGCCGCGAAAAGGACCGACAAAGCAGTTCCCAAAGCATTCTTAGGAACGGGAATCGCACTTCGCGTAAGCCATTCTTCAGGGTTATCAAGAAATTTAAGGACCCTCAAGTGCCAAGGGGTTAATTCATCCACAAAATTAAGAAAAACATGATGCACATCTTCATCAACTAATGGAGAAGAAGCAGGGTTCAGAACCGCGCTACGCAGTGCTTCAAGCTTTTCTGATCGTGTACCGCTCGCAGCTACCACCGTTTTGACGACAGTTTCCTTTGGCCTTTCAATTCGTTGACGTGTAACGGGTTGCTTAGGCACCATAATTTTTTCGCGTTTAGGAACACTCTTTCTCTCGCTATCGCCATAAACAGAATAGGCTAACAGAAAAAGGGCAATACTGACGAAGAAGTTGAAACCTAAGGTTGCCCAAATCCAAAAAGGCACGTATCCACCTAATTGAAGAAGGGACAGCGCACCTGCTGCCGAGAGTAACAGTGCTATACTGAGAATGATAAGAGAAAACTGCAAATATCTTTTCATCAATCTTTCCAATCAGTTTTGATTTCATAAAAGAAGTATATCTAATTTTTCACTTTCCTTTGTTTCACAATCATTCAAGCAACTTGAGCAGGAAACAAAAAATTTGAAAAAGCAGCTTCACCAATTTCTGCTTTGTCTTCGCTCAGCAATCTTGTCTTTTACTTCCTTCAGACGTTCTTCTGAAAGATAGTACTTGCCGCCGTCAACCTCAACAAAAACGCCTAGCTGACCTAGTCGCCTCTTCATCCTTTCCTTGAATTCAGCTGGAAGCTCAAGTTCTTCGGCAGTTAATGCTTTTTCAGGACTTAAAGCGCCTTTCTTTCGAAACTTTTCAATAAGCTCCAGCAGATGCTCCCTTATCTCTCTGCGCCTTCTAAACATTCACTTCTCCCCTTACTGCTTGTATGTTAGTAATTGTTTTCTTTCAGGAATATAAGTTGGGTGACGGACCACTACATATTCTACATAGTCTACAGGGGCAATCACTAAGTAAGCATCCGATTTTTTCTCATGGGAGCTGGTGAGATTTCTTTAGCCTCAAAGAAGCGTTGGAATCAACAGAGCCACTTAGACTCCAATCCACCTCATCAGCTCCCCTAAACACAGATTTAACTTCATTTTGAAAGTAAAGTTTGCATAGAAGGCTCATGGAAGCCCAGCGCAGCATTCCAAATGAAAGAGATTTAATTCAAAGTGAAGAGAGTTACTTATCCACAGGCTTCATTGGTCTATGCTTAATGGATTAAAGAATTAAAGTTTCCTTAGAACAAAATTTTTTTAATAAGAAATACACTCACGGCAGAAATAATGAGAAATAATTTGAAATGCCGATCTATATGGTTTTGTCTGAGTTTGTATTCCATTCTTCTATAAGCAGTTGCTTCTTTTCATTATTGAAGCTGATTTTAACATGCACCTTAGAATCAAGCTTCAAGGGAAAAGGAAACATGGAGTCTTCAGCTAGCTTTGATGGGAGATAAATGAAGTGCCTATTCTGCGTATTCCTAAAATATCGTCCCTTGCCTTCAGAAACCAAATGAATCACCTTTTAGTAATTTCAAAAGTTTTATTCATAAAGTTTTCCAAACATCCAAGAAACATTAAAATTCTGGAGTAGGCGTGCGATTATGTTACATAAACAAGCCTGATTTAGGTTTTATAGCCTGTATTTGTCTCTATTGGATTGGGTTATATCATGTATTGGATTCTGAACGCATATGCCATTAGACAAATAAACAGAAATGCTAACGCAAATCATAAAATCTCAAACAGAGAAATAGTTCCTTGGGCGGAAAAGGGGGACAAAGTTGAAAAAAAGGAAAAATAGCCATTCCAATATGCATAGCCGTTCTCTTAATTGCCTCAGTTGGCATTTACTTGACATTGATTCATGAAAAACCTGAACCAAGTGTTTTAGAGTTTTTCTCATTGGATAAAATAGCAAGTAATGCAACAGGACTTTGGGAAGAACTCGGCAATCTAACAATCAGATATAATGGGAATAAAACATTGCAAGACATGCTTTCAGTCCAAGTCCATTATGAAGACACAGGTCAGGAAGTATGGCGAACTCAGACTTACTTGTTTATTGAGCCTGGATGGAATATCACTGGGACAAATGTTAATACAAAACGTAATTTTGTTGTAACATTGACTTACAAAGGTGAATTGATCCAGTTAACAAAATAGCAATATTACTTTTTTCAGTAAAGTTTTCTAGACGCTCCCTGATTTTGTTTTAATGGTCATTATAAGCATGAACAGCTCCAAGGGGACCGCCTAAACTTAGGCAGTGAGGTGATAAGTCAAAATGGGTAAAACAAAATGTGTTAAAGATTTCCGATGTGAAAAATGTGGCAATAGGGGACTTTTGCAGATTCTAACAGCAAAATATTCACGAGTTAGACATTACTCACATTTGGACCCAAATACCAAAAGACCCCAATTCATCTATCACAGAAACTCTATGGCTTATGTAACTGAAAAGCTGAGAATGTTATCTGCTAAATCTTTATCAAGCAGTTTAGAAACTCAGGTAATAGCTACTGGCATAAAAGTAGGCTCTGACCAAATTGGTCATGAAAGAACCATTGACCAAAATCTCAAAGAATCAAGCCAAAAACTGGAAAACAGCTTGTGCCGGGGTAGCCTAGCCTGGCTAGGGCGCCAGACTCATAATCTGGAGAGAAAAGGGACCAGACGCCCTAACCCAGAAGTCGCGGGCTCGAAGCTAGAAAAAAGCGAGAATCCCGCCCCCGGCACCACACACGAGCTGCAACCGCTCCCTTAAGAGTTATTTACTCGTAAGCCTAGTTTTGTGGCAGCCGTTTTGTGGTCATTCTTTAATTCAAGAGAGGAAGGAAATGAAGTACAAATGGATCGCTCTGACAGTCACAACGGTCGGAGTTCTGATGGTTGGCATCGACACGCGAATCGTCATTGTCGGTTTGCCTCAGGTAGCTTCGCAGCTACATGCAGACGCTGAACAAGCCATTTGGATAACGCAGTCTTACGTTTTAGCCAACACCGTGCTCCTGCTGCTCATCGGCAGGCTAGGCGACATCTTCGGGCGCGTGAGGATATACACTGTGGGTTTCGGAATCTTCACCATAGGCTCAGCCTTAACAAGCATAGGCATGAACCCGATTCAAGTCATCATTTTCAGGGCGGTTCAAGGCGTCGGCGCCGCCCTCGTTTTCACCAACAGCATCGCCATACTTACCGACGCCACCCCAAGGAACGAGCTCGGCTTTTCTTTAGGAATCAACCAAATCGCGTTCCGTTCAGGCGCCATAATGGGTTTGACGCTCAGCGGCTTAATCCTGTCTTTCTTTGATTGGCGCGCCCTCTTCTACATAAACATCCCAATAGGAGTGTTCGGAACGTTTTGGGCGCGAAGGCGACTCAGGGAAACCGTGGCGCTGGACCAGAAAGCCAAAATCGACTGGCTCGGATTCGCATTATTCACCACTTTCCTGCTGTGCCTGATGGTCGGCTTAACTCTCGGCGCCTACAGCCCGAGCCAGTTTAACACGCTTTACGTCCTGCTGTTCGTGGGCGCAATCTTTCTGGCGCTCTTCATAATAAGGTCAAGAAGAACAGCCCATCCGCTGATCGAGCTAGGCATTTTCAAGATAAGGGAAGTCACCGGCGGCATATTCGCCATGTTCTTCAACATAATCACCTGGACCGCCGTGCTTCTGCTGCTGAGCCTGCAGTTTCAACTCGTCTTGGACATGACGCCGTTGGAGGCTGGGATAAGGATACTGCCGTTCGAAATCGCGTTTTTAGCGGTTGGACCGTTAAGCGGCAGACTCTCAGACAGGTTTAACCGCATGCCCTTCATCCTATCGGGCTTAACCCTGAGCACCGTAGCCCTTTTTCTTTTTGCAACCACCAACCAGAACACCCCATATTTGCTTCTAAGCGTCTACATGGTACTTTTAGGAGTCGGCACAGGACTCTTCATCGCGCCCAACTTGCGGTCGGTTATGGGTGCAGTGCCCGAGCGGAGACGCGGTATAGGCTCGGCGCTTTTCACCCTGTTCGTGAACCTCGGTTTGACCGTGAGCCTCAACTTTGCCATACTGATAATGTCCCTAACCGCGCCCTACGAGGTAATCACGAGGATAATTTCCGCATTAAACCCAGCCTCGATTCCCTTGGCGGAGCGGCTGCTCTTCGTGGAAAGCCTAAGGAACACTTATCTGGCGTTCGGCGTAATCAACGCCCTCGCCATAATACCCTCGCTACTGCAAATAGACTTCAGAAAAAAGTCAATCCAAACAGAGGATGACCAGATCGAGGCGGTTGTGCCCTAAACGCTGTTAAAGCGTAATTGGAGCCTCGGGCGGCTTCGGTCCCGCGACCGCCGCCTTACCAAGGTAACGCTTTGGCTTAATTTGCTGAAAAAACTAAATATTACTAATTGCATATTCCTGTTCGGGTACCACTTTGAACTTTCAGTATTTTAAAAATAAATTGGAATT
>CAZPND010000112.1:0-6698 GCA_964587975.1 uncultured Candidatus Bathyarchaeia archaeon
GTGAAGTTGACGCCTATAATGCTGTTTGCTCTTTTGGACTCGTTTGCGCTGTTCTGGAGGTACCCGGATTTTTGAATAATGGCCAATGAAGTGACGATGTTAGGCGACAACGCGTCAATTTCGCTTGTGTAGTTGACGTATAAGGGTGCGCTGGTGCTTCCGCCTCCTGCTATGCCTCCGCCGAATCCTCCGCCATCGCCCGCACCGCCGCCTAGGGCATTGGAGCCGGGCACTATGATGAGTGTGTCTGCTGCTAAGCCGCGTTCAAGCTGGTCTGTAATGGTGACTTGTAGTCCTTGGGTGATGGAGAGAAGCGCGACTATGGCGGCGATTCCGATTACCACGCCTAAAGTTGTAAGGGCGGCTCGGAGTTTCCGCAGTTTAATAGCGCTGAACGAATAGGAAAAAACGTCAGGTACCTTCATGTCAATTCACCATGTCCGAGGTTATCACGCCGTCAATCATATGCACCGTTCGTTTAGCTTCGCTGGCTAAGCGCTGGTCGTGAGTTACCATGATTATTGTTACGCCTTTTTCATTGATTTTCTTGACCAAACTCATAACTTCCTCGGCTGTTTTGGAGTCAATGTTGCCCGTGGGTTCATCCATCAAAAGAAAACGCGGATCGTTCGCCAAAGCTCTGGCTATGGCCACACGCTGCTGCTGGCCTCCGCTTAGTTCAGCTGGCTTATGGTTTATTCTTTCTTTCAACCCAACGGTTCCGAGAAGCTCCTCAGCGCGTTTTTGCCTTTCCGCCTTGTTCCTGCCCTTTATTGACATGGAAAGTTCCACGTTGTATTTTGCCGTGAACCTTGGGATGAGATTGAAGAACTGGAAGACGAAGCCGATTCGAAGCCTAAGATCCGCCAGTTGATTATCATTCAAAGTGGAAACGTCAACATCATCAATTGACATCTTGCCTGCGGTGGGTTTATCCAGTGCACCAATCAGGTTCAAGAGCGTTGATTTGCCACTGCCTGAAGGGCCTAGAATGGCGAGGAAGTCGCCCTTTTCCACTTTCAAGTTTACCCCGCGCAGGGCTTCCACTGGGATTTTTCCAAGCATATACGTTTTCTTCAGGTTAACCGCTTCAACAACAGTCGTCATACATGTCACATCTTTTTCTTTATTTATGTAGAAATCTCCCAGAAAGCTCTATGCCTATCGTCATTAATATAGCTGCGAAGATTCCAACGTAGGCGTATTGAAGTGTGAGCTGAGCGTAATCTATAGTGGGCGTCTGCTTCACTCACGTTTTTCACCTTTAATTTTGCTGTTTATTTCATTAAATTTCCTTGCCGCTTCATCCAAAACCTGCTTCGCTTCATTTACTGCTTGCTCAGAGAAATGCTCTTGCAAACTGCTGCCTAACTCGAAAAAGGCTATGGCGAGTTCCCTAACAGAATCTCGAATTTCACTTTTCTTTTCAGGCGAGATTCTCATGAGCAAATTGTCAAAGAAAGGTGCCGGAAGAAAACCAACTTCTTCTCTTAACTCCTTCCTAATTTTTTTCTGCTCCGCCAACAACGCTTTTCCAGTTTCTGTTAATTCGTAACGTTTTAACCCGTTTTCCGTGGGCAACTCTTTGATGTAAGCATTATCCTGTAGCCAAGCCAACAGCGGGTAAATGGATCCTGGACTGGGCTTCCAAAACCCGCCTGTTTGCTTTTCAATATCGCTCATTATTTCTGAGCCGGACATGGGTTTTTCGTTTAGGGCTTCGAGAACGCGGAAGCGTATGAAGCCTTTGGGCACCATGGCGGTGTGGCGTAGCCATTTTTGGTGAGCAAACATTTTTCGTATCACTATTGACCTCAAATGTGATATCACTTGTGATATTTAAATTTGTTGCCATAACAAGACGAAACAACAAGGGATAGGCGCTTATTCTACTACGGTTCCAACACTTTCTCCTTGAACAGCCAACAAAATATTCTCAGGCGTAAACCCATTCACCACAACCAGTTTCACACGCTCGCGCTTCAGCACTTTCACTGCTTCAGGATCAACAATCTGATGCATGCCTGCTTTATGGCTGCTCTCCGAAAAAACACCCTGCAAATCATCAAACGACAAATGGTCAAGCTTGACAGCGTCCGGATATTTCCGAGGATCCTTAGTGTAGATGCCTTCTTGGTCTGTGCCCTTGACCAGCAACTCGCCGTTCACATGCTCAGCAACTAAAGCTGCGACCGCGTCTGTGGTGATTCCAGGCTTCAAACCGCCCATAACCACGATCTTGCCGCCCTTTAGGCATGTTGCCGCATCGCCAAGTGTCAACGCGACTTTTTCGCACGCCATGCTTCCCAGCTTCTTGAGGAAAAGTTGGGCAAAAAGCCTTGAAACCGAAATCGCGATTTCATCCTGCGCTTGCATATCTAATCCAAGATTCTTCGCTATAGTGATGAACTCGCGTGCCAATGACCCGCCGCCGACGACCACTGCGACTTCATGGTTTTGCTCTTTCAGTTTTCTCACAACATCCGCGTATTTGCTCATTAGCCCCGTGTTAACTGGCGAAGCCACAACTGAACCGCCTATCCGCAACACTATGCGCATGATTGAATCCGTCCTTTCCTGTTATATACGCAAAGTCCAAGTTAAAAATCCTTTAGAAAAAATTTGCCTAAACAATTCAGTTGACATTTCACGATAGCCTGCAGATGCTAAGAAACGTTTTTAGCCATCGCCTAAAAGCAATTAAACACGGATTGTGAAGCATATGGCCTTTGAAGGACTAGGACTAATCGGTAACTCCCTCATCCTTCTCGCTTCAATCATCATCGTAGTTATAGCAAGCGAAGTAACCATAAACAACTCCGTAAAAGTTTCCAACATGACAGGTTTCGGAAAAACAACCATCGGCTTCATCCTCGTAGGTTTCGCCACATCTCTACCAGAACTCAACGTGGTCATCTTCGGCGCCAGCGAAGAAAAAATCGGCGTCTCCATCGGCAACATTCTAGGCTCCAACATAACCAACATCGCCCTAGTACTGGGCATATGCTTCTTAATAGTAGCAGTGAAACGCCCACGATTTCAATGCATGTATCCTGCCATGGCGAAAGAAGAAATAGGCAACCTGTACTTCGGCCTTTTCATAGCCTCGCTTATTCCTTTGACGCTGCTTTATCTCGGGCAGGTAAGCCAATTCATAGGCGTGATTCTTCTCACGATCTTCATATTTTACATGATTCAGTTATCCCGAGTAAAACGACCGAAAGACCAAGGCACCTTGGGCGAAGAAAGAAAAAGACTCCGCCATTACATTTCACTGGCGTTGGTTGGCGCTGCCGTGGTAGTTGCCAGTGCCTTCTTCATCGTTGACTCCGTTTCGGTCCCAGCCTACAAGGATGAACCTCCAAATGATGTACTCTGAAAAAATTGAAATTACGGCTCGCCCCCCGTTCAGTTTCGACCTCAGCAGCGAAATCTTCGCCAACGGAGACAAGAAAATCCGCAACTCCGAAAACGGCAGGTTTTGGCAAGTAATCCGTATCAACAGCAAACTTGTCTTAGTGGTGGTGGCTTCTACTGGCACCGTAGAAAAACCGAAATTGACCGTTGGCCTCAAATCGGACAAGGCGATAACTGAGGAGGATAAGGAAACGGCTGGAGACGCCGTTACAGCGCTTTTCAGCTTGGATTTAGACTTGAAGCCTTTCTATGAAACCGTGAAAAACGACGCGGTAATGGCGCATTTAACTCGAGAGCTTTGGGGGCTGAAAAATCCGACTACGCCAACGGTTTTTGAGGCGATGGTGGATGCGATTGTTGAGCAGCAGATTTCGTTGAAAGTGGCCAACAGCCTGGAAGCTAGGATTATCAAAAGGTTCGGTGACGCCCTTGACTTGGAAGGTGATGTGTACTTTGTGTATCCTACGCCGCAACAGTTGGCTTCGGTCAGCATCGAGGAGTTCCGCCAGTGTGGCTTAAGTTACCGAAAAGCCGAGTACATCAAAGAAGCTTCCACGCTTATAATGGAGGGACAGCTAAACTTGGAAAATCTCAAAACTTACGAGAGTTCGGAGCAAGTCATCCGCGAGCTTGATGAGGTAAGAGGGGTGGGTGTTTGGACCGCCGAGTTTACGTTGCTTCGGGGTATGCGGCGGCTGGACGCTTTGCCGGCTGACGATTTGGGGTTGAGACGGGTTATTTCGCGTTATTACCGTGGTGGAAAGGTGATTTCAAGTGTTGAGGCGCGGCGAATTGCCGAAAGTTGGGGCGGTTGGAAGGGTTTAGCCGCGTACTATCTGGTTGTGGCGGACATGAAAAACCTTGAAGTGTAGCTTGCCGGTGCAGGGCTACGGTTCAGGGGTTAGTTTTATCTCAAAAAGTTGCGACCATCGTTTTCCTGTTATAAAGAGTCTGTCTGCCTTTGCATCGTACGCGATTCCGTTAAGCACATTGTTTACATCTTAGTTTTCCATGTATTTGAGCCCTGCCATGTCAATCCAGCCTTTGACCTGCCCGGTTTGAGGGTTAATTATCGCTATTTTGTCTTCCAGCCAAATGTTCGCGTAAACATCTCCTTCAATGTATTCGAGTTCATTCAGGTGGTTTACCGTGCCGTCGATGTCGTGCACTTCGACTTGCCCAGTTTTCTGAAAGGTTTCCGGGTCCAAGAAATACAGCGTGGAGGAGCCGTCACTCATTATAAGGTGACTGCCGTCGTAGGTGATTCCCCATCCTTCAGTGGAGTAGTTAAAGTCTTGAAGTACTTCAAAAGAACTTTCGTCATAAATGAAGCCCGTCTGGGACAGCCATGCTAACTGAATAATTTTACTTTCGAACGCTGCAATGCCTTCCCCGAAATACTGAACAGGCAGCTCGTAAACCTGCAAAATTTCACCAGTTTCTAAGTCAACACGACGAAGTGAAGAGTCACCGTAAAGTCCCGTGCTTTCATACAAAACACCGTCGTCAATTAGCCGGCCTTGGGTGAAAGCGTTTTTGTCATGAGGATACGTGTTGACAATTTCTTATGAATATTCACGCGGTCCAGTCTTCTGGGGTGAATTGAGCATAAAAACGATTACTGCCGCGCCTACGGCAAGAACGATTAGAACGGCGAAAGCGCCTAGAATACGCTTATTCATGCGTGCCCACCCATGTTTCCGACGTCACATATTTCAGCCCGCTTGTCCCTTCATAGTAACACACACGTTAAATGTAACGCTTTATACTACTATCTGACATCGACCAGTGATTTGCAGTTGGAAAACGCGACTAAAAAATTTCACTTCGTGGAAATGGATTGGATAGTTCACTTTCCCAAATGCGGAAACAAAGGAAAATACCTTACCTACAACGTAGTATTCATAGACAGGAAAAAGGGAACCAACCAGCCTGAGCAACTGGTTAGATTAGAAAAGATTGTGGAAAACAGAGAGTTTGAAAACAGTTACCCGCACACCGTGGGTTTCTACAAAGCGTCTTCAGGTGAGGGCGAAGGGTTTAAGCCAGAATACTTGGAGATAAGAAGAATAGACAATGTTGAAGAGTTCTGGCTGTTTCTGAACGCGCTGGACATCTAACCTCCGAAGTTTTTTTAAAAAAACAAAAAATGGGAAATTTTTGAGTCAGGTATTCGCTATTTCTTTTTCCTGTGCACGACCGTTACCACTGCAACCAATGTGACTGCGATTGCCACAGCAGCTATTATGTAGCCTGTTTCTTGAGGCATTGAATTTTCTCCTGAGATTTCTGGTGCCGTCGTGGGTGTCGGTGTTGGCGTGGGCTGTGTAGTCTCTGGAGATGTGCTTGGCTGTGGAGAAGCGGGCGGTGAAGGCGAGGTCGCGGGTGAGCTTGTTGGGGAGGATGGAGAGACGCTGACGTCGGGTGAGGGTTGTGGAATGTCACCGCTTGTTATGCCTGCCACGTCAGAGTATCCTCGGCTTTCCCAGAAACCCAGATAGTTGTAGTCTAAAACTTCGATGTGGGTGAGCATGCTTATCCACTTGTAACCCCATCGGCCAGGAACTACTAAACGTAAATCGTTGGTGTAGACGCCGTTATTTTCGTAAGCTAGAATTATGTTGTCCTGCATAGCGTCTTCAACCGTTAAGTCGGTTGAGTAGCCGTCTGAGGCGAAAAAGCCTACTTTAACTGCGGTTATTGTCGGAGCTGCTTCCTCCAGCAATGTCCGAAGTTGGACTCCGGTCCAGTTGCCTATGTCCATCGGGTTGTTCGGGTAATCTACGCAGATAAGTGTGGCGGCCACAGTGGTTTTAGGCAACGCGAGAAATTCGTTCCAGCTTAGGTTGAAAGAGTTTTCAACAACTCCAGTGACTGTTAACTGCCATCCTGCAGAAGGCGGGTTGGTTTCAGGGTCAGAGGTTGCGCTTTTCGCGGCAGGTATTGCGTTGGAGACAAGGTTGATTAAAATCAGCGATATGGTGATTATTGTTGCAATTCCTGCAAAAATTTTTTTCAATTTGATGCCAACCGTGTTAGCTTATAAATACAAATATGACACGCGTCATATTTAAATAACACAGCAAAACCAACCTTCCGCAACATAAAACCACCCAAAGCGTGAGAACTGTAAACAAAAAATAGACAAAAAATAAAGAAACTGTTTACTCGTCGTCCTCAACAAGCTCCATAGGCTGCCCACAGCAAACAAGCCTTCCAGCACCAGCCGCAACAACCTCAACCGCGTTCCCGCAAATTCTGCAAACATAAAGGTCTCCAAC
>CAZPND010000113.1:0-6528 GCA_964587975.1 uncultured Candidatus Bathyarchaeia archaeon
TAGGCTTATTTCTTTGCTGCCGGGTGTGTTGTTTTGTTGATTGAAAATGCTATTTTTTCCGTTTCATGCCTAATAAGATCAGTATCGCGGTCATGAATATTATTGTGATTCCCCCTAAAATCCGTCCTATCCCGGTCGGATCCGGCGAAAACTGGGCATGCAATGCTTCTAAGGGGACTGAAAACTCAAGGTTTTCGTTAGAGGGATATCCTGCTTTGTTATCGGCATTATCAAAGGCTTCCACATAGCAGCTATGGGCGCTTTGAGGCGGAAAACTTTTTGTGTATATGTGTGAACCCTTTGTTGTCCATACTGTCACTGCTGTCCTATCGATGTAGAGGATTATTTGAGAAATTCCGCTTCCGTCGATGTTGTCTTCAGCTATCACTGTGAAAACAATTTGATTCGAATTTTGAGGACTTGCTGGTTCTAAACTGATGGAAACTGCAGGGGCCGTTACATCAATCTTAATTATGATGTTGGTTGACGTTGTTTGCTGGCTCTTAGCCGTTGTTGAATCGCTTTTGCCGCTAAATCGATTTTTTGTTGCTTTGAAGATATAGGAGCCAGGCAAGATGTTGCTGAATCTCGCGGATCCAGTGGAATCGCTGGTCCCCAAAAGAGGGGATTGGCCAATAGGTTGTGTTGTTGAGGTGACCGTGGCGCCTTCAACAACGTTGTTGTTCGAGTCTTTCACGCGAACAATTATGGTGCATTTTTCGGATGAGGCGTTGAGAGTTTCGTTTGGTTGGCTTGATGGTGATGAACTCGGAGAAGGCGATGGTGAAGGTGCGGATTTTGATTGTAGAGTAATATCATCGTAGAATTCTGGTGAAATATTCCCTGCTTGATCTTTAAGTTGTACATATACTCTTTTAGTTCCATCTCCTGATTGTAACGTCCAAGAGATCGGCTCGGATGTGTAAACTTTCCAAGGACTCCAATCTTCTCCCTCGTTGCGAATGTGCATTTGCGTTTTTTCGCTTTCCTGCTCAGTATAAGCTTGTATGATAAGGGTAACTGTTGATGAGTGAGTTGATTCATTATTGTTGTTTATTGTGACTTCTCCGGAGGGTGGGGTTTTGTCAATCTTCACGTTTATCGCTTTTTCGGGAATTTCTTCATTATTTGCTTTGTCCACGGAATAAAACTCGATGATGCTTACGCCTTCTGAAGTTATGGTGAAAGGTGATTGGTAACGACTCCAAGAACCGCCATTAATTCTTCTGTTGGTATAGTCGATGCCATAACTATTTGGCGGATTATTGTCCCCGGTGCTTAGTTCTATCATAACTTCACTTGTATACCAGCCATTTTCAGCCTCTGTTCCTGTAAGCGTCGCTGTCGTTGTCGGAGCTGTATTATCTGGATAGAGGTCCTCCAGAAGAACTTCATCGATACTAACTTGACAACCGGTTTTTTTGTCGAAGAAATTTGATGTTGCCTCCGCAAAGCCATAGGCATCATTGGGGTATTCAAAGTAAACCTGACTATCAGCACTCGTTTCCGTTCGAATACCAGCACTCCATTCGTATATTACACTGCTTTCTAATTGTATCGAGTCTTCGATGATAATTGATCCTGAAATTTCCTCCGGCGGAGTTTCATCGGCGGTTACTTCTTTTTCAAAAATTATGTCGTCTTTCTGAAAGATCACATTTCCGTCTTGGCTGTTAACCAAGGAAACATACAAGATTACCTTTACGTTCGCGTTTATTCTCAATGCGAACATCCCTGGGACCGCAGTGGCTCCGACCATACCTTTATACCCGAATACAACTGTGATATTGTACATGCTTGAATGAATGATTTCAAATGTTTCCCTTATGTTAGAATCTGCCCAAGCGCTGCTGTTTCCGGTTATGGGACCCGCACTACAGGTTGCTTCGGCGTAGATTATTCCTTTTTTACTGTCATGATCGGCACGATGTTTTTCACTGCTATCTCCTTGATGCGCACCATCAGATCCATGACTACCCGCTGAGAAAGGAGACTTCATGCTTAATGTGTTTTTCACAGGAACAGCTGATTCAGCATGAACAGATGAGAAAAGCAACATAATTGCGAGAACCAGTGCTAAGAGCGTTATGAAAGCCTTTTTCATTTCATACTCTCCTTTTGCTTTAGTAAAGTCAAAGACGACATAATAAGAATTGTGCGACCACCTATTTACTACTACAAAAGGGCTCTAAAGTCTTTTGGTGAGCGCGCGCCAGCTTGTTGCTAATTCGATTGGTTTATGTTAATTTCTGCTATTTTCAGGACTTTTGTTGGAATGTTGGATTTGCCTGTCCTATTGAGTCTGCATTTGATTGCATCTATTAAGAAGTAGCCTTCATTTTTAAAGCCTTCAAGAGACTTGAGGTTAGATGTTTGAGCGCTTCTTTTCTAAGGCCAGTTCGTTATTCCTTTTCATTGTTGTAGAAGCAGGGTTGTTTGACGTGAAGATCAAGTAAGTGTATCTTTCAACCCAATTAAAAAATGTATTAGAGACCAATCAATCTTATGACAAGTGCTTTCAGCGTCAAAACTGGAAAAACCAGTACTGCCCCAAACAGAACAGATGTTAACTCCATAATCCTCAACGCTTTCCGAATATCATCAGGAGAGATTTCTTCGCCATCACCCAAAGCATAGTAACCTTTCTTTTCCAGTTGCGTGTTCAACGCTCCAGCCATTGCTGAAATGGTCCATCCTGCATTTGTGCTTGCAGTTTTGTTCTTGTCTCTCATTAGGATTCGCCAGCTGTTTCTTCCCTCCGCACATAGTAAACCAGCCGAAACGACCATTAAAACAGCCGTTAATCTAGCTGGAACATAGTTAGTTATGGTGTCCATTTTTGCTGAGAACCAACCAATGTTTATGTTATCTTTATCTTTGTAGCCAACCATCGAATCCAACGTGTTGATAACTCTAAACGCAAAAGCTCCTGGAACCCCAAACAAGGCAAAGAAGAAGAAAGGCGAAGTTATCCCATCTGTTGTAGATTCAGCTATAGATTCAACAGCAGCAGAAATTATATGCCGTTCATCCACCTTGTTTGGGTCACGCCTCACTATATAACGTAGCCACTGTCTTGCTTCCTCAAAATCCCTCTTCTTCAACGCCTCAGCAATAGGCATAGTGTAGTTCCTCATACTCCTTACTGCAATCGTTGTTTTCAACAACACCGCGGCAACGACGATGTACAACAGCCAGCCCCAACCAGGAATCTGACGAAGCAACCACAACAGAAAAAACACTGGAACCGCGAACAGCGCAATGACACCAAGGCAGAGCAAAACACCGTTTGCTTTCTCAACCTTCGAATTAACATTTCTAATTCTGGGCTTAAGGTAAGCTATTACTTTGCCCATCCACACCGTTGGATGTGCCCTGTCTGGAATTTCCCCGAAAGAAGCATCTATTAAGAATGTTAAAGCAAAAATCAAAACAGACTCGACGAGAAAGGAAAGGTCTAATTGGAACATGCCCTGTTCTCATACTCGCTTATTTCAAGAACATAACCTCTGAAGCATGTTCCGATAATTATCATTATCTCAAACTCTTCTTGAAAGCATCAAGCAACTTCTCGTTTTCGTGCCTAGTTTTAACCGCAACCCGAATAAAATAATCATCCACGCCTGCAAAAGAGGCGCAATCCCGAATTAACACGGCACAACTTAGCATCTTTTTCTTAACTTCAGCTGCCGTAAACCCTGACTTCCTGACGTCGATGAAGATGAAGTTTGCGTCAGGAGGATAAACCTTGAGAGCCTCAAACTTGGTCAACTCCTGCATCAAAAACGCTTTCTCTTTCTTCACCAACGAAAGCGTCTTCTCTAAGTGCTCTTCATCCTGCAAGGCTGCCACAGCTGCAGCCTGAGCTAGGCAGTTAACGTTCCAAGGAATCTTGGCGTTCAACAAAATACTCACAATCTCCTCGGACGCGATTCCATAACCTATTCTGAGTCCCGTTAACCCGTGAATATTTGAACGGCGTAATCACTGACGAATTAATGCGGTCAATCGTTACGGTTACATTGTTGGTTTTAATCGTTCTCAGTTCGCTTGGCGGTTTGGCTGTTTTGGTAGGCGGCTTTTTAATCTTAAAAAATCATGTCATGACCGGAAAGCTGCTTATTACGTTAGGTGCCGGAGTTGGCATCATATGGGTCCTTTTCTTGTTTTTCACTTTAATAACGACGGGTGATGTTTCCGCTACTCTCTCGCAATACAGCCTTATAGGTTGGATAGGGCTTATTTTGGCTTTCTTGGCGAGATTAATAGCCAAATAAAAGCAAATATTCATAATCTATTCCGTGTCAAGGACACTAACTTCCATTAAACATCAACTATATATTAGATGAAAAGGAAAAGCTGAGAGCTGGAGTGACGCTTTGCAGTAGTTTTATTGCCCCTAACTTTCAACATAACCGTGCTAGCATATGGTATTATAATCTCTAGAATTATATATCATAGCACTTTATAGCCTAGTTTTATTAATCAATTATTGGAGAAAGCAGAAATCAGAAATTAGATTTCGGATTGCGGGTGACATCTACACTCTGGTGAGGGTTCAGTTCACATCTTCAGCTTCTCGTTAGTTGAATATACATCTACGTTTCTTTTATTAGCGAAATTGCTATGCTGTTTTCAAAAATCGAAGTCAAAAAGGAATATTTGGTTGTGGGAGACATATCCACGACTAGCCGAGGGTACCTCACCTCCGCCACTCTCATAGACTTTTCCGATATTGCGTAATATCTCAAGCATACTTCTTTATGATGAATCGGCAGTCAGCATATTACATAGAATCAGGGCCATACTTCGCATGTGCATTTTCCTACTGTCCAGTGTGCCATTGAAACGCCTAATCATTTCCTTAGCTACATAACGCCTTCTGCGCTCATAGACTAACTTTCTGTCTTTCTTGTCAAAGCCGGAAATTATCATCTCTGAAGAGCCCACAACACCTTCCAAAACCTGAACAAGAAACTTCAGCTCTGGAGCAGTCAAGTGCAACCTAAAAGTTTCATTTTCAGTCGTGACATATCACCTTTACTTTTCCGCTTTCATTTCTTGCACAGCACATCTGCGAACATATCTATACGCGGTTGTTTCGTTGTCTAGGTCTAGGGTTTCTCTGACTTCATACACAGCGTCAAGTGTTCGGCCTTTAGCCCTAGCGATCTCTGCGCCTTTCGTTTCGCGGAACAGGTGAAACCAAGCTTTTTCATTCAACGGCTTAATCAATCGCAAGAGCTGCCTACCGCTAAGATGCTCATTCTCGAAACTCATGTAAGAGGTTCCAAATACTTCTATTCCACTCGGAAAAACATATTTCGTGTTTGGATATTTGCGTTCAAGAAACTGTGTGTAGTCTAAAATGAGTCTTGCATACTTATCGTTAAAATCCACAGATTTTGTTCGCTTTTCTTTTTTTACTCTGTAGTCAGCTTCTATTTCGGTCCAGAATTTCCAGTCTAACTTGAGCTCAGCAAACAGTCTTTGTACATTCACCCTTCGCAAAAAGCACAAGAAAGGGGAATTCCAATATCTGAAGTAGCTGGAAAAACACACCCCAACAGACTTAGCAAGCAGTTTTCCGTTTTTTATCCAAGTTTTCGCGTTCCAAAGATGCTATTTCAGAACGGCGTTTCCCAAACTTTTTAACTATACCAACAAGAGCCTTAATTCGCAAACGGAATAGTCTAATTACCAAATAACAAGGTACATTCTCACCCTAAATAAGTGAGAGAAGCTTTGTTACTGTGGCAGCACAGTCACATAACAAAATAAGATTCTCTGCGCATTCTACTGCAGGTGATATAAATGGAAAAAGAACTGCTTTTTGAAGGAAAAGAGAACACCTCCTCAGTTGACATCAAAGAATTCAGTCCAAAAGGCGCAAGTCTCGACATCACCCTTAGCGGGAAAATCAGCGGTAAAATAGAAGGACTCATCTTGTCTACACACAGTATCCTTATGAAGCCTGACCGCACAAGCGACGTTGAAATCAGGGCAATCATCTTCAGCAAAGGCGAGCCAATCTTCCTTTGGGGAAAGGACACGGGGAAAATCGTAGACCCTACTCCAATCGGAAAGATCGCGGGAAACCTCACATTTCAGACACCCTCTCAAAGGTTAGCATACCTTAACACAACTAAAGGATGGTCAGAAGCCATGTACAACATCGCAACTGGCGAATACACCTTCAAAGTCTATGCGGTCAAGTAACGATCATAGTCTACTTCAAGAAACGCAAACATTAGAAGAAATGTTTGTTCAATTTCACCATGCTCTCCACTTTGCCGCATGGTCTTTTCTTTACTTGTCTGTTAAACCGTAAACGCCTAAGGTAATTCGGATTTCGCGAGCCTTGATTTCCCCAATTTACGAAGTCTTTCTTCTGCAATTTCAACGGTTGTGGGTGTTGCTTTAGCTGTGTTACTCACCCCGATGGCTGGTTTCATGTTTACAGTTTGCTCTACGGCCAAACCACCTTCAACCTCATAATAGCCGTAATCACAGCAGCCGCAGGCTTCC
>CAZPND010000114.1:0-6478 GCA_964587975.1 uncultured Candidatus Bathyarchaeia archaeon
TGGTAGGTTTAGGCTTCGGCGTTGCCTGGCTTGTTATCTTGGAAAGAATTAAAGGAAAACCCAACGCGTACATGCTAACCCTAGCCATGCTTTTCCTAACGTATGTAGTGGCTACAAACCTGAACGGAAACGGAGCGCTTTCAGCACTGTTTTTCGGCTTAATCATTGGAAATTCCCGCCCTATCGCAAAACAGCTGAAGTTCCGAACCACCATCTCAATCGACAACAACGTGCGCGACTTTCACAGCCAAATAAGCTTTCTAATTCGTTCCTTCTTCTTCGTCTTTACCGGTCTTTTGTTCAGCTTTTCATCTTACTTTTCAGTGTTTTTCGGCTTATTATTATCCGTCACCTTTCTCGGAATCCGTTTTGTCGTGGTTAAAATAGCGGCCGTGAAATCTGAGCTGCATGAATATGAAAACTTGATGACCATCATGTTTCCTAGAGGTCTCGCCGCAGCCGTGTTAGCATCATTACCCCTCACCATGCTGGGTTCCAGCTATCAGATCTTCCCCGAAATCGCTTTCATAGTTATTATAACCACCATTATAATCACGACTGTTGGCGTAGCTGCCATCAAGAAACGTAAAAGCCGTTCATCCTCGACATCTCGTCCCCAAATAGACCGTCTCTACTGACGCTTGGCTCAAGTGTCCCAATCGTAGGTTAGCAACCAATAAATATGTCGCAGGTGTTACTCTTGTTATTTCGGGAAGTGAAATGACATGCCGCAACGTGTTATCTGTCAGGGGTGCAGTTACGTTCTATATGAAGGCGCAGAGCTTAAACCTCCAGATGAAATTTTACAGCAGTATGAGGGGAAATGCCCTAAATGCGGCAAGAAACTATCTTTGCTCCCAATTAATGTCGAAGTAAAACCTATGAAATGACGTTTCGCAGCGAAGCATTAACATCCGATAACTTTTTGGCGGAACGCAACTGTTTTTTCGAAAGCAATAAATAAACGACGTTGGTTGACATAAACAATTATTAACCACAAACACAAATAAGGGACTTCATTACTGTATGAAGAAAGGCTCAAGTTGGGGGAAGAGAAATAACGTCGAAGGAACGGCTCGTCAACGGTCTTAAAGCTTTTGGACGACTACGCATCCAAACAAGCCACGCATCCATAATCTGTTATTCAGCTCTACTTCTAATACTTTTCATCGCCTTCACAATCCGCGTTCTACCCCTACGCTGGGAAATCCCCTCCGGCACCGTACGCCTTAACGAATTTGACCCTTACTACCAATTCACCCTGACAAACCACATGGTGCAAAACGGTTTACTCTCACCTTACTTGGAAAACAACGGTCAAGGCTGGATAAACTACCAGCAATGGTATCCCGGTGGACTGAACATGGGCAGGTCACTGCCTGCACTGCCCATGACCACGGCGGCACTCTATCTTGTCATCTCTTGGTTAGGCGTAAACGTCGATTTGATGACGTTTGCAGCGCTATTTCCGGCGATCATTGGCGCGTTATCCTGCTTGATAATCTATTTCATCGGTAAAGACATGGGCGGAAAAACAGTTGGGTTATTCGCCGCGCTTTTTCTAGCTTTGGCGCCGTCTTTTCTCCAGCGAACAGCGCTCGGCTTCTTTGACACGGAAGTTTTAGGCATCTTGGGGCTTCTGCTATTCATTTTTCTGTTTCTGAGATCAATAGACGAAACCAAGTCCCTGCGTTCGTCAATATTATACTCTGCAGGCTCTGGTGGGGCATTAGCTTATTTCATCGCAGCTTGGGGTGCAGCCTATTATTTGCTGGGTTTAGCTGTCCTTTTTGTATTCTTATTAATAGTGCTAAAGAGGTATAGCCAACGTCTTTTGTTTTCTTACAGCATAACTTTTGGTTTAGGGCTTTTCATCGCCACCAAGGTTCCCATTATCTCGATGAATTACATCACCTCAGGTGTAGTTTTGCCCATTGCAGGCGTGTTTATCCTGCTTTGCCTTTCAGAAATTTTGCGCCATAATCTGTCTGCGCGTGCCAAAGCGTGGTTAACTGGTGGATCGCTCGCCGTGATAGTTGGAGGTTTTGTTGCACTTTGGCAACTTGGCTTTATTAGTGGTATCGCAGGGAAGTTCATCACGGTGTTGGATCCGTTTATACGCGCCTCGGCTCCTTTAATAGAGTCGGTGGCTGAACATAGGATATCAGCTTGGGGAAACATCTATTTTGATCTTGGTTTCAGTATCCTATTTTTCCTAGTAGGCTTGTACTTCACGCTGAGAAATCCCACTAACAGGAACATTTTCTTGTTGATTTTTGGCGCCACTTCACTTTATTTCGCGGCCTCTATGGTGCGTTTACTTGTTATTTTTGCGCCGGCATTCAGCCTTATAGCCGCTATGGGAATTCTTGGGATTCTCAAGCCGTTTTACACGTTGTTAAAAGAGGCACCGCAAATCGCCATTAAATCTAAGCGTAGGCTCGCACGTGTAAGCAAAGAATACAGTGGTATTGCGATTTTTCTGGTGTTCGTGCTTCTGGTTACGAACCTTGCTTTTTCCCCTCAAACAGGCGGCACGCCACGCGTGTATGGTCAAGCGTATTCACCTATTACGATTAGTGCGGCAAGTCTTCCATTAGGTGGCAGTCTTCCTTCGCCAGCGGAAGAATGGCTTAACCTGCTGAGCTGGACTCAGAACAATCTGCAGTCAACAACGGTTGTATGCGCTTGGTGGGATTACGGGTATTGGCTAAGTGTTCTTGGTAACGTTACAACTTTAGCCGACAACGCTACAATTAATACTACGCAGATAGAGAACGTTGGCTACATCTTCATGGCGCCTGAAGACAAAGCGATGCAAATGCTGGAGGCATATGACGCCAAATACATACTTGTCTTCATCACTCTTCAACTAGCGCAGTCAACCACTGATCAGGGTTCCTATGTGGTGCAGTTTAGCCGTTTCGGCGACGAAGCCAAGTGGAGTTGGATGGCAAGAATTTCAGGCGAAGCCAAACAAAGGTTCATCGACGAAGGGTTTATGGACGCTAATTTGCAGTGGACTGACGAAAACGCTTTCGGAGCGCCCAACAATCAAACTGGAACTTGGGACTGGAACTCCGTGGGGCAGAACTCGACGATTTACAAGTTGATGAGCTACGCGAAGCAGCGTTGGGCAGATGTGTCTGGGGCGCCTGCAGGCGTATCAGTGGATACGCCAGGTGTGCAACCTACATACTTCAAGGAAGCTTATTTCTCCGGCGAGGAACTGAATCCTGTTACTGCCTCTACACAATATAGCGGATTAATACCGATAGTGGCGCTGTACGAGATTGACTGGGCAAGCTACTACAATGCAACGGGTCAACCTTAAGGAAGCGAAAGCTTGTTTCCAAAAGCTCCTGACCAACATAAGATAGGCAAACCCCTAGTTCCCAACGGGTTAGGCGTAATCTACGTCCTCTTCACAACAATCTATCTTTTCTTGATCTATTTCTCCGCCATCTCCCCAATTTCAAACGGTGTTTCCGCCCCATTGACGCTGGCTGTTTGCATCCTGTTCGGAGGGTTCATGGGTTTGCTGGATGACTGGATGGACCTGAAATGGCGATACAAGGCTTTCATGCCCTTAATCGCAGCTTTGCCACTCATATATTTCGCAATGGAGAACCCTTTGACGCGAACATCAATATCCTTACCTCTTATAGGTATGATCCAGTTTGGCAACATCTACTACTTCCTTATTATTCCATTAATCGTCATGATAGTCACCAACACCATAAACATGCTAGGCGGACTGAACGGTTTGGAAACCATCTGCCCAGCCATAATCACAATAGGGCTGATGATTTTGTCGCAATCATACTTGATTTTGATGCTTGGACCTTTACTTCTCTGGCTTGCCCTTGCCGCTTTAAACGTTCAAGGCAAACTTTTCGTGGGGAACACCGGGTCCTTCGCAATTGGAATGACAATAGCCTCGTTCGCAGTAATCACCGACTTGAAAGCAAGCCTGTTAATTTCAATCCTTCCCTACATTTTCAATTCCTCTTTGATACTGTTAACGATTTTCTTAACCAAAAAAAGAGCGCAAGCTTCATTCGACGGAAAGAAAATCGTGTCTGATCACCGCCGAAGCTTGGTTACGCTGGTAACGTACCATCGACCTTTAACTGAGCGCCAAGCAGTGGCTGCAATATCCTTGATTGTTGCCGTTTTCGTTTTGGTTGCTGTGCTTGTTGACTTGCCTTGGCCTTTCCTCATTTAGTTGTTTCTGAAGACTGTAGTTCCTTTTCCGCCGTTGCCTATTGGAGATGCGTTTTATCTATCGGAAATGTTATGTTAGGAACCTTTCAAGTTTTGTTAATCCGATGATTTCGTCGAAGCTTAAGCCTAGTGCGTCTAAAACTTGGTCAAAAGTGGAGTGCAGGTAGGCTACGTACTTGTCAACGTCAACTTCGTTTTTTGTTGCAAGCTCAACTGGCTTAACGTGGGGGTCCCGTATGGTTTTTACGAAGCTTATGAGGTCGCCTGCTCGGATTTCAACTCCGCTTTTTTCCAGAATCCTGCCTGCTTTAACGTGTTGCGGCGTGGTTTTCGTGTAACGGTGAAGGTCATCACCCAATACCACGTGAAACGCAAGCTCGTTGAGGCTTTCCCATTCTCTTCTTTTCAGCCGCATGTAACGGTCGCGGACGATGTTGGCGATGTCTTTTTTTGCTTTTTCGAATTCCGCTGGGTTTTTAACTTGCGCAAGACGCTCTTTCATCTTGTTGAAGGCGTTTTTTATGAATATGGGGATGTGTTTTTTCTTGCCTGTTAACCCTTTAACGTCAACTGACCCGTCTTCTAACACGCCGAGATAGTTCTTTTTGCGGCTGCTGAAAACCGCGTACCTGTAAACTTTCTCCACGTCTATGCCCATTTTCAGCTCCCGCTCAGTCCAATGGGTTAACTCTGCGATTTGCTCTTTGGAGGGGTTCTTGAGGAAGAGGCTGTCTGTGTCGCCGTAAAGCACTTGGATCCCTCTCCCTTCGGCGTGGTTAAGTATCTGCGTTATAGCGTGCCTGCCAATGGCGGCTGTTGCTTCAGCCACTGGCGGACAGTAAAGGTCAAAGCTGGCAGCTCCGAACACGCCGTAGCTGGCGTTCAAAATAACCTTAAGCGCGCCTTGGGCAACGTTGTACCAGCTTCGTAACTCTTCAGTCAAGCTTTTGTCCTTGGCTTTCACCTTGTACCACCGCACCCTCAGGTCTCTCAATGAGCCGATGAGGAGGCTTTCAAGGGCGCGTTTTCGGGTGCACACCCAGTTTGGGGTGTCGGGCACGATGTTTGTTTTGCATTCGGGGTGCGGGCATAGTATGGATTGGTAGCCGAGGTTCCACACTTTCATTATTGACGGGTACAGGCTGGGGAAGTCCATGACTGCCACGTTGAAGTGTACTCCAGGAACGGGTTCGACGACTATGGCGCCTTTGTATTTTTTGCCTTTTATGATGGCGGTTGTGGCGGTTTTTCCTTTCTTAGCCAGTATGTCTTCGGCGTTTGGGATGAGCATGTTTCTTTTTCTGTGTTCGCGGTGCATGAAGTTCCGTATCCACCGTGACACGCCTTGGCGGCTTACGTCTTCCATGGGCATGCTGCTGATTCTTGAAAGCACAAGGATCAGTTTCATGGCTAACTCGTCGTCGTAGCTCGTGAGCTTGTACGTGATTTCCGAGTCTCTGAGACAGTACTTCGCAAGCTCAGAGTAGTTCAGTTCCCCAAAGGTTTTTTCCAGCTGGATTTTCTCCATGCCGATGATGCCGCTGCCGACTTCGTCAAGCGTGACGTCGCGGTAACTGTTTTTGAAAGCGTAAATCTGGATTGCCCTGTTGAAGAAAAACTTGTACAAGTCAATGTGCACGCCGTAGCGTAGCAGGCAGACGCGTTTGCCTACTTCGATGGGGATTTCGCTTTTTCTTATGCCGAGGTTATATGCGCGATGAGTTAGGTAGCGTAAGTCGAAGTCGTCGCCGTTATACGTTAGTATGAACGGGTAATCCCAAAGCACTTGAAAGACGGCTCGAAGCAGCGCTGTTTCATCCTCGAAGTACTCCATCTTCACGTCTGCGGGCAAGCGTTCGTTTCCTTCTCTGACGCCTTCGCGTTTCAGAATCAACACGCGTTTCTGGTTGTCTGAGGTGTACACGGATACGCAGATAACTGGACAGTCGGCTTTGCGTGGGTCGGGCATTCTTGTGGATATGGGCGAGTAAACCTCTATGTCTATGGCTGCCCTGCGGAACTTGGGTGCAGGATACTCCAGCAGTTTTGCCCACTCCGCGACGAATTGCATTTCTTCAGGGGTTTCGTCTTTGAAGCTGGCTTTCAGGTGTGTGAGAGTTTTTTCGGTTTCTTCCAGCGTTACGGGAACGAGGTTGCCGTTTTTTACTTCGTAGATCATTCCTGGAAAAAGTTGCTTGTCGTAGATGTAGGATTGGTAGTATTTTATTCTTGATTCCCAGACTTTGATGTC
>CAZPND010000115.1:0-6476 GCA_964587975.1 uncultured Candidatus Bathyarchaeia archaeon
TGGAAATAACCCTACTCTCTTTTTTTATTCCAGATAAATTGGCTAAACAGACTGTAACATAAGAGTGAGTTTGGGAGAAAGAATCTTTGTTGAAAGACTCGGATAGGGGATTCTCCGCCGACGTTATAGTTGCGGCGTTGAATGAAGAGGAAGGCATCGGCCTTACGCTAGAGGAGATTTCGCGGAAAATTATCCCTAATCAGGTTTTAGTGGTCGATGGTCATAGTGACGACCGGACGGTTGAAATTGCCAAAGATTTGGGTGCGCATATTCTGTTTCAGGATGGTAAAGGCAAAGGCGATGCTATAGCAAAAGCTGTGAGGTACATAGGGTCTGATGTGGACTGCGTTGCTGTCACCGATGCGGACTTTACTTATCCGGCGGAACATATCCCTGAAATGATGCAGATACTTGAAAATCACCCTGATGTTGGCATGGTTTGCGGAAACAGATTTAATGGCTACGCTGAAGACAGTGCGCTGCATAATTTGTTCTATTTTGGAAATAAGCTTTTGGCTTTCTCCCATGGCTTGCTTAACGGGGTAAACTTGCGAGATCCGTTAACTGGGTTGCGGGTAATTCGTGCTGAAATCCTAAAGAAATGGCAAGTGAAGTCAAAGGGTTTTGATGTAGAAGTGGAACTTAACAGCGAAGTAAAGCGGAAAGGCTTTGAGATTGTTGAGGTGCCCATTGGGTACAGGAAGAGGTTCGGGGAAAAGAAATTGAGGGTAAATGACGGCGCAACAATTCTTAAGAGAATTTTTCTAGAATCAACTCATAGGTTTTGACTATGTCAGAATAAGAATCCTTTAGTTTTGGCTTGTGTTCTCTTTTTTGTTTTTTTGTTGAGAGAGGGTAAACCAGAGAATTAATAGATTGGCTAAACAGATTGTAACTTTAGGAGGTATGAATGGTATGGCGGTTGTAAAAATTGTTGAGTTAATAGGTAGCTCACCAAAGGACTGGGAAGACGCTACAAAGAACGCGTTGGCAGAAGCGGCAAAGACAATTAAGAACATCAAGTCAGTTTACGTGAAGCGGTGCAATGCGAAAGTAGAGAACAATAAGATTGTTGAATACCGTGCTGTTGTCAAAATCGCTTTCGTTGTAGAAAGAAAAATCAGCTGATTTTGTTGTAGCACTCTTTTCTGCCTTTCCACCTTTTTCGCAACTAAGCTGCCGTCTTGTGTCCAACTTGCATTTCGGGAAAAGTTATTTCCTTTTCGCAAGCCTCGCACTTATATCCCGCTCTTTCCCAGAGAATCTGCTTTTCGCGTATTCCCAAGGTTCTTTTAGAAGGTTTTTCTTCCCACATCAGTGCCTTCTAAAAATGCCTCCGTTCGTTTAAGTATAAAAGATTTTTTGCGGGCGTGTTATTACAGTTTGTTATGAGAAATGGATTTCTTAAGAACGGTTTTATAAGCAACTTACGCCGATGCTAATTTAGCCCTATAGCAATGTGTTTAGAACGGCAAAATCTATGAACCCTCAAAACGTCGTCGTTTAGAACGGCTTTTCCCTATAGGTTTCTGCATACATCGGCTATTAGGATCCTAGTAGACGGCAAATATGCTGTGGTGGCTCTGCTGTTGCGTTGATTATGGAAAAGTCTGAGGTTGAAGCGGACTTTTGTGGGTAAACAAGGGCAAGGGCTTATGTTATGTTCTAGAGTGGCCTAGTTATTTTCCGATTACTCTAACGTTTTCAACTATCATCCACGGTGCGATTAGTTGTCCCATTTTTCTTTCGTTATTGGCTACGATGCTTACGTTTTTTAACGCTTCAAAGATGTTGCCTGCCAACATCACGCCGCGTGTTGCGTGTGCTATTTCGCCTTTTTTGATTTTCCAAGCGGGTGTGGCTACGACTGAGAATTCGCCGCTGACAGGATTGCTGCTGTGGGCACCCTGCAAATAGTAAATTAGCAAGCCGTCATCAACTTCGCTGATGAGTTCGTCTGGTGTCTTGTTTCCAGGTGTTATATGGAAGTTTGTGGTGTCTATGCTGGGTGTGGATAAGTATCCGGCTCTGGACGCGTTTCCTGTGCTTTCTAAGCCTTCTTTTTTCGCGGCGTAATTGTCGTATAAGAAACCTCGCAGAACGCCTTTTTCTATGAGCGGGGTTTTCTGCTGAGGGACTCCTTCGCCGTCGAACGCCCAGGTGCGGAGACCGCCTGGAAACAGGCCGTCATCGTAGATTGTGACGTGTTCTGAAGCGACCTTTTCGCCGATTTTGCCTTTGAAGGGCGACTGGTTTCTCTGGACGTTATCGGCTTTTACAGCGTTAATCAACGTGTAATAAAGCAATCCCTGAAGTGCAAACGGCGTTAAAATCAGTTTGGTTGTTTCCGTTTTAATTGGTTTAGTTTTCAGGGCTGAAACTGCAAGCCGAGCCGCTTCTTTTCCAACCCATGCAGGGTCAACGTCATACGCTCGCGTCGCGTTAAATTCGAAGCAGACCGGCGTCACCCTATTTTTCTCTTTGGCGACAGCCGCCAAACTGCACTCCATTATTGTTCCCCTATCGAAGGCTGCAACGCCGTTCGAATTAGCCACGGCACTTGACAAATAAGCTGCGCCAGCGCCACCTTCAATTGGAAAGACCCGCTTATTCACGCTCACAGCGGCGTCCAACATGCTTGAAGCAAGCTCAACCAGACCTTCAGAGTGAAGTTTATGGATTTTGCGGTCATAGTATTTTTCAGCGCCAGCGTAAGGTTTCTTTTCTGGGAATCCATTCCAGTCCGGATCAGGCTTGCTTGCTCGTGCGGCGCTTAAAGCCCTCAGAATTGTGTCTTCGACGGCTTCTTGGTCCTCTAGGATGTTGGTGTACGCAAAACCTACGGCCTTGTTAACCGCGACTCTAACGCCTAAGCCACGGTCGATTATCCTGTTGCTTTTGGCAATCTGCCCTTGTTCTATGCCCACGTTCGTGGCTTGTCCTTCATAAACGTAGGCTTCAGCTTCAGCAGCGCCTTTTTTCAAGGCTATGCCCACGGCTTTTTCTGCCAGATGCAACATTTGGTCTTTCTCAAGCACTACCACCGACAATCACCTCTTTGACCCTGATGTGTGGTCCACCATCGCCTATAAAGGCGGTTTGACCCTTTCCACAACGTCCTGACGACAACTCGAAGTCCTTCCCAACCGCGTCAACCATTAACAGCGTTTCAAGAGTGCTACCGCTTATTGACGCATTGCGAACAGGGTCGCCTATTTCACCGTTTACTATTTCGTAACCTTCTTGAATACCGACTTGGAAGGTACCGTCCAAGCTAGCTTGCCCGCCTCTGAAGCTTTTGAAGTAATAGCCTGAAGGTATGCCTTCAACCAACTCTTCAAAAGAATGGTCTCGCGGAGCCATAAACGTATTGCGCATGCGGATGATAGGTTCCACGCGAAAGTCCTCCGCTCTCGCGTTGCCCGTAGGTTCAACACCGAATTTTTGCGCGGTTTCACGATTATGCATTAAGCCAGTGACAACGCCGTCATTTATGAGAAGCGTTTTCTGAGCTGGAACGCCCTCATCATCGTATTTGAACGAACCGAAAGCCCCGTTTATTGTACCGTCATCATAAAAGGTGACCAAGTCTGAACCTATTTTCTTTCCAAGGTTGTTCATCAGTACCCCTCCGGATAGCGCCAAGTCCGCTTCAGCGAGGTGCCCAAAAGCTTCATGAACAAAAACGCCCACCACATCGGGTCCCAGCACAACAGGCGATTTACCGCCCTTCGGCGGTTTAGCGTCTAGCTGTTTAACCGCGCGCTTCGCCAATGTTTCACCTATCACTTCAGGAGGTTCCTCATCGAACACTTCGTAGCCTGCTGTGGAGCCTATTTCTTCCCTGCTGAAAGTGAAAACCCCTTGGCTCGCAGCCGCGGCGGTTATTCTTGACCAAACATACAGTTTATCCTGCTCTATACGCGTGCCTTCCGTGTTAACAAAAAAGCTGCTCCCGGTCAGGTCCAAATAATCTATCGTGCAACTTCTAACCCGCTTATCATAGCCTAACGTAGCTTTATTTATCGACAAGGCGGTGCTTATCTTGTCCTCCATGGAAATTGCAGAGGGTTTTTTCTTAGGCTTGATTTGCACGCGGTCTTTCACCGTTTTTGTTTCCGCAAGCTTTATCGGTGTTTTCAGCCGTGAACTCGCAGTTTTCGCCATCTTGCAAGCGTCAGAAATGGCGCTCTGCAAAATCTCAGCTTTTAGAGAACCCACTGAAGCGAAACCCCAAGCACCGTTCACAAGCACGCGCAGTGCCACCCCGTTTTCGATCCCTTGTTTGGCGGCTTCAACCCTGCCTTCTTTCAGGGTAAGCATCGTTTTGCTAAGTTTTTGCGCGCGGGTTTCGGCGTATTCGGCTCCGAATTGGCGTACGGCTACTTCATTTATGTTAGCGAGAACGTCTTCCAAGTGTGGTCTACCTTCTATAACAGATTAGGGTATGAATATGGATAAAGGGAATAAAACGTTTTGTTTTAATTCAAAGCGACAAAAACACGCGGGTTGAAAAAATTGGCTGTATACAGGAAATGAGGATGAGGTTAGGCTCTTCGCATGGCGACTTTCATTTGGTTTGCGAAATCGTACCTTTCAGATTTTCTTTCATACCCAATCGTGTTGAAGGAGCCGTACACTGAGGAGAGGTCTTCTAAAATTTTGTTTTCAACCACGAAGGCACCTGAGCTTAGACACTCTTCAAGTCCCTTGGGGAAAACATCAATTTTTTCTGAAAAGTCGCTTTCGCGTAGAGCGTAGCGCTGTTCTAAGTATTTGTATATGAAACGCGTTGCTTCGTCTCCGAAGACTTGTTTCAGGACGCTGTCTATGATTTTGAAGATTTTGTCTTCTGGGTGTGGCGTGTTCATGCGGTTCACAGCAGATTATCGCGTATATTACGATTTAAGCATTTCTGTTAAACCGTTAAACACAAAAACACATAAAACCCCATGAAACTCCATGATCACCAGAAATCAGCAAGATTCAACTGTCGAACACTTCCTCGACGAGGCTCCTCCGCGAAACCACCAGCATCCAGGTCAAGCGTCCCATACACGCCGTCGAAGCCAGGAATCACCCGAATCGAGCCTTCCCTAACCCTGACGACAGCATCAGCAATCGGCGCATCCACGACGTCAGCCAGCGCTGCCCGCGACGCGTTGATAAGCACGTTGTACTCATCACCGAACCGGGTAACAAGCGAATTGTATATTTTCCACACCGCTTGAGTTGAGGGAGAACCCGCACCTAACACCGTTGTGATTATCTCTGAAAGCGGCAGTAACCGCATAAACCCCGGCGTGTTATCAGGCTTAAAGTTTACGGGGCGATCAGCAAGCTCTTCAACGCGTTGATCAACCCCCTTAGTGAGCTTTCTATGGCACACTGGGCAGATGTTGCCAAACTTTTGTGCCTCTTGCGGCGATAAGGACACGTTACATTTACGATGCCCAGTCCAATGATATTTCCCGTAAGCAGGCTCAGTCTCGATGGTGAACTGGAACCGCGCAGGATCCTTGCTGCAAATGGCGTCCACAACCTCACCATAACTCACCCGCTCAAGCTCAAACACGTTAGCTTCTCTGCCTATACGCCAAGGCCAAAAGCTATGGCAGTCACTATTAGAAACCAACGTGAACTGGTCAAGCCTGCTCAAACGCCAGTTCATCGGAGGATCAGACGAAAGCCCCGTTTCCAACGCATGAATATGCTTGCTCATGTCCTGATAACAATCTTCGATGCTATCGAAACCGCTGAAGGCGCCGAAAACGCTGAACCACGGCGTCCACACATGAGCGGGAAAAATCATGTTCTCACCCGAAACCGCCATTACTTCTTCCACAAGCTGCGGAGCGGTCATGTTCAGCAGGGGCCTGCCGTCTGCGCTTAAATCTCCGTAGCGCCCCAGCGCATCGTTTACTTGGACGGCGGTTTCCACGCTGGGGGTCAAGATGACGTGGTGAACTTTCTTAGACTCGTTCCCGAAATTGAAAATCGTGCACACTTCACTTGTTAACATGAACCGCACTGGCGACCCCGCGTTGCCGGCAACCGTGTAAAGGTCGGCGCCTGCTTCAGGCACCAAGGTTTCCCGTATTTCCCTAAGCCAATCTGGATGAGTAAAGTCGCCCGTTCCTACAAGGCTTAACCCCTTGATCTTGGCGAAACGAGCTATTTCCTTGATGCTCATCCGCTGGCTTGTCGCCCGACTGTAATGGCTGTGAATATGCAGGTCGGCAATTACTCGGATTTGAACAACATCTCCCTTTCACTACAAAAACGGTTTTTCTTCTACTTCTTCATGCCTCCTAGTATGGGAGGGTAATGTTTAAGAATTTACGCTTAAGAACCTGCCTTATTGAAGTGCATAACTGCGCTAAAGCATTTCAAGGACAGCAAGAGCTTCAAAAAGGAAAAAAATACTGGGAAGCAAGGGAAAAGTAAGTGGGGGACTGTTGGTTGCTTCTATTGAC
>CAZPND010000116.1:0-6390 GCA_964587975.1 uncultured Candidatus Bathyarchaeia archaeon
TTGGATGATGAGCTTTAGAGTCACAGAGCCAACGCGGTGATAATGACTCGACGGGCGAACTGACACATAAAACCTAGTACAGTCACATTATTAGAAGGCATTAGGGATTACTGTAAGGCAAAGGCATTTCCGCTACAGCGTATCGGAGTCCGAGGCAGTCAGGTTTGCGGAGGATAACAGGTGTATACATGAAATTTTTGAACATGTACGAGGCGGGGTGAGTCAGCTTCGGAGAGGAAGCCATCGGGTTAACCAGGTTTTTCCGCTCTCTCCGTTCGTAAATTTGAAAAAAGCACTCAGACAATATTCAGAAAGGATTCAACGCATTAAACAATTACCTCAGCAAGAAATGAACGGGATAAGAGTTTTCTCACCGTTTCTTAGGCAACTTTTCCAATAAGCAAAAGCATATAGCTGAACCGAAAGAACTAATCAGAATGGTGAAGTGTGAGTCGAAATGAAGAGAAAGAAAGCAATAATTATAGTTATTGCTATCTCAGCTTTGTTGGTTGTAGTTTGGTTTTTATTTCAGAATCCTCCCAATTCACAGAAAATTGCCGTTTCAAATGTCAGCATAGACTTGGGTGTTCAAAGCGCAACTGTCAATTACGGAGTTATTCCGCCTTCTGCAAATTACACCGTAGAAAATCTGAACAACATCGACGTAACCACTGTCAGCTTGAGTATTGATGGAATCAATTCTGGACCAGTTTCTCTAATAGTTCCTTCAGGTGGCTCAGTATCAACATCCACCTTTTTGAGTAACGAAGCCCTTTCTGGGTCAACAACCTATGACGTCGAATTTGTTTTCACTTTTGCAGATGAAACATACGAGACTTATTCAACTTCATGCACGACTCCAGAGAGCGGATAGGACCTGTGAGTGCAGAAGTATATTGTTAACGGTCGTTAAAGTCATAGGATTCTTTGTCTACTTCAAGAAACGCAAACACTAAACAGAGGAATTGCTTGTGATATTCACAGGCTCTGCCGCTTTTTTTAAAGGTGAATTTGTGTTGGGAAAAGTTTAAAAGCGCCATCCTCATTCTCATTTGCCTTCAACGGCATGTAATGCCCGTAAAAATTAACAGGAGGCGAACTGAAACTGTTATCAAGAGATTGTGATGGTTGCTCTCAAATGAAAGTGTGCAGCAGACGCTTTTTCGTGGTTGAAAAAGGCGACAAAGTCTACTGTCCAGACGGAACGGTCCATCTAGTGGATGGGCTGTAAATCAACATCCAAATTTTATAATATCCACAAGCCGCAACTTTCTTGTCATTTCTGACTTGTTCCTTCAACCCCAAGAGTTTTCAACGCTCAGAATGCTTATGTCTCGGTTTTTTTGCGCCTTCTCAGGTTTGTCATTAACGGAATTGTGGCAAGCGTTAAACCAGCTGAAATAATGAAGGCAAACCCGACCACGCCAATGGATAATCCGAACGCGAAGAACGAAGCAGCCAACGTGGGACCTATGGTTTGCGCGAGCGCAGCGAAGGATTGAGCTATGCCCAGGGTTCCGCCTTGAGCCTCCACTGGTGCACTGACTGAGATTAAAGTGATCAACGTGGTAATCAGGATTCCGAATCCAAACGCCACCAAAGCGCCCATCAGCACCAAAAGCACAAGGAAAGGCAAAGTACCCAGCCCAAGCAAGCCAACGCCCAGCAGAATTACCCCAGCCATAGCCAACGTCATGCTTTCAGTTTTTTTGGAAAGCCACGGCAGAATCACGGTTTGAGTCACGACGCTCAATATGCCGATGTAAACGAAGAGTAAACTTGTTTGAAGAGGACCAAAACCGAAAAGCCTCTCCAACCAAGGCGGAATAACTGCCTGCAGGAACACGAAGGAAATAAAGAATATGAAGTAAACCGTGAAGAGCAGCGCAATCGCCCGTTTTCGCAGCACTTCCCTCAACGCCGACAGCGTAAACGCCGATTTTTTAGCATCATAAACGGAATGCACTGACTCCGACAACCAAAAATACGCTGAAATCAAATTCCAAAACGCAAGGGCAGCAGCCAAAAAAGACGGCGCGGCGTACCCGAAAAAACCGCTTAAAACGCCCCCGGCCGCTTGCCCCACGATGAAAGCTAAACCGCCTGCAGCACCTGTCCAAGCCAAATACTTCAGCCGTTCCTTGGCGGTCGTCACGTCTGCAACGTAAGCCTGCGCAACAGGTATCGTGGCGGCTGTGGTGCCTGCGATAATTCTCGCTAGGAACAGGAGCCAAAGGACGTTCGCCAACCCGAACACTACGTAAGATAAGCCTGAGATGAGCAAGGCAGGCAGCAGAATACTTCTTCTACCGTAACGGTCGCTTAACCTCGCGATAATCGGGGTGAAAATGAACGACATTAGACTGTAAGCCGACAGCAACAGTCCGTAAGCGAAAGCCGATGCGCCCAAGGAGCTGGCGTAGAAGTACACGTACGGAAAGATGATGGCGTAGCCTAAATTGTCAAGAAAAACCACGGAAAGCAGAACAGACAAAGTCTTTCGGGAAGGTGACACGTTAGCCACTGTTTGAAACTCCAGCCTGTTGATGCGTATCTTTAAAGAAGCCGCTTGGGCAAAACCTGTTGGCAAAGGTTTGGATATATACATTTCGCACCGTGCTGTGCCTGCTATTCGGCGCGGATGAAATTTTATTAACCCTGCTATATGGTATATTTTGTGAGGTTTACTCTTGGATTACGCCGTAATCGCTGACGCGTACGAGAAAATCGAAGCCACCTCGAAACGGCTTGAGATGACCGACCTGCTGGTTGACCTGCTGAAAAACACGCCGAAAAACATTATCGCCAAAGTCGTCTATTTAACTCAGGGCAAGATTTACCCGGATTTTGTGGGTTTGGAGATTGGCGTGGCGGAAAAGCTTGCCGTGAAAGCTTTGGCGAGGGCTTCTGGGAGGCGGCAAAGTGAAATTGAGGCTGACTTGCAAAAAAGCGGTGACGTCGGCGCGACAGCCCAGAAAGTTTTGGCTAAGAAAAAGCAGTCAACTTTTTTCCAGAAGACCCTTACGGCTGAAAGGGTTTACGAGACGCTTGATAAGATGGCGAAAACTTCGGGTTCTGGCGCTGTGGGTTCAAAAATGGCGCTTTTAGCAGGACTGTTGTCCGATGCTTCGCCGAACGAAGCAAAGTATATTCTGCGGACGGTTACGGGTAACCTGCGGCTGGGGATAGCGGACATGACCGTTTTAGACGCTTTGGCGATTGCGTACAGTGGAGGCAAGGAAAACCGAGATTCAATAGAGCGCGCCTACAACATTTCTTCGGATTTGGGCAGGGTGGCGAGTGTAGTGGCTGAGAAAGGTTTAGCAGGCATTGAAAAGTTTCAGGTGGTGGTTTTTGAGCCGATAAGGCCTATGTTGGCTGAGAGGCTTGCGTCTCCTGAAGAAATTTTGGAGAAGCTGGGCGGCAAGTGCGTGGCTGAGTACAAGTACGATGGCGAACGTGTGCAGGCGCATAAGAAAGGCAAGGAGGTTGTGCTGTACTCGAGGCGGTTGGAGAACATTTCCAGCCAGTACCCTGACGCGGTTGACCTTGTTAAGAACCAGGTGAAGGCAGAAACGGCTATTCTGGAGGCTGAATGCGTGGCTGTTGACGTTGAAACGGGTGAACTGCTTCCTTTTCAGGAGCTTATGCATCGCAGGCGCAAATACGGCGTTAAGGAAGCCATGGCGCAGTATCCGGTTTCGCTTTTCATGTTTGACGCGTTGTACGTGGATGGCAAGGATTTGACGCTTGAGGCTTATCCGTTGCGGCGGCAGACGCTGGAGAAAGCCATCAAGCAAAATGACCGAGTGAAAGCGGCCAGCCAAATAAGAACCAGTAGCGTGAAAGAGCTGGAGGCGTTTTTTGAGGAAGCCATAGAAGACGGCTGCGAAGGTTTAATGTGCAAGTCTGTGGCGAAGGATTCGGTTTATCAGGCTGGCGCCCGAGGGTGGCTCTGGATAAAGTACAAGCGGGATTATAAGAGTGAGATGACGGACACGGTGGATCTTGTGGTGGTGGGCGCTTTTCATGGCAGGGGGAAGCGTGCGGGAACGTATGGCGCGTTGCTGTTGGCGGCGTACAACAAGGAGGCGGACACGTTTGAGACGGTTACGAAGTTGGGCACGGGCTTCACGGATGAAGATTTGAAGAAGCTGCCTGAAATGTTGAGGGCGCATGTGGTTCCGCGGAAGCATTCGCGGGTGCAATCGACGTTGGAGGCTGATGTTTGGTTTGAGCCAAAGGTGGTTTTGGAGGTTTTGGGCGCCGAGATAACGTTAAGTCCCATCCACGTTTGCGCCATGAACTCCATCCGAAAGGGCAGCGGATTGGCGATTCGGTTTCCGCGTTTCACAGGCAATTACAGGACTGACAAGGCGGCTGAGGACGCCACAACTTCCGCGGAGATTGTGGAGATGTATCGTAATCAGCTTAAGCAGGTCAGCGCCTCTTGAAGCGGGCAAAGAATTGATAAAGCCTAACCGCCTAAGATAGTGCCCGTGTGAAGTTTATGTCGCAGGATTCCGAAAGGCTGAAAACACTTGTTAATTTCAAGAAGAAGCTTGAGAAGCGAATTGAAGAGTTAAATTCTGAACTTGAAGAGTCTCAGGGCTTGCTTGAGGCGGTAAATTCCATTCTGCTTGAGAAAGGCTTCAAGCGGGGGGATTTGAAGGAAGTGAAGCCGCCTGAAGAGGAAGAGCCGCCTACAGTGCACGTTACGGTTGAAGAAGAGCCGCCAGCCGTCCCCCAACAAGCTGAACCCGAGAGTGTTATTCCGTTGAAGACTATGGATGATGTGCCTTTGGCGATAATTTATGTTGACAAGGAGGCGTTGCATGTTCTGCCGGATGAGACTAAGAAGTTTAATGTGAACACGCCGCCGTTTCAGCCGTTTTTGGTGGAGAGGGTGCTGGCGAAGATGCAGGAGAAAGACAGTGAACTGGTGAGGATGGGGGAGTTGTCGGCTGACAAGATGTTTGCTTTTAACATCATGCGTGAGGGCGACTTGATTCGTGAGATTGTTATTAGAAACTTTGATGATGACCGGTTGAAAGAACTCAAGTCCAGCATTCGGTGGACGCTTGAGAAGATGTATGAGAAAACGAAAGGCTGACGCTTAACGCGGTTAGATGTGTTTTTTCAGCGTGTCTTCGATTCTGTTTTTGGCGCAGAGACCCACGAGTCTGTCAACTTCGCAGCCGTCTTTGAACACGATCATGGTTGGTATGCTGAAGACTTGGAAGCATTCCGCTGTCTTGGGGTTTTCGTCTACGTCAAGTTTGCCTACGAGGATTTTTCCGTTGTAGTCGCGGGCTAACTCTTCGATGGTGGGTGCCAAAGCGCGGCATGGACCGCACCAGCCAGCCCAGAAGTCTATCAGGGCGACTTTGTTGTTTTTGACGGTTTCGTCGAAGTTTGCGTCCGTTAAATGTAATGGTTCGTTACCCATTTTGCTTGTTCTCCTTATAATAACCAATTATTCTTGGGCTTGCTATGATATAAACCGTTCGCGGAGACGGCGCCTTCACTTGCACGCCTTAAACGACTTTAGCAGCGCCTTAAAAGGCCGCGTAAGCCTGTTCAGGGTCGGAAATGTCTGCGGCAGCCTTTTCAAACGGGCAAACGCCGCTTCGGTTCAAATCCAAAATGTTATCCACCAGGTCCTTCCATTCACATGGAACCCCGTATTCGTCGAAGACTGCTTTGGCTTTTCTGCTCAGAACTCCAGCGTAAACTTCGCTTATGCCCGCGTAGACACAAAGAAGAGCCACCGCTTTCCCCGCTACCCTGTCCGCAACCGCGGCGCCTTCAAGCCCAGCGCCCAACTGCTCAATAGCGCCTAAAAAACCCGAGATTCGGTGAGAGCCCGTCTCAAAAACCACTTCACCAGTCTTCACTACCACAAGAGTCAAATCCTTCTCGTAAAGCCTGCTTTTGGCAATGTCCACGTCGCTCATGTCAATTTCACAGAGTAATCCGCAACGCTTCTAAAAATACTATTTGCCTTCTAAGCGTAGTTTCTAAGTGTAGGCGGCTGCAAACGCCGTCCAAAATGCAACATTTACCTATGCTGGTACTGCGGATTTGTGCTGTTGAAAATTCAGAATGAGTTTCCAACGAAGTGCCCCATGTGCGGTGGAGAACTTGAATAGTCAGCTTAGTGTTTGCGTTTCTTGAAATAGACCAGCAGACCTAAGCCGACAAACGCAGCTGAAATACCTGAAGCAGTGGCAACCAAAGTTGTTGGAAAAGACTTTTGTTGCGGTTCTGGAGAGGGAGTAGGTGCATCTTGGATGGTGAAATGTATCGTTTCAGACACGTTCGTGGAATGCCTAAGGTAATCGTACAGGTCAGGGTACGGATTTTTATAATACGTTGTTGCTTTCATGT
>CAZPND010000117.1:0-6157 GCA_964587975.1 uncultured Candidatus Bathyarchaeia archaeon
AGCTTGAGCATGCTTTGAAAATTAAGCTTCTCGTTCCAATAAAAGAAGAAAAAATCCCTCAGGGCATTCCTAAATCACTAAATCGCGAGCCAACATTAGGCGACCTTATACAACTGGACAAGAAAGGCGGGGAGGAGCCCACAGAACGAAAGCAATCATAGTGCAAAGACGCCTGAACCGCGAAGCATCAAGCTTGGATGAACTCAAAAAACTTGCAGAAGCCGCTGGATACACCGTTGTCGCAAAGATGGAGCAGTTCAGAGAGCCTGATGCCCGTTATCAGATAGGCGCTGGAAAAGTGGAAGAACTCGCTGCGCTTGTCGAGGAAACGGATGCTGAGAAGCTTATTTTTGACAACCCCTTGAAGTCGGTTCAATCGTACAATCTGGCAAAAGCTACGGGAGTAGAAGCTATCGACCGCTTCAAGCTGATTCTTGAAATCTTCACGAAAAGGGCTACAACCATGGAGGCTAAACTGCAGATTCAGCTGGCGACGCTGCGGTATGAGCTTGCCCACGCCAAAGCAAGAGTAAGGTTAGCAAAGTTGCAAGAGCAGCCTGGATTCATGGGGCTTGGAGCCTACGAAGCTGACGTTTATCAGGATGCAGTAAAGAGGCAGGTTCACACTATCCAACGAAAACTCGAACAAATTCGAGAAAAACGGCTTTTGCACCGTGAAAGAAGAGCCGCATTAGGGTTTTTCACCATTTCTTTAGCAGGATACACAAACGCGGGAAAAAGTTCACTGTTTAACGCTTTGACAGAAGAAACAACGCTGGTTGACAAGGCGCTGTTCACCACGCTTTCAACCACAACGCGGCTTGTGGAAATCTCAAAAAGAAAGTTCCTTCTAACAGACACCGTTGGCTTCATAGACCGCTTACCCATAAGGCTGATTGAAGCTTTCCATTCAACTCTTGAAGAAACCATCTATTCAGACCTCATATTGTTGGTGTTAGACATAAGTGAACCCTTGGCGAAAATTGAAAAGAAAAACGGCATATGCATAGAAACCATAGAACGTATAGGCGCATCGGGTATACCGGTTATAACTGTGCTGAACAAAATCGACTTGCTAAGTGAAAAAGAAAGGGCAGAAAAGCTTGAGGCGCTGAAAGCTAAAACTCAGAATCCTATTCTTTTGTCGGCGTTGTACCGCACGAACCTTGAAGTGTTGAAACGGGAAATACTGAAAAAACTTGAAGATTACGTGGAAGCATCTTTTTCTGTTCCATTAACTACCGAAACCATGCCGTTCTTGTCTTGGGTTCATGAGAAAGCAAACGTGCAGAAGGTAACGTTCATGAGCGACTCTGTGCACGTTGTTTTTGAGGCAAACCCCCTTTTCACCGAAAAAGTGCGAAAACGAGTGGAAAAACTTGATGGAAAATTCGGACCAATCCGCAATCTCCAATAGCAAAGAAGAAACTGCGCAGGAAATTGTTGTGCTGAGGTGGGGACACAGGCAACAACGAGACGCAAGGCTTACCACTCATGTTGCCCTAACTGCTCGGGCGTTGGGGGCTTCAGGCTTTCTGCTTTCCGATGTCGTGGACGAGAAAATAAAGGAAACCGTTGAGAAGGTTGCGAGGAATTGGGGCGGGGACTTCTTTTTTGAGATGGGCACAGGCTGGAAAGGCGCGGTTAAAGATTGGAAAGCCCAGGGCGGAGTCGTGGTTCATTTGACGGCGTATGGGGAAAACATGGAGACCAGCGATGTTCTCCGTAGAATTAGACGTTTAAGACGAAAGGTTATGTTGTTGGTTGGATGCCAGAAGGTTCCTGCAGAGTTTTTTTCAGACGCTGTGTCTGATTTTAACGTGGCGGTTGGGAATCAGCCGCATTCAGAGTGTGCGGCGCTTGCTGTGTTTTTGGATCGGTTCTTTGAAGGGAAAGAGTTGGCGAAAGAGTTTCGAAAAGCTAAGATAAAGATATTGCCTCAGGAAAGGGGCAAGAAAACGGCAGTTGAATGTTGATTTTTGCTTAAGCTTCAAGAAGAGTTTTATTGAAGCGTTGCCATAAATATGGTGTTAAAGGAAAGCGGAACATGTTATCAACTATTGATGAAGCAACGTTGACTAAAGTTGCAACGGCGATGGGCGAGGAAGAAGCGGTAATGCTTGTTGATCATCTTAAAAATATAGATGAAACAACAGATGATGAGATCGCTACCACAACTGGCATAAGGCTGAATTCTGTTCGCAAGATTCTCTACAAGCTTTATGATCATTCCTTGGTGAGTTTAAGAAGGACACGTGACCCGAAAACTGGATGGTTCATATTTCACTGGAAGCTTCAGCCTGATCAGCTTGAAGGTTTTATTCTCAGCCAGAAGCGTAGGGTTTTGGAGAAGCTGAATGTTCGCTTGGAATATGAAAAGAATCATGATTTTTATTTTTGTAACACGCAGAGCTGCAAGAGGGTGCCGTTTGAAGAAGCTGTGGAGCTGGTTTTTCACTGTTCCACATGTGGGAAGCCTTTGGTGCACTGCGAAAATGAAAATTTTGTTGTGCAGTTATCGTTGAAAGTTGAGCAGTTAAGGAAGGAACTGGGTGAGTGAAGAGCTTCCATCCAGGGAACAGGCGTTAAATCTTCTTTCTGAAAACGGATGCTCCGCGAAAGTTGTAAACCATTGTGCGGCGGTTTCGGAACTTGCGTTGGAGACCGCGAACATTCTTAAAGAAAAAGGGTTGAAAGTGGATTCTGAGCTTGTGGAAATTGGTGCTCTTCTACATGATATTGGACGTTCAAAAACGCATACGGTTCATCACGCGGTTGTCGGCGCCGAAATCGCGAGGGCGGCGGGTTTGCCTGAATCGGTGGTGTCGATAATAGAGAGACATGTTGGAGGCGGAATAACCGCTAGCGAAGCACATGAGTTAGGGTGGTCTGAAGGCGTTTATGCACCTTTTTCGCTTGAGGAGAAGATAGTTTCGTACGCGGACAAGCTGATTGAAAAAGGCAAACGCGTGCCAATCGACATGACTATCGCGAAGCTTTGCGAGAAACATTTGTGTGAGGCAGCGGAAAGGGTTCGAAGCCTTCATGAGGAAATAGCAGGGCTTATTGGCGATTGTCCATGACTGCGCTGAATTTACTGGCGAAAATTAACGGCGGCAGGCAATTGAGGCTGTTGGACGCGTTCTTAGAGGGTGCTTTTGAAGGGTTGGAGGTGGAAGCGAAAATTTTGGGTGTTGTGGCTGGCAGGTGGGCGCAGCTGTCTCTTGCAGGTGAAGATGAAGGCGTAGCCACAAGCTACGTGATGAAGGAGATAGGAGTTTGCCCCACAAGCCTTGAGCGCTTAACAGAGTCTTCGGTGTTAAAAGGTTACGTCACGAACTTGGCAAAGAGCAAAGTGGAGTTGTCGGTGGATATAGGGGTTTTCAAGCCTGAAATCGTCCACGCAACCGTGCCTTTGAGATGTTTGCAGTCTCAGCTTGTGGAAGGGAGAAAGGTTGCTCTGAAGAAAATAGCGGAGCTGTTCGGTTTCTGCGACAACTTACCCATCAACGTCAAAGTGACTCAGCTGAACGGGGAAGAAATTCAGGTGGAAGCCGAGTTGTCAGAGAACCAGAGAAGCGTTTACGATAATTGGCGCGAATCCTTGCTGGACAGGCTGCTCGTGTTAGGTCCAACTCTTCAGGAAGTACAGAGAACGCTGGACCACGCAAAGCTGCACCGCGATGTCATAAACGTGGAAACTTTAGGGCTGTTTGAACAAGCGTTGACGTGTAAGCTGGGAACAGATGCCGCAGAATTGATACCGAAAATCGGCAGAAGCCTACGGAACGCTAAATTCGCCGTTTTCAACCCAAAAAGGCTGCAGCAATTTCTAAACCTGAGTTAGATGGTTTGTAGGCGGGTTGGATAGACCGCTCTATAGTTTCTGCATAGAATCTCTATTAGGATCCAAATATGACGCGTTGTGGTTGCCTGTCTGCAAAACTATAGCTTTCCTACATTCAGGTTGTTGCTCAGATTAGATTTCAGAGCAGGATAAGCGGTGCATGGTTCGCTTTTGCGCAAACAAGAATCCATGATGGTGGGCCGAGCCGGACTTGAACCGGCGACCTTTGGCTCGTAAAGCCAACGTCCTAACCAAGCTAGACGACCGGCCCATGCTGGAATCTTGCTTTGTGTAAACAGCGTTTAATTCATTAAGTTTTTGGTCTATACTTTTTTGGTTTAGGTCATTATATTGGTCAGTCTTGGGCTTTCCGAGCACCAATTTGGTATCACAAATTTTAATAAATTTCTAATATTGCCTATCTGTCTCGGAATGTTGTGAAGTGAAAAATGATAACTGGAAATTTTTTATAGTAATAACGCTGATTAAGACTGTCTGAGGGAGATAGCCTTGCCTTATTGTCCTAAATGCGGAAAAGAAGTAACTGAAGAGATGAACGTATGTCCATATTGTGGTAATCCATTAAAAGTAATGCCAACACAAAGGGAAGTGCCTGTTTCAAGAGTGACGGTTGGAACAAAGAATTCAGGTTTAGCCGCTGTTCTCTCACTCATAATTCCAGGTTTGGGTCAGATGTACGCTGGACAAATAGGCAAGAGGTTTATTGTTTCTTTTCGTTGTTGTTCCTCTGACGGTGATAATTGCCCTGTTTTTCTTCTGGCTTATTCTCCCCTTATTTCTGCCTTTAGCTTTCTGGATTTGGAACATATTTGACGCTTACAACATCTGCAACGAATACAATAGACGTCTTATTCAGACTGGGGCTCCTCCGTGGTAAAGAAATGTTTCTAAGTCTGAAGATAAGTTCTTTTACTGCTCTAGTTTGATACATGGCTTTGATTTGCTAGCTCTTCTGCAATAGCCTCTGCTCTTATTAAACTCAGGGCAATCAAAACAAGTGGTAAATTCTTGGTTCTCAATCAAATTCTGTTTCCCCGTTGATTCCGTCATATATGCTTTTTAAGTATTTAATATTTGGAAAGCAATTCTTGCTGGCTTAAATCTTTTAACTTGTTGACAACTCTATTGAATTGGTTGAGATGAGAGACCCGAAACAAGCGTGTCCAAGATGTGGTGTTGACTTAGGCAGATTGCTTTACTGTACTCCATTGAAGGATATTAAGTTCTTTTGCCCGAATTGTGGCTTGAAGGTTCACGCGAAATGCCCAAAATGCGGGAACTGGATGGTAATGATAGAACGGTATTGTGGCAAATGTGGAGCAAAGAATCCCGTATTCTATAGTCCTGAGCGTTGAATATCTGCAAACTTGGAGTGTTTGTGAAGTGAAAAGAGAATGAGAAGAGAATGAGCTATGAGAGTAGGCTGCTTCCTATGTTCTCTAGTGCCTTGAAGATTCCGAGAAATGCTTGAAGGGAATCTGGCTCCAGTAGTGACGAATGAAAATGTCCACATGTATCCTCTTTGTTCTTCTGATAAAGCCTGTCCTGTTAATCTTTAATTTTCGTTCCAGCGTGTTTTGCATCAGTTTTTGGCGTTGATTTCAGTTGCGTTACGGCTTTTTCGATGGTGTCAACAGGGTTTTCCAGCTGCGCGAGCTTGGTTTTCACGTTTACTTTCTGTCCCATGAGCCTTTTAGCTAGGTTCATCATGCTGGTTGGGTCGCTCATGAATATGGGGAATCCTTTGTGCGCGAGGTACGTGTTCACGTAGGTTCGCCCCAGCTCGGATATTATGATGCTTGGGACGCCTTGAAGAGCTGCCTCTCTCGCTATGGTGCCTCCTGCGCTTACAACCAAATCCGCGTTCGCCACCGCCTTCGCGGAATCCACAAACTCCCTCTTGCCGCCGTAACGTCTAAGAAGAAGGACGTTGCCGAGCGCCCAAAGTTTTTCCGCGATGTCTACCGTTTGATCCGCTGTTCCAACCGCGTAAGCCGCCTTGGTTTCTACCTCCCTGACAACAATCAACGGCTTCTTATGGTCCGAGGCGGCTGGCGTTTTCAAATCTTTAATCCACGCAACCTCGTCCACACCCTTAAACTGGACGATTCTTTCAGGGCAGTACCCCTCCAGAAAACGTTTAGGCAGAGCCTCCGACGCGACAAGCGTGGTGGCGAAAGGTATGGTTAGCTTGTTTACGGCTTCAGCGTGCGGCGTGTCCGCCGTCAAGATAATGGGAATTCCCAAGCCGAACGCGGTCCTGCAGAGTTCAACAGACTGATGAGCAAT
>CAZPND010000118.1:0-6082 GCA_964587975.1 uncultured Candidatus Bathyarchaeia archaeon
TTTTCGATAATAAAGAAGCCACCATTAACTATTTTCAGGGAAAACCTCTAGGAGATTCCCCGCTAATATGGACTAATCACCCTGCTTTCATACGAATGTGTCAAGACCATTTTGAAATGGTTTGGAAGTCGTGTTGTCGGAATACAAGTCCATGAGAGAATGATGTAAAATGGATTGTAATTCAGCCCATAAGCTTTATGGACAAGCCTTATTAATTTCGTAAAAACGCTTTATATTTCTTTGAAATTTTTGGAAAGTTAAAAAGTTAAGGTTCAAACATCAAACTTCTTGAAGTTAACCTTTATTTTCCCACCTTGAAGTTATAATTGAAAGTATAAAAAAAGGCAGAATATATTCGAACTAATAATAACTCAATTTCAACTGCAGCTATCCTCTAAGGATTGTATTCAACCTTTGATTATGCATATTTTTAACAATTTCCAAAAACTGCTTTTTCAACATCCTTAAGAATACGAATTAAACGCAGTTCTAAACTGTGATATTTTGCGGGATTCTGCTTTCGCAGACGCGATAAACCGTTCTCCATCCTGTGCCTTTTTGCCCATTGTCGTTTATCAGTTGTTGGACCATCACAAAGCAAAGAAGGCAGCTTACGCCTAACGCGATCCGCATTAACCATTAGGACCGCTCCAAAAAAAGGGAAAGAAGTTGCGGGAGAAATATCCACTTGTAGGCAATTTGGTTAAATAATAGAGTTTTCACCTAAATAACGCACGTTAAATGAAGGCTGAAGGTCTGCAATGCTGATACAGGAAGTCATCTTGGAGAATTTCATGAGTTACGAGTATGCGAGGGTACCCTTTAAATCAGGCGTAAACGTCATCGGCGGGCCAAACGGCGCTGGGAAATCCTCGCTTCTTTTGGCCATTTCCGTGGCTTTGGGGCAGTCCTACACGGAACGTTCTAGGAAGCTTAGTGACTTGATACGTTGGGGGAAGGACAGGGCGCGTGTTACGCTAATTTTGGATAATAGTAGGCGGGGCGGCAACCGTCCAGTTCGAAAATACAACAAGGATCAGCTTTTTCTCACGCGGGTTCTGCGCAGGGATGGCAAGTACTGGTTTGAATTGGAGAATCGTGCAGCCACCAAGCAGGATGTTGAACGCGTGTTAGGCAGGTTCGGCGTTGACCCTGATAACATGCTTATCATCATGCACCAGAACATGGTGGAGCAGTTTTCGGTGCTTTCCACCGTGGAGAAGCTGCGGATGGTGGAGGCAGCTGTTGGTTTAGAGCCGTTTCGCGAGAACGTGTTGCAAGCGAGGCGTAAGTTAACGCGTATTCTCAGCCAGGAAGAGTCTGTTGGCAAGTTGTTGGAGTCTGCTGAGCAGACGTTGAACTATTGGCGTGAGCAATATGAGAAGTTCCAGGAGAAAAAGCAGTTGCAGACGAAACGTCGGTTTCTTGACCGTGAGCTTGCGTGGGCGGAGGTGGAACGGCGGGAAAGTATACTTAAAGGATTGCAGGCTGACAGGCTGGAGCAGCAGGAAAATCTGAATCGCATTGATGATGAGGCTAAGGCGGCGACGGACCAACTGGAGAATCAGGGGAGCCAGCAGAGAACGTTGAAGGATGAGGGTAAAACTGTTTTGAGTGAGCGTCTTAGCCTTGAACGGGGAATTGCTGAGAATGAGATTACGTTGTCTTTGGTGCAGCAGTTGCTTCAGGAAGCTTCGGTGTTGGAGCCTGAAATCAGGAAAAGCGCAAGCCAGTTTAAGCTTCTTAAAAGCGAGAATTTGCGGGGGATGGCTGAAAACTCGCGGCAAAACCTTTCGAAGATTAATGAGAAAGTTGAAGAGAACCAGTTTAAAATGCAGAGTATAGACGAAGCGGCTGAGAAAATTACTGGTCAGGTTTTAAACAATCGTATTCAACTTGCTTTGCTGCAGTACCGCAGGGAAAAAGTTACGGCTCACCTGAAAAAAATTGACGCTGCGGTTAAAGATGCGAAAGCTAATTTGGAAGCCGCTGTTGGCAGGGCGGAAGAGTCGGGTGCTCGAATCGCCGTTTTGAAGAGCGCTGCGGATATTCTGGATGAGATTCGCGTTACGGATGGGCATTTGGCGGCGCTTGCGGATGTGTCGGAAAATATTGAGCGCATGTACGAGTCTTATTCTAAGCTTTATTTGGAGTTGAAGGAGAAGGCGCAGGTTGTTGCTGAGAACCGTGAGAAGACGCTTGAGGAGGTTAAGACGAGGATGCAGGCGTGGCGGAACGTGATGCAGAGTTTGCTGGAGCGCGTGAACTTGGAGTACCAGAAAATTATGGGTCAGACTTTGGCGACTGGTGAGGTGCGGCTTGCGAATGGTCATGACATCGAAACTGCGGGCTTGGAAATTCTGGTTGGGTTTAAGGGTGGGAAACCTGTGGCTTTGGATGCGTATACTCAAAGCGGCGGGGAAAGAACCACGGCGACCATGAGTTTCCTTTTAGCCTTGCAGCAGCATGTGCGTTCGCCTTTCAGGGCTGTTGATGAGTATGACATTCACATGGACCCGAAGAACAGGGAGATGATTGCGCGGATGCTGTTATCGCTGATTAAGGATGCTACGTCGCAGTACATTGTTATTACGCCGAGTCAGATCACGTTTGCCCAGCAGAACGCTAACATAATCACGGTGCAGAATGTTGAGGGTGAATCTATAGTTCGAGAGGTTGCGTAGTGTCGTCGAAGAAAGAGCAGAAGAAATTGGGCAGGGAGAAGCTGCAGCGCATCATAGAGATGTGTATGGCTATTGAAAATCACACGGTGGACCCGTTTCTGCTGAACGTGGATGACGTGATAAAGGTTGTTAGGGAGTATTTTCCGCAGTGGGTGGAGGCTGACGAGCTTAACTTGGATTCTGAGGCGATTCATCACTTGGCGTCGGTTATAAAGTTGCAGAGCGAATGGGTTAAAAACCGTTCTACCTCGCTTTACACGGATCCGTTTCTTCTTGAGGAGAAGATTGTGCAGGCTGGCAAAGAGGAAATGGTAAGCGTGTTTTTGGGGGTGTGGCATCCTGTTGTTGAGTTGGAGCAGCTTAGCTTGCATAGTCTTGCTGAGGCTATGCGTTATTGGGATGGGCTGGTGCCGATTAGGGAGAGGTGGAAGGATTTTGAAGTGCCCGATTTTGCTATGGGATTCACCAGCAGGGACGAGTTGATTAAGGAGCAGGTGCTTGGGGACAAGTTTTTCTCGGAGGAGTTGGAGGCTTACTGGCAGGAGCTGAAGATGAAGGTTAGGGAGAAGGGTGCTGACGGCAAGATGTTTTACTGGGATTTCATAGGCGCAGATACGTATGAGGAGACGGTGGAGCGGGCGTTTCTGGCGAGTTTCTTGATTTCGTACGGTTATGCGACGCTTGTGATTCGGCCTTTGGAGGAGGAGGTTTTCATTAAACCTTTTGAGAAGCCTAACACGAAGATTCAGTCGCAACAGTCGGTTTCGATTCCGATAGCGGTTACGTATGAGAACTGGCAGAAGTGGAAGAGAGGCGAGTTGGATTGAGAAAGAAAACGAAGGGCATTTACGCGAGCAAAATGAAGCGTGCCACTCACATGCTGTTCTACAGGCGACACCAGAAACCTGGCGTGAAAGGCTGGGAACTTCACAAGACGTTGGGTGCTGATTACCCGAAAGTGCTGGAAGTTCTGGACGAATACTTGAAAAGCTTGGATTTGATGGTTAAGACGGTTTTTGAAGAGGAGAAAACGCCTGTTGGTAAGCCGACTTTGGAGGAGCTGAATAAGGCGCGTTTTTACGTGACGTTGCGGGGTGAGTTGACGCCGAAAGAGTGGAAGATGATTGGGTGGCGAATAGACGATTTGGCGGGTTTAGCCGTGGCGATTTCGTACATAATCAGCAAGAAGGGGCAAGCGCCGCGAAAAGACGTTGAGGAACTTTTAGGCGAGAAGCTTCCAGGCTGGAAGGTGGGCATGAACATTGACCGTTACATTCGCTATGGCTACCTGCAGCAGGACGATAACGAACAGTTGTATCTGGATTGGAGAACGCGTGCGGAAGTGGATGAGAAAGCGCTGATTGACATGCTTCTCCGAAAAGAAGCGCAAACAACGTTGCCTTCTGAAAGCGCAGAGGAAGAGGAAAGCGGGGAAGAGCAGGAAGGCGAGGAAGACCTCTAGCGCTCGGAAAAACTTATACCCCCTCTATATATAGCTTCAAGCCCAGAGTGAACTCCACGTTATTCAAATATGAAGCATTATTTTTCAGAGCAGGTATTAGGGCGCTTTGTTGTGCCTGCGTTTCTTGAAGTAAATCAGCGAAACTGTCCCTATAACAACTACGCCTATGACGACTGCAATAATCGTAGTTGGCAATGAACTGGAAGGGAGGACTTGTGTGGTTTCAAACGTGGCATAACTTAAATCGCCCGTTACAGGAGCCTGGCGTTCAGTCCCAATCGCATGGTCAGTGACTAAATGAAGTCTGTTCTGAGAATCCATAGCCATTGAACTAACTCTTAAAGGCCACCCGAACTGCCATGTTAAATCAGAGGCTACCTGAAAGTCCCAATTTGAACCTATCAATGTTGCATACATCACAACAGATAAACCCTTATCACGCATGCAAAAAATTATGTGCGGTCTGTCATGCGAGTCTAACGCGAGAAGATGCACATAAGAAGTAGAGGCGTCCGAACTCACATTCTGAGTATTCCAAGTTGATCCAGTCCAAAAGGCGTGGATTAAGGTACCTTCTAATGAGAATCGACCTGAACTACGTATAAAAGATGCGGTCGACCATGCGAATCTAGAACCATGTTTCCGAAAACACTTGCACCAGAGAAAGCCGTTTGCATATGCCATTCTGCACCCGTCCGCGAGGCATACTTGATGTTGTAACTATAATCTATATTTTCTGTGTAGATTATTTGAACGGAGTCATTTTTGTCCAAAGCAATGTAAGTTCTATCGACTTTCGGCCCTTGTGAGTCAACAGTCTGGATAGTCCATGCTGAATTATTTAATTCTGCGTACTTCAACGCGCCGTCTTTTAGGTAACTTAAGTGTGGCTTGTCGTTTGATTCCAAAGCAAGAGAGACGTAACCCACTCCGTCTTGATCTACAATTTGCTTGTTCCATGTTGAACCGTCCCAGCTGGCGTAAATAAGAATACCATTTACAATATAGCCTATATGAGGACGATCTTGAGAATCCAACACAAGAGGACCGCTGGACCCAGCTGGATCAACGGTTTGTATGGTCCAGTTTGTACCTGTCCAACTGGCGTATTTTAATGCGGATCCGGAATGGAAGCTTATGTGTGGGTTGTCCTGAGAATCCAAAGCGATTGAGCCATCTTTTCCATAGGGGTCAATAACGTGGCTTCTCCATAACGATTTTGCGTGAACGGTGATTGCACTCTGAAAAACCAGTATTGTTATGAGCAATAGCAGAGCCCACTTAAGGTTTCTCGAGAGTAATCCCCTTGTAAAGCATGGGCGTTTTGAGAATATTAAACTGTTGGTGCACTCAACTCCGCTATTTAATGTTAGTGTTTGCGTTTCTTGATGTAAACAAATAAACCTATGGCTGCGATGGCAATTCCCACTGAAGCCACAAACAGAAGTGAAGCTGGAAAAGGCGTTGCTGTCGGCGTGTTTGATGTATTTACTGTGAAAGAAACGGTTTCGTTGAAGTGACCGTTTAAACCACCGACAAATGTCTCTCCAAAGATTGTGAGGTTATGGCTTCCATTGTATAAACTAGCAAGAACTTCGTTTCCATTACATTGTAAGGCGGAGTTAAATTTGAAGGCATGATTATCGTCATTGGAATAGGAGTCTGCCCATCTAAACTGTAGTTGAGCCATTTTATTCTCTCTATATTGCCAGCGTAGATGGTGCTTCTTATTTGCACTGTAACATTAAGGGGGATGTCTGGAACACTGTATGTTGTGTTTTGAGAAGGAGATGCCATAGTGACTATGGGTGGGTCATAGGGCAAGCCTTCGAATTGGGTATAATCGACTTGCATTGACCTTACTACTGACATCATTGAGAACAAGAGAGACAAGACTAATATTAGGATTAAGGCTGTTTTCTTCACTACAGCACCA
>CAZPND010000119.1:0-6074 GCA_964587975.1 uncultured Candidatus Bathyarchaeia archaeon
TTTGGTGACAAATTTGGTCAGGTACGGTGCACCCTCACTTTCCAGCACGTTTAGCATCCGCAGGTTCCCGTTCGCAAAAGTGCAAAGCATGTCCAGTTTGCTACTGTCAGATTCAAGAGCGTAGCGCACATTCTCCTGTGGAATGACGTCAAGGTACGAATCCTGAGGGCCTTCTTTTGAAGTGGTCGTGTACTTTGCCGTGTCAAGGCTGAGCACATTACTTAAGATGGGTAGCCCTTTCTTTTCAACGGCTGACGTGGTCACATTCAAGTCAGGTATGGAAAACGGCGTGCCCTCTTGAAATTAAATTTTAATCCCAAACCCTCTTACTCCTGCCTACCCTCTTACCCTTCTTACTCTTCTTCTTTCTTTCTCTTAACTACTTACATATCTCACATATCACACAACAAAACACAAGAAAAAAACACATACACGTGCGCGCGTTTTCTGCAATACAGTTTTCAAATTCATAAATGTCTTATTTTCAGAAGTGGTCATTAGACTGACAAGCGAATGAACAAATGGCTTTACGTTTTTATTATATTCATGTTAGCAATATGGCTTATATTATCTTACGGTGCTTATGTTAGTTGGCTAGTAACAGGGCAACTTGTCGCGTGGCAGCTTGCATTAGTGTTATTAGTATTCTGGCTTTTCTTCGCTGGAATTGTCTATGTTGTAACCAAAAAGCGAGAATGGGCTTAGGATTAATAGGATTCTCTAGTCTGGCTAATTGTGTAGGGTTGGAGACTGTTGAGCATACAATCCTGAGTAGCATAGGAATCGAAACATCACCGCGCGCTTCCAAGTATTCTTTGTAGGCTCGAAACTGGTCTTCAAAGAATGTTCTTTCTGCGATGTCTTGGGTTGTTAGGTCATGCATACGTTTTTTGATTTGCTCTGTTGGACTTATGCCGATGAAAAGCATCCAGCCTCGGATCTGGTTGGTGTAGTTCTCCTTTGTTCTTTCGCTTAATCCAACTAACCATTTTCTGAAAAATTCATCCTTTTCGTAGGGCTTAACTGATTTTTTACTCATTTTCTCAACCTCTTTTCGTTTTTAAGCCCTTATAGTCTTTGCGTTCTAAACGCCACCACTATATACAAAACTTGGTAGTTCAAAACCGCCTTACTATATTTAATTACGTTGCGAGATGCATGAGCGATGAAGACCCGCAAAAGCGGAGTTAATAAATACAAACCGACGAGCAAATAAAGGAACCAGAAATGATACGCAGGGAAACCATTTACTAAATTATTCTGGACGGAATTGAAGTTCAACGGAATTATTTCTTGGTTTACATATACTCGGTAGATAATGTAGATGATTGCCCAGAAAATAAATGGCAGCAGGAGCCTGGCGGCTCGTTTACGGAAAAAAACCTTCACGGGGTCATCGGCTTTTGAACTGTCGAGTAAGAGAGCCCCGCTTGCCATCACAAAAAGAGGAATGGCTATTATTACAAAAGAGTTGTGAACGTTTAATGTCCACCATTGCCCAGGATCGATGTTATTGAGGTTGTTAATTAAACCATTTTCTGCATTGCGTGATGAGCAATAACCAAGACTATGGCTAAGAATTTGACTACATCGATGTGTAAATTGCGAGGTGGACTCACATAATCCGACCTCTATTCATTTCGAAGGATTAAATATTAGTTTAATTACACTTTGCACAAATAATTTTTTGGGTTCCTTTTAGCCGCCAAACGATTTAATCTTGCTAAGGATTCTTTCAGTAAGAAATTGTCTCCGTCACAGAAGCAGGAAAATGACGGAAGAATTTACCAGGCGCCTCACGCATAACATTATGCGCATCAACAGGTTCTATCCTTCAACCATTATGACAATAGCCATTTTTTCACCTTTCCCAACACCTGGAAATTTAGGCGTTATTCTGTTAACGCGGTCAACGCGTTTTTTCCAATCTTCTATCCAGCTATCACGGTTAACAGTTGAGGGTACAGAAGCAAAAGCGGCCATATTCTGTTTACTTTTAATTGATGGATTATAATAGGCTAATCTAGGTATGCTCTTAATAAACTTCAACGCTTCATATTTCGCAAGTGTTCCAGTGACTTGATCTTTGCTCTCGGGGTCCACGCGATAAAAGTTTGCTCGCTTGTCCTCATTCCAGTAACGTGAGATTATTTTTTTCCTCAGCAATTTTTCAAGATGCCTTGTAATTGTTGTTGGAGAAAGGTCAGAAAGCACTTGCTCTAGCTCGCCAAACCGCATATCTTTACTTTCCAGTAATTTAAGAATTTTTGTTTCGTTTTTAATTGCTTCCTCTTTTTTCCAGTGTTCCTTTCTCTTTCCCATATTCTACACCCTATTAGTGGAGCCAACTTCAGTAAAGTGAAGTTCATAGAACCTTTTAAAAATTCTGATTAGCGAAATTATTTGTAGAAGGAATGAAACTGGTCGCCTCTAAGCTGTGAAGAATATGCCGAGAAAAAATAATGCTCTCAAAACTAAAAAGCAGTTTTCGAAGAGTATCACTAAAAGCATGCTTTCTGAAATTGAGGAAATACTCAGTATAAACTGCTTATTTGAGGGAGAAATGACACATTTGAGTTTTGATTGCCCAAAAAACCTTAGACAAGCGTTTAAACAAGAATGCAAAGCTAACAGCGTAAGCGTTTGCAAGATGCTTCAAAATTACCAGCTTACCTACATCGTGGTTTCACGACTTAAAAAGCATGCCTACGGTAATACTTTGTCTAAATTGGTGGATGTCCCTTAGTAATTGAGAATTTAGTTTGTGTTCAAAATGTTCAGAGTCGAGTTAGGCGTTATATTAAAACGACTGAAGTTTATGAAGATAAAGTGAACCCAGGATTTTGCGGTTTTCCAAAATGCAAAAATAAAGCTGTTGGAAGGGCAATTTGGCTTAAAGACAATATTGAGTATGAAGTCTGCGCTTTTCATCTTGCAGAGGCTTGTTCTAATTCTAATTTGTGGAAAGTAGTTGAAGGTTAATGGATAGCGCTGTGCGATGTCCTGAGTGTGGTTCTAACCGTATTTATAGGAATGGGACACGTACAACAGCGGAAGGCGTAGTTTTACAGCGTTATCTATGTCGTGATTGTGGTTTTCGCTTCAGCGATGCCAACCCTTATAAAATAACTAGAATAAATGGACATCGCCAATTATGCGCTATCTTAGAGGCGAAAAAATTGGTTAATCCACAACTGAAAAACAACGTTGTGGAGACATACGCCAAAACACCAGATCAAGGGCAAATCGTAGATTTCCTTTGGCACCTGAAAAAGCAAGGATATAGCGATGCAACCATAACGACCAGAGTTAAAAATTTTGAAGCTAATGAGCAAAAAAGGCGTTAATCTCATAGACCCTGAAGCTGTAAAACTGTTCATAGCGAAATGCGAGAGCTGGAGTAACGGACACAAACAGATCGCAGTTCACGCATATTATGGATTCGCTGAAATGCTGTCTATAAAGTGGCACCCGCCATACTACCACAACAATAAAACTTTGCCATTCGTTCCAACCGAGAAAGAAGTGGATGCACTCATAAGCGGCACTAGCAAAAAAATCTCCGTTTCATTATTGGCTTTGAAGGAAACAGGTTTCCGAATAGGCGAACTCTGGCGATGCAAGTGGACAGATTTAGATGAGGAAAACAATACATTAAAATGCGTAGCTGAAAAACACGGCAATCCGCGCCAAATCAAGATTTCAAGCCGACTCATTGCCATGCTTTACAAACTGCCAAAACCCAACGAGTATATATTCGGTAACTCAAACTTGAGCAGCCACAGATGGAGATTCGACCAACAGAAAACAAAGCTAGCCGAGAAACTTCAAAACCCACGACTAAAACAAATAAAATTCCACACTTTAAGGCATTTCAAAGCGTCTCAAGAATATGCAAAAACAAGAGACCTCATACACGTTAAAGAGATGCTAGGCCACAGAAACATAAACAGCACATTAGTCTATACACACATAGTTCCTTTCGATGAATACGCTCAAAGCTACAACCATGCAATAGCCAGAGATGAAAAGGAAGCTGGAGAACTGATAGATCAAGGTTTCCAATATGTTTGCACAACCCCGCAAAATATTATGATGTTCCGAAAGAGGAAGTGATGTTTTGAGAGCTAGTGGGGTTAGTAAAATGGGCTGGTGTGTTGGACGTGACTCACTTTGTTTTAACTGTTGTATACGGTGTTTTGGGGATTTTGTAAGAAGATTTATTTATCTGAAAATCAATTTATCTGATTGATGCGGTATGTCTGACAAAGTGAAGGTTGGCGTGCGTGGTCAGGTGGTTATTCCCAAAAAAATCCGCGAGAAGTTGCACCTTGAAGAAGGCATCATATTGGAAATCGATGTGACAAAGGAAGGTTTGCTCTTGAAACCCTTTAACCCTGTGGCTGAGATGAAGGGGCTGGGAAACGGCGTGTTCGGTGACCCCGTAGAGTACCAGAAGAAGCTCCGCGAAGAATGGAAATGCCCACCATGAAAATAGCGTTAGACACCAACTGTCTCATCTACTTCTTGGAAGGCATCGAATCGGAAGCCGGCAAAGTGGAAAAAATTTTGAACGCGTTCATGAAAGGTCAAGACGAAGGCGTAATCTCAACCGTAACCGTCGCCGAAGTCCTAACGGGATTTTACATGACAGGGGACGCTGCAAAAGCCGCCAAGGCGAAAAAGCTGCTAAACGGCCTAACTCTCAACAGCTTCAAGATAGTTTCAGTCACCTTTGAAATCGCCGATTCAGCTGCCAACCTGCAAGCCAAAAGAGGCGGAAGACTACCCGACGCGCTAATCGTGGCAACAGCACTGAACCAAACCGCCGACCAAGTTTACTCCCAAGACAAAGACCTGCAACGCTACAACAAAGACATCAAAATCAACGAACTACCCTGAAGAAGTTTCGGGTATACAATTGTGAGCGGATTAGATTAACTGTTAAGACTCGTAAAGATACCAAGGGGTCTTTTATTGCGTCTGTTCCTTTGAAGCGTTTGGTTGAGTTGTCTAAACTTTCTTTTCATAGTTGGAGTTTTGAGTTGGCTGGAGATTGTTGGTGGTTGGTTCTTGAGGCTATTTGATGAATTCTTTTATCGTTTCTGGAAAGCGCGCGTTTTATTTACTTGTTTTATTTTGAGGTATAATCGGTAGAGAGTGAGGTGTCTGGATTCTCATTTTCTCTTATCTCAGCAGTGTCTTTCATTTCCTCAACGGCTTTGTTTATGCTTGTCATGGGTAGCAAGTTCCCCCAAACTATTTGGCGTGATAAAAGTTCGATTTTTTCATGTTGCGCGTTGTACTTAATCTCTGAAATTGTCATCTCTTTGTCTGTAACATACAACTCTATTATGCAATCTTTGGGACGTTCTTGGGGGATTCCACGGACAAGTATTGCATAGTAATCGCGTTTTCCCCTTGAAAAGAGGCTTCCAGCTGAGTCAACGGTTGTCCAACATAATGTTGCCAATTGCCGTCTCTCCCTTGCTTTTGCATTCTTTGGTTGAGTGTTAGTCTTTCAGGATATCTATGCTTAATTTGTAATATAGCGCTTTTCTTTAGCACGCGCAGGGAATATGAATTGAACCCTGGTGAAAGTGGAGACATCACACACGCGCTTCGTTGGCGTAACGTTTGGCTTTTGCGCAGTTTCGTTCGGCGCGAGGCGGAGCGAAAGCGACGCTGAGCCTTAACTTGAGAAAATACTGTTATATCTTGAAAATTTAAGCTGTGGGGTTCCGTTATTCCTCACTAATTAAAAGCTCAAATATTTGTTTGACTAATTCAGTATCAGGTGTTTTAATCTTGAAAGTTGGCAATATGAATGGAATGAAAGTAATCACTGCTGATGCCTTCCGTCTCGGAGAAGTTGACGGAGCTCACGCGGACACAGCTACTTGGCAAATAACCCATTTGGATGTTGAATTAACTAAAGAGGCTACCAAGGAACTTAATTTCAAAAAGCCCATGTTCGGGTCTCTAACAGTCTGTTTGCCCATCACTGCAGTCAAAGAAGTCGGCGACGTAATAACCCTCAACAAATCCCTAATAGAATTCAAAAACCTAAAAGA
>CAZPND010000120.1:0-6063 GCA_964587975.1 uncultured Candidatus Bathyarchaeia archaeon
TAAAGGGCTGCTTGATGGAGTGCTTGAAGGCGCGTTCGACCTCATCGCACCCAACTCGTATGTTATAAATGAGAATGCAAGGATAACCGTAATTAAGCCTATAGCAATGAGGGATAACAAACGCCGACTCATTTGCCTCACTTGCAGTGCTCTCTATGTTTGTGCTTCCTTAAAGACTTTAGCCGAGTTTTCCATCAAATTCAAAAAGAGCATACTCCAAGACCGCTTATTACAGCCAGCACCGAAATGCCTGCCTCTCAGTCAACATAAACTGACTAAAATTTAGTCATGCCTGCTTATGCTTACTTCTGCCTGTAGAACGGCTTTACGTATCAAAAATGATTTAACAGTCTAAACAAAACAAATAGAAGTGAAGCGAACAGAGATGGATGTAGCGGATAAAAAGGCGTTTGCTCAGGAATTCTACAGTCGCCAAGTAATCCTTAACGAGTTAGGCTGGAAAGGTCAGCGGAAACTGGCAAAATCAAAGGTTGTCGTGGTCGGCGTAGGCGGGTTAGGCACGGTTTCCTCGCTTTATTTGGCTCTGGCAGGCGTTGGGTACCTGCGTTTGGTGGATCAGGACACGGTGGAAACCCCGAATCTGCACCGTCAAATCCTGTTCACTTTGGATGATTTGCATTATCCGAAGGTTGAAGTCGCAGCGGAAAGGCTGCAGAAGCTGAATCCGCTGTTGGAAATCGAACCCGTTCCAGAGAACCTGAACGCTGGAAACGTTGAGAAGCTCCTGACAGGGGTGGATATTGTGGTTGACGGGTTGGACAACATGTTTACTCGCTACTTGCTGAACCGCGCGTGCGTGAAACTGGGCATCCCCTACGTTTTCGGCGCCGCCATCGGCATAGAGGGAAACCTCTCGGTTTTCGCGCCTCCCGAAACCGGCTGCTTAGAATGCTTGCTGCCAAACATGTCAGACGAAGATTTGCTGACGTGCGACACCCGCGGCGTTTTAGGCGCTACACCTGGGATAATCGGCGCCATGCAAGCTATGGAAGCCATAAAAGTTCTAACGGGCATGGGGACACCGCTGAAGGGCAAGCTCATGGTTTGCGACTTCAACGACATGTACTTCACCACAGTTGACACCGCGAAAGCATCGAACTGCCCCGCTTGCCAAGGCACCTTGACTTCTTTAGAACGTGGAGGGCGGCTTGTTTGGCTTTGCGGCCAAGACACTGCGAACATTAACCCTGAAAAACCGTTAAAGCTGAACCTTACTGAGGTTTACGAAACTGTAAGGCAGCGCTTCAACGTCCGCTTGAAGTCGCATCTTGCCATAATATTTGACTATAAAGGCATGGAGGTTAGCCTGTTCAACGGGGGGCGCATGCTAATCAAAAACGTCCAGAACGAAAAAACCGCGTTGAAGGCTTATAGAGAAATTCTGAAGAAACTAAACATAAGCCAATAGGTCTTTTACGATACTTCATTTAAAAAGAAAGAGAAGGGTTAAGCGTTTGTTTCCGCTTTTGTTGGTCAGTCAAGCTGGTATGCTTCTTCTCCGTGCTCGCTGAGGTCCAAACCAGCGTCTTCTGCTTGCGGGGTCACTCTGAGCGGCGAGAACACGTTGACCACCTTCAGCAGCGCGTATGAGCCGAAGAAGGCGAAAGGCGCCACCACCGCCACTGCCAACAGCTGGGCGACCAGTTGACCTGCGTTTCCGAACAGTAAACCGTTTACGCCGTTAACCGCCGCTGTAGCGAATAAGCCTGTGGCGATTGACCCCCAGATTCCACCGACCCCATGGCACGCGAAAACATCCAGCGAATCGTCTACTTTCCATCTGCCTGCACGCCAGTTGGCAACTAAGTTAGAGATAACCCCTGCAGCTAAACCTATGATCAACGCTGAAGTTACGGTAACGTAACCTGCGGCAGGCGTTATGGCGACCAACCCAACGACCGCACCAACGGATATGCCGACTGCTGAAGGTTTACCCTTTATCGCCCAGTCCAGGAGCATCCAGCTTACGGCGGCGGCAGCTGCAGCTAAGTTTGTGGTGACAAGTGCTGAGACGGCTAAGTCGTTTGCTGCAAGGGCGCTTCCTCCGTTGAATCCGAACCATCCGAACCACAGCAGACCTGCCCCGAGAATCACGTAGGGGATGTTGGTGGGCTTGAATTCAGTGGCGGATCCTTTCTTGGCAGCTTGCATGTGCTCTTTCCATGGGATGCCACAGCCTTTTCTTCTGCCGACTACGAGGGCTGCCGCGAGGGCAGATAATCCTGCTGAGATATGCACAACGATGCCGCCTGCGAAGTCGATTGCGCCTAAGGCGCGTAGCCATCCGTCGGGGTTCCATACCCAGTGAGCTATGGGCGCGTAGATAAACACAGACCAGAGAACTATAAAGATCAGGAGTGAGCGGAACTTGATTCTTTCTGCGCATGCGCCTATGATTAAGGCTGGGGTGATGGCTGCGAATTTCAGTTGGAACGCGAAGAACAGCAGTTCAGGGATGGCTGGTGCAAGGGATATGTTGACGCTGTGTATGCCTATGTTGGTTAAGCCAGCCAACGAGAGGTCGCCTATTACTCCGTTTATGCTTGGTCCGAATACGAGGCTGTAGCCTATGATGGCCCATACTATGCTTACGACGGCGAATATGATTAGGCACTGGACTATCGTGGATACAAGGTTTTTCTTTCGCACTAAGCCTCCGTAGAAGAAGCCTAGGGCTGGGGTCATTAACATCACTAGGGCGGTTGAAGTCATTACCCATGCTAAGTCTCCTGCAGTCATGTTTCAATCCTCTTTCGACAGGTGTATTGAATGTTTCTCTTTTTCTGAGCATTTATCACAAACAAGTATTTAAAACTATCCGTTTGAAACCTAAAACCATTCAAAACCGAACAACCGCCTAAAAAACAAACAACCAAAGAAACACACTTTCATTTTTCCCCCAAAAAACACCAGTTCACTGAAAAACCGTTCAAAAACCACGCCCCACCCACCACAAAAAATAAGGAAAAAACAGCAACAACAAAAACTCTGGCTCCGCTTTCAATAAGGAAGCACTTTCTCCAAGGCGCATCCGTGACCAGACCAGCATATTTGCCGCCTGATAGTGTTTCACTGCAGAAACCTGTAGAGGGGTCTACCCGTATTGACGCCGAAAACAACCAATAGCATGCAGAAAACGCTATAGACTGCCGCAAGCGCTAGAGAAGTCTCAGCGTTCCAGTTGTTTCTTGATTAATTCTTCCGCTTCCTTAACCGCGTCTTCCAGCTTCTCAATTTGGGTTCCGCCGCCCTGGGCGAAGTTCGGTTTTCCCCCGCCTCCACCGCCGATAATAGGCGAAACCTCACGCACTACTTCACCTGCGTTGACGCCTTTTTCAACAGCGGCTTCACCCGCCATCACAAGCACTTTAGCGTTCTTTCTATCCGTTCCGTAGAACAGCGTAACCGTTGCCTCATTCCGCTTTATCATCTCATTTGCCGTTTGCACCATGCGATTAACGTCGATTTCTCCTTGAAAATCGCGCTTCACCAGCGTCACTCCCCCGATTTCCTGCGCTACGCCCAGCTCATTAGCCACGCCAACCGCGCTTTCTTTGGCTGCCAGCTCTTTGACCAGTTTACGTTTTTCCGAGTTTGCTTCCTTCAGCTCCTTAACAAGTTTCTCAGCAGTCTTATCCAGCTTCTCCACGGGCGCACTCAAAGTCTCCGAAACCGTCCACAACAACTGCTCCTGCCGTTGCACAGCCTTCAACGCCGCAAGCCCAACCGCGTACCCAAGCCTTTCGACGCCATCCTGAATGCGCTCTGTATAAACGATTTTAAGAAACCCTATCTCGCCCGTTCGCCTCAGATGCGTTCCTGCACACGCCTCCACGTCCCAGTCGCCCGTTTTCACCACCCGAATCTCCTTCCCTGGAACCGCACCACCCTGATACAGCCTAAAACCATACCGCGACTCAGCTTCATTCCGCGGCATCCACGCAGTCGTGACAGGCATGTCCGCCAAAACCGCTTGGTTCGCCAACGTCTCAATCTTATGTATCTCTTCAGATGTTAACCTGCGATAATGCGAAATATCCAGCCTCGTAGTTTCCACACCTTTCTGCGTGCCATGCTGCCACACGTGTTCGCCCAACACGCGCCTTGCAGCGCCGTTGACTAAATGCGTAGCCGTATGCGCCTTCATTAGCGCGTAGCGCTTTTCCCAGTCAAGAACCCCTTTGACAACTGTGCCTTCCTTAAGCGCAGCCTGAGCGTTACTTTCGTGCACTATGACTCTGCCCACTTTCTGCACATGGACAACTTCCACTTTGGCATCATCAAACAGTAAGAAGCCGTTGTCTGAAGGCTGTCCACCTCCCTCAGGATAAAAACACGTTCGATCCAAGACAACGTATTTGCCTTGTATTACTTTGAGAACCTTGGCGTCAAACTCTTTAACGTAAGCGTCAGCATAGTACATCTGCTCGGTTGGCGACAGTTCCGCAACGGCAGCCTCCAACGTTGCTTCAGCTTTTCCTTCTTCTTCAACAGGCTTATCGGCTTGCATGTGCCTTTTAGCTATCAGTGCATAGAAGTTTTCAGGAACTTCCACCTTGACGCCTTCTGCTTCAGCCGCTTCCTTGACGATTTCGGGTGGAAACCCATGAGAATCATAAAGCTCAGACAAGGTTGATTCGGGCAAGCGGTTAACGTTTTTCGCCTTAAGCTCAGAGGCGATTCGCTTCACCATGCCTTCGCCTCTTTTCAAGGTGTCCTCAAATTTTTCTTCTTCAACCTTGAGCATTTCCACAATCTCGTTCCGCATGGTTTTGATATGCGGGTAATCCTTTGACCACAAATCAACTTGCATGTCCACTATGTCATAGAGCCGTTCAACATCGATGTTCAAGCTTCTTAGCAAGCGGTAGACTCTGCGGAACAGAAGCCTCGCCAAGTACCCTTCATGAATGTTAGACGGTACAATGCCTTCTGAAAGCATGAAACTCAAGCATTTCGTGTGATCCGCAACCCCAAACGCGTTCTCAACGGGAATAAGCACCCTGTCCAGCTCATCCACGTCTCTGCCGACAAGCTCCGCTACTTTCCGCCTTGCGTTTAACCTGTTCGCGTTTTTATCCACACTCACCAAACCAGAATACTTCGCCACGGAAAACAGCAGTTCATTATCCACCTTTAACCCTGCCATAGCAAAAACCTTGTCAAGCAACCCGCCGTAAACCGCGTGAAAACAGCTTGGCACTCCTTGAGAAAGCCAAGCGAAACGGTCTAAACCGTAACCCGTATCCACCGTGCGTATGGGCAGCTTGATAAACTCGCCGTTGACAACTTTATACTGCATAAAAACAAGCGTGGCAACCTCCAACCCACCAACTATGCACTCAACATCCGGGCCAGCATTTCCACCGCCAACCCAAACATCCTCCTTGTACGTAACTTCATCAGACTTCACCCCCAACACGTCGGTGACGAACTCATGATGGTAACGCACAGTCTGGTCTTTCCAATAAACTTCCTTGTCAGGGTAATTAAAAGCGTGATGCCCCCCCATCTCAAAAATCGTCAAGTGCCTCCCAAAAGTCGGGCCAGTATTCGCTATATCCACAAGGCGAATGCACGGCTGCGCTATAACAAGCGGATTGGCTGGTGGCGGCGCAATGCCTTCGGTAACGTAAGGTTGGAAGTCAATTATGCTTGCGTGCGTCAGGTAAATGTCGCTTCTCCATCTGGCTACAACAGGGTAAGGTTTTATGCGCTTGTGCCCATGCTTTTCGAAGAACGAGAGAAACGCTTCACGCATCTCAGGCAACCTGTAGCGGTTGCGTGTCGGCGGATTCCTCAGAAAAGTGTAGTAGGTGCATCCGTCCGAGGTGGATTCTCCGCAGTTTTCCTGCTTTACGTTCTGCGTCCAGAAGTATTCTCCGCACGTTGGACAGCGTTTTCTCACGAACCCCTGTTCCTTAAAGAAAGGAAGAGCATACTCTTCTGCTGGAAACCGCTTCAAGCTTTTCAGACACTCCGTAACGATTATGGATTATCCTATCTTTTAAGGGGTTACGAGATTCACAGATTTAAATAATT
>CAZPND010000121.1:0-6053 GCA_964587975.1 uncultured Candidatus Bathyarchaeia archaeon
TAAGAATCGGTCTTGAGATCACCATATCCTTCCATCAGTAGGCATGAGGGCGGAAGAATGTATTGTGGAGGAAGGAGTGGTATTTGCCTTGTCCATGCTGCAAAGAGAGTGTTGCCATGTATTTGAATTTGGATTTCATCTTTTTTAAGCAGTTGAACATTTTGTCCTGCTGGAGTGCCAGCCATAAAAGCTTTCCAGATAGCTTGAGCCTTGGGATTATCTCCAACATAAGCCGCTGGGACATAAGCATGACCCTTTGGCGTCTCAAGCCATAATGAAATAAGCATCGCGTCTTCTTCTCCAAATGATGAATGTTTTTCAATGTGAAAGACAGTGAATATCATGTCAGGTAGGTTGAAGTAGTGTGGTGGGTGAATAACAGCGCTTCCCATGCTACCATGCAATCTCAATGGGCTCTTTGGTTGAATTTCTCTCGAGAATTTCTTGGCACTAATGATCTTGTTCAAAACATCTTTTTCGGCTGCGGTCTCCCTTAGTTTCCAATCTTTAAAACTTAGACCGCTAACCTCTTTGAGATAGGCAGGCTTTCTATCAGAAGAAGGCATACCTTGTGGCGCATGAGATCTTTCGAGAATCGCTTCTAATGTGACTGGCGATGGAGCACGAGCGTTTTTCCATACATCATCGAACATGTTTTTCATTTTATCTACGTATTCCAAGTCATTGGTGTAGAATGTGTTTTTGAAATAGGGTGTTGACCTTAGTTTTTCTTTGTCTGTCGGCGGCGTCTTAAACTGGAAATAGTGTTTGCCATCCACTATAGTAGCTTCTGGGTAGCCAATGGGCACATGTTTGACTTCACAAATCTTTGAAATTTCTGTTGCAGGTTCCAAATTCTCGCGGACTATGGGCGCCATGATTCTAACGGAAATGCCTTTTCTGGTCCACTCTTTTAGCTGTGCTCTGTCTTTCCAGTATCCAATAAGATGTTTGGGAGAGGTCATCAATACTATTTCCTCTTGGGCGCACTGCACTGTCTCTTCGTACTTCTTTTTAGCTTCCTCAACATCGCTAATAATGCAGATACTTGGCGTTGGTTTACCTGTTTCGATTTCTAAAATCTTTTCTTGCATGTCGCTGGAGTTACGCCATAAATCCTCAAATACATCCGTGAATGCCTGTACCAGCGATTTACAGTTTGTCCATAGGCATACTTCTTCATTTCCTGATTTACCTGTTCTAGGTGTGGAGGTGAAGAATAGTATTTCCTTGTTGTCTCTCGTGATCATTCTAGGAAACATTCTTAAGCCTAAATCGGGGTTTCTCGCCCTGAAATTGAACCCAGTCTTAGGGATTCTCTTCAGAATCGCTTTCATGGAGTTCATGTTTCGTTCGGACAATTCGGCAAGAAAACGATGCTGTATTTGTGATCTCAAAGGATTGTTTAAAGCAGCATCAAAAACTCCAAAGCGATCAGCACGTATCAAACTCGGAACTGTCATTGCTGATGATAGTTGACATTTAGTGTCCTGGAATATCCTACAAATTTTCGAATATATTCTTTTCTTACCTTTGATAACCACAAACTTTTCCAGAGAAGGTTCCGCTTGGCTCTTCTTACTCAGGTGGTCAAGTAGATCTGCTTTGGCCTTCTCTATGAAGGTAACTTCCTCTCGCTTCGCCTCAACAACAGATTCAAGAATATTCTCGAAGGGGCGAACAATGTAGCGGGTGGGGAACTCGAGCGTTGCTTCTACAAAGCCTTTGGCTTGAAGTTTCTTTAGGATGCGAAAAACTTGCGCTTTGTCCTTTCTTGTGAGCTTGGCGATTTCTGTACCCGTTAGAGGTTCGTGTTTGGCGAGGAAGATGTATATCACTGCCTCTTTCTCGGTGAGCCCGGCATTTTTAAGAACCGCTTTTATGGTTTCCTCGCCCAAAACAACCACGTTCTCATGTAGCAGTGATAGACCTTGTCAGTCGTCACCATTGAAGTAGAGACACGGACATAATTGATTTTCGATGATTCGAACCGAATTTCAAATCAAGCAAGCAAAAAAGGGAGGTGAGAAAAAATGAAAAGAAAGACTATTCTGATTGTTACGGTGGCTTTGTTGATGGTGCTCTCAGCATCATCCATAATAGCAGTATCTCAAGCATGGTGGTTCCAAAAACCCAAATCAGAATACGTGGACTATGATCTTAAAGTTGTTTATGGTCCTGTTACAGTTACTTATGTCGATGCTAGTGGCGCTCCAAAGCTTGTAATAGTTGAACATATCATTGAAGACGCGTCAGAATGCACGATCACAATAGATGATGAGGTATATTCTTATCCTGACGATTTCGATATCACCGCCATCCACCATATCGAGTTAAACGCTCTCACTGGAAACGGCTTGGTTAGAACTGTAGGCACATTTACCTTCAAGTTGCCTGGGCACCCAACTCTAATGTTTTTGGGGGTAGCACGAATCACTGGTTTCTTGCAAACACCTGATGGAACACTCATTAATCCAGAAGATTTCAGAGGACAAGGTGATTTCGAATTAACTGGTACTAAACGGTTCAGCAGAGTGGAGGGCTTTGGGCTTGGAGACACGATTTTTAACCCACCAGAATATACGAATCAATACGTCCACCAAATCGGCTACATCAAAGGCTGGCCTCTCTAACAAACAAGCAACTTGCACCTATGTCCCCTCTTTTTTCAAGTTCAATCTTACAAAAGGGTGAAGGCAAATTGAGTAAAGAATGGATGCTTAAAACTCTCGTATGCCTCGGGTTCAGAGAAACAGATGCTCAAGTGTATGTCTTACTTTCAACTGAAGGCCCAAAAAAAGCAAGAGACATAGCCGAGGCACTGAACCTGTATAGACGGCAACTCTATCGTATCCTGAAAAAACTACAAAACAATGGGATGGTGAACGGCTCTTCGGAATACCCGGTGTGTTTTTCGGCAGTGATTTTCGAGGAAGTTTTAGAGCTTCTAGTTGAAGCTAAAAGGGAGCAACATAAGGTGTTACTGGCAAGCAAGGAAGAGCTTCTCTCCACTTGGAGATCAATAACTGAGAAATACGATGAAAAAAGCTGATCAATGCATTATGAACGAGCTTAATTCCGAATAAAACTTTTGAAAAACCACTTATCCTGCTGCCTTAACCCGTTGTTAGCTTAGGTCTGCTGGTCTACTTCAAGAAACGCAAACGCTAAACAGTAATCTGTCGCTTTCAGTGTCAAAAACATAGGTGTTATACTTCATCTCATAATCTACAGACATAGGTAAACATAAAACGAGCATTGCTTGATTTGGAATTTTTCTTTAATTGATTTTTCAATGTAATACTTAGGTAATGGCAGTTAAAGAAGATGTTCTTGAGATCTTTCAGCATTTTGCGGGGATTGGGATGTATACATCAGATGTCTTCACGCGCCCAACTTTGAGCTAAGGTTCAGTTTCAGCCCACTCAAAACCAACGGAGCTGTTTTTGACGATAAAGAAGCTGTTATCAGTTTCTTCCCTTCAAGGTTTCTGGCAGAGTCCCCTTTCCTTTTGATAAATCATCCCAGTTTCATATTGATGTGCCAGGACCACTTTAAGATGATTTGGACGTCGTAGCAGGAAATACAAGATATAGAATCGCGCGTATCACGGGTCTTCTCTCAGTAAGGTAACATCAGGAAAAACGTTTGCATGGTAATAATTAATACTTTTTTCTATTGTACACAATAACTTAAATGATTTTAAAGCGTAGTAAATTGTTTCCAGTAAAAATATCTGAAAAGAGTTTTATTTTAGATTGGTAATATTAAGGCAGACTTCCCTTGAAAGATAAAGTACAAATCGACGAAATCGACGCCAAAATTCTGCGTGAATTGATTAAAAACTCACGTACAAAACTGAAAGACTTGGCAGAATACTGCAACGTGTCGATTAATGCCATATTCAAGCGAATTCAACGCTTAAAAGAGTCGGGGTTGATAAAAAGAGCAACGTTGTTCACGAACATGGGGGCGTTAGGGTACGAAATTTCCGCAACTATCGGGATAAACCTGAACCCTGACCAAGAACAAAACGTAATGAATCTAATTCGAGATAAAAAAATGAACTTAGCAGCCATATCTCGAAGTATGGGAAAATTTGACCTATGCGTTTTTGTGATGGCTAAGAACTTGGAAGAAATAGAAGATTTGAAACGCGATTTAATTTTGCAGGGCATAAATAGGGTCAGCGTCAATTTCTGGGGCAAAACACATGTTCAGTATGAAAACGTGGAGTTAAAAGCAATGGGGCGCTAATTTATGGATAAAATTGACCTCAAAGTACTGCAAGAATTAACAGAGAATTCGGAAACCTCTTTTCGCCGCATTGCAATGAAACTTGGGCTTTCGCCTAAAACCGTGCAGAATCGTTATGAAAAAATGGAAAGGCAAGGCGTGATTTTTAGATCAACCGTAGAACTTGATCTTTCAAAAATTGGATACAGCGGCAAAGCGTACTTTTTTGTCAGGAACTCCCCGAAATATGAAGTGGCGGAAACGGTAAATGAGGTAAGCAAACTGAAACAAGTCTTTCTGGTTTCGGAGATTGTTGGAGACTTTGACGTTATAGCTCTTGCGATGATAAAGGACTTTGGTGACGCCATCAAAATAAATAATGAAATAAGAAAAATTCCAAGCGTTAGCAAGGTGGAAATCGCGTTTACATCAAACACCACATTTCCCTTAACTGAAAAATTTGGCACAATATTTCAATACGAGGAGCTTTGGAAAAACTTCTCTAAAAAGTAATGTTTAATCTTTCAGAGCCCAGTCTTGCTTTACTTGTTTATTCTTTGAAGTAGAGTTTGCCGGGGTTCTGCATTGAATATTAGGATACAATCGCCAACGTCACTGCTACTGTTACGTTGAGCTTTAGCAGAACCCATTCAGCCTCTATCGTTTCTCCTTAACTTGCGAATCGGGTTATTGTTCCAAGGAGTATATTAAATTTATTAAAAGTCCCAGCATTCAAAGTTTTTAGTCAGACGCTGGAAAAATCCTGATATCATATTTATATGGTCTTCGCACAAAGCGAAAAACCAAAAGTCCGCGGATAATCCTTAAATTTTATCCAATCAGCTTACCATTAAAAACAGGGCGATTCTCGTGGCAAAGAAAGCGTTGGCGGCTATTGCAGTGTTGGCTTTAATTGCGGTACTTATTCTAGTGGTTGCTGGAACAATGTTAAGCATGGAAGCAAACCAACAAGCGTCAGACTCCCAAGACGCAGTGCCGAATGAGGGAAAATACGGGATTTACGTTTTGGATCTTGCCACGGAAAAAGTGAAGCTGCTCTACAGCACTGACAACGAGATTTACACGTCTGCCCTGAGGCTGAACGCGCAGGACAAGCTTGTCTTTGCTCAGAAAATAGATGGCGTAAGTGACGAAAACACCGAAAGCTTCACCATAGACGTCAACGGCCAAAACCTCAAGAGACTCACTGATAACACTTATTGGGACCTTTACCCAACTTGGTCGCCAGACGGAACACGTGTAGCTTTTCTTTCGAAGCGGGATAGCGATTTTGACATTTACATGATGAACGCTGATGGGTCGGATAATCATGACATAACGCCGGGATATTTTGCCGGTAATTTCCTTTGCCATTCGCCAATATTTTCTCAGGATGATTCAGAAATATTTTTCATAGGAGAATGGTACGAGTAAAAGGGCGCTGAGCGGTTAGTATAGGTTGCGGGCTTCTCTTCTTTTTTCTGCCTCTTCATAGAAGCGTAAAATTTCGTCGATTATCTCCACGTTGGAAAGCACCATGCGCCTGCAGCAGTATCGTTTGATGCCCAGACTGTCTAAGACGTCACGGGGGTTCTCGCCCGTTCTTATTCTTCGGGCGAATTCTTCCCATCGGTCTCCGATGAGCTTGCCGCAGGTGAAGCATCTCACGGGAATTATCATTTTTTCGTTCTCCTTATCTGTAACTTTTCTGTTCTTTCGCGCGTGCGCCGGGGCCTCCGAACTTTTTCGGTTCTTTTCTTCGGGAGTCTCCGGCAATCATGGTTCTATCGTATTCGGTGAATACGGTGCGTAGGTGA